>NZ_JADBQN010000040.1:0-30439 GCF_014895915.1 Enterobacter cloacae complex sp. P13B
ATAGTAAAATCCTGATTAAACTGGGCTTTGCGAATCAATGAGTACCATTAAAGATCAGCTGCTTACTTAAATAATTACCGAGTAAGCTTGAGGGGGGGAGATTGCGGCATGGCAGTATAAAAAAGGCCCATGATTAATACGATAATGGGCCGTTCTGTAAAGCTAAGATATTATGAATATTTTAATTTTTTTCAAAAAGATATGGTGAAATAAAAACCTTTCGATTAATTGCAAGATAATCCGACCACCATTGCATCATCGCTTTTCGAGCATCAAGGTATTCCGCTTTATGTATGTAAGCCGCCCGCACGCTGTTGCGCTCCTGATGGCTCATCTGGCGCTCCACTGCATCCTGCGACCATAAACCGGACTCCATCAGGGCGCTGCATGCCATTGCCCTGAGGCCGTGACCGCAGATATCATGTTTAGTGTCGTAACCCATAAGGCGCAGTGCCTTATTCACGGTGTTTTCACACATCGGTTTATATGGGTTATGGTCGCCGGGGAAGACCAGCTCACCATCACCGGAGATATCTTTAATCCGTTTCAGAATGGCGATGGCCTGTTCTGAGAGGGGTACGATATGAGCAGTGCGCATTTTGGCACCGCGCCCGGAATAACGCACGCCTGCAATGGCTTCGCGTGTGGCGGGTATCGTCCAGGTTCTATTTCTGAAATCTATTTCTGACCAGCGGGCAAAGCGCAGCTCACTGGAGCGAATGAACAGATGCAGCGTCAACAGGACGGCAAGCCGGGTCAGTTCACGGCCTTGATGATATGCCTCAATACGTTCAAGCAGTTCAGGCAGCCGCTCCAGTGGCAGGGCGGGATAATGCCGTCTGACGGGAGGAGCCGTTACGCCGTCAAGGTTTGCCGCCGGGTTGCTGTCGATTAACCCCTGATGAACTGCATGACGCATGATGTTGCTGAGGTGCTGCCGCGTGCGGGACGCAACTTCAAGCAGTCCTTTTTCCTCAATCCCTTTCAGCAGGCCAATGAAATGCCGGGGTTTAAGCTCTGAGACTGACAGGTGGCCGATAACCGGAAATACATGATTGTTCAGGCTGGCAAGCAGACGGTCAGCGGTGTTCTGCGACCATTTTTTATTACTTTTATGCCACGCCAGTGCCACGATTTTAAATACTTTCTCCGATGTGTAGGCTCCGCGTTCAACTGCCCGCTGCTGTGCCGGGTTGATGTTCAGCGCCAGCATCTTACGGATACCTTCGCGCTGCTGGCGGGCATCAGACAGGGAAACGGCAGGATAGGCACCCAGTGCAATGCGGGATTCTTTGCCGTTTATACGATATTTGAGATACCAGTGACGTGAGCCGCCCGGTTTGACAAGAAGATACAGACCGTGAGAATCGGAGACTTTAAAGGATTTATCAGAAGGTTTAAGAGTGCGGATTTTCGCATCGGTAAGGGACATATGGGGGTCACTCCATTATCGAACTAACCTGACCCCAGATTTGACCACCAATTTTTCCCGATGCGGAGGATTAAATCAAAATACACCGGGAAGAATTTTCACGCTAACCTCTTGAATCAGTATCAGATAAAGATTCGCAAGGAGGCATGAAAACAGGAAATTGGCTCCTCTGACTGGACTCGAACCAGTGACATACGGATTAACAGTCCGCCGTTCTACCGACTGAACTACAGAGGAATCGTGTGAACGGGGCGCATATTATCGACCTGCGTTCGCCTTGTCAAAGGGTGGATCAACGCCTTTTGATCGTTTGCTGACAAAATCGGCAAAATGATGTTTTTGACAGCGGAATGCACCGTAATGGTGCGGATATACCTCTAATGGGGCAGATCGTAAACTGCTGTTTCAGTAATAAATCCCCCCTCAATGATTAGGTTTCCTTATTTTCAGGCGGTTAGCGAACAATTCAGACCGCACGGTAAAAGTGGCATTCATATTGCAAAACCTGTTCAACAACGATAGCCAGTACCGGCAATGCATTTCGAACAGGGGGCAAAATGAACTTAAGACGACTGAAATACTTCGTAAAAATCGTCGATATCGGCAGCCTGACTCAAGCGGCAGAAGTGCTGCACATCGCGCAGCCTGCGCTGAGCCAGCAGGTGGCTACTCTGGAAGGCGAGATGGATCAGCAGTTACTGATCCGCACCAAACGCGGCGTCACGCCAACGGAAGCAGGCAAGATCCTGTATACCCACGCCCGCACTATCCTGCGTCAGTGTGAACAGGCGCAGCTTGCGGTGAACAACGTGGGCCAGACCCTGAGCGGGCACGTTTCTATCGGGCTGGCGCCGGGAACGGCGGCGTCCTCTATCACTATGCCGCTTCTGCAGGCCGTGCGCGCTGAGCTTCCGGAAGTGCTGGTCTATCTGCATGAAAACAGTGGCTCTGTACTGAATGACAAGCTGCTCAACGGCCAACTGGACATGGCGGTCCTTTACGATCGCTCCCCGGTTGCCGGGATCACCAGCCAGCCGCTGCTCAAGGAAGATCTCTACCTCGTGGGCACCCGCGACTGTCCGGGCCAGAGCGTCGATCTTACCGCCGTGGCAGAGATGAACCTCTATCTGCCGCGCGACTACAGCGCCGTGCGCGTGCGTGTGGACGAAGCGTTCTCCCTGCGCCGCCTGACGGCCAAAATCATCGGCGAAATCGACTCAATCTCCACGCTTACCGCGGCCATTGCCAGCGGAATGGGTGTCACCGTACTGCCGGAATCCGCCGCGCGCTCGCTGTGCGGTGCGGCAAACGGCTGGATGGCGCGGATCACCACGCCTTCGATGAGCCTGCCGCTGTCGCTGAACATGTCCGCTCGCGGCTCGCTGTCGCCTCAGGCGCAAGCGGTAAAAGAGATTTTAATGTCGCTGGTCAGCAAGCCGTCGCTTGAGAACCGTGAGCTCCAGCTCGTGAGCTAATATTCCAGAAAAGCATAAGATGCTGGTTTTTATTATTTGTTCTGCAGCTCGGCTGACTCTAACAATAGAGCTATGTCAGATGCGCCGGAGTGAATCGTGAATTTCCAGCAACTTAAAATTATCCGTGAGGCGGCCAGGCGGGACTACAACCTGACCGAGGTCGCCAATATGCTTTATACCTCTCAGTCCGGCGTCAGCCGCCATATCCGCGAGCTGGAAGAGGAGCTGGGCATAGAGATCTTTATCCGCCGCGGCAAGCGGCTGCTCGGCATGACGGAGCCGGGTAAAGCATTGCTCACCATCGCGGAACGGATCCTCAACGAAGCCAGCAACGTGCGTCGCCTGGCGGATCTCTTCACCAATGATGCCTCCGGCGTGCTCACCATCGCCACCACCCACACCCAGGCGCGCTACAGCCTGCCGCCGGTGATCAAAGCCTTCCGCGAACTTTTCCCTGACGTCCGTCTGGAGCTTATCCAGGGCACGCCGCAGGAAATTGAAGTGCTGCTGCAAAACGGTGGGGCAGATATCGGCATTGCCAGCGAGCGGTTGAGCAACGACCCGCTACTGGTGGCCTTCCCCTGGTTCCGCTGGTACCACAGCCTGTTGCTCCCGCTCGATCATCCGTTGAATCAGGTTTCACCACTGACGCTGGAAGCGATCGCGAAATGGCCGCTGATTACGTATCGCCAGGGCATAACCGGACGCTCGCGCATAGACGAGGCCTTCAACCGTAAAGGATTAACGCCGGACATCGTGCTGAGCGCGCAGGACTCTGACGTGATCAAAACCTACGTCGAGCTGGGTCTGGGCATTGGCCTGGTGGCGGAACAGTCCAGCGGAGAACGCGAAGACGGGAACCTGGTGCGCCTGGATACGCGGCATCTGTTTGACGCCAATACAGTGTGGCTGGGCCTGAAGCGCGGGCAGCTGCAGCGCAACTATGTGTGGCGCTTTATCGAGCTGTGCAATGCCGGGCTGTCGGTGGACGAGATCAAACGCCAGGTCATGGAGCCGGAAGAAGTGGCGATTGATTATCAGATTTAATAATGCAACTTAGGCAAGCAGTCTGTTATCGTTTATGCCCGGTGCGTTAGTATCGCGGCATAAATTTTATGAAGTATGCATGCAGGAATAAATACTGAATATATTGATAGCAAAAGCTTATGCGTGTTAAAAATGGAGGCTACGTCGATGCCGGGAGGGCACAATGGCAAATGTTATTCATGATTTTATTTATGATATCTGCCACTCAGGAAATCTTGAGGCAGCTGTTCAACAATATGCACTCTATTACCACTATCTTGACGATTATACCTTCATTTTTGCAGCGCAGAAAGGTGCGACTCCGGGCTTATCGGTTAACAGGAACTTTAGCAGTGGTTCTGCCGTGCGTAGCTTATTCAAAACGCCGCATGTGTTTATTCTTACACCAGACATATTCAGAGAAATGTTTATCTCTGGTAACCGCGTTACATTTCCCATCGACTATTCTATCTCGCTCGATACGCAGGTATTAAGTTATCTTAAGCCTTTCTTTGAAGGGCAAAGATCTCGACTTCCTGATGATTTTGAAGAAATTTTTGACTTCATCGCCAGAGAAGAAGTCAATGTTGATCCTTTGCTGTATGAACTCGAAAATCTTTGTAATTTTAGCGATCTCAATAAACAGGAAAAAATCTTCGAACGCATTCGAGCTTATGAGATGTTACGCAACCTGAATGTTGCGGCTTGGCAGCAGCATAGGCAGTTAAAATTTAATGTGTCTGAACAGGAAATTATAGTTAAAACGCAGCAATATATGGCACGTAAAAATTATGAGTTTATAAATAAGTCGCTAATGGAAGAGCTGGCTCGTGACTATAATCGCTTATATGTATATGTGTTAAAAATGTGCGCGATTCACCTGCGGAACCCAAAAACAAGTGCTAAGCAGGTGCAGGAAAAATTACTCGAACTGCTAGAATTTACTCACAATGAAGCCCATTTCTTTGGCATTAGAGAGATTTTGCTCGCTAAGCGTTTTTTTGAAAATGGTTCTAAGGAAGCCTTTTTTCACAAAGTGAACCGTAATACGGCGGGATTTTGGGAGTACGTTAGAGGTATGGCCTGGGATCTTCGCCATCAGCGCTTTCTCGAATTTGTAATTACCTTAAATATTGATAAAAACGCGGCATTCTTTTTTCCCGCAATCTTAACCTGTGATAAAAAATTCATTGAAGTTCTGGATGCTCATAGCGTCAAAATCATCGTTTTTAATAACAAAACTAAAGAAATTCTTCCATTTTATGATGTTGATTTTATTGAAGAGATAGCGTCATGCGGTGAGCGAGTCAAAGAACGATTAACTTTGCTCTCTACCGAAGAATACCAGTTACAACGTCGCCAGTATCAGGAAGGGCCAGACTACCTTCAATCGTTGGTTAAAACGCTCGAAGCCGAACTTGAGGGCATTTGCGGTATTGCCTGTGAAAAGAATCCGCTTGGTAACTATTAGTGAGTCACAGATGCAAAAAGCCGGCTTCAAAAGCAGGCTTTTCAAAAATGGCTCCTCTGATGGGTTTGACTTTGCCAGTAACAAACAAATAAATATTTCCCTTTCTGTCAAAACCGCCTGAATGACCACCAATCGGCGGTGATGAGCGAATAGATGTAGTCACTTAATGGTAGAAGTAGGGACATGCTGCTGCATCAACTCAACGATCCAGTCAATAAAAACGCGCAGTTTAGCGTTGACATGGCGGTTAGGCGGGAATGCCAGGTACAGGGGCATTGGAGCGATACGCCAGCGTTCAAATAGCGGAATCAAGGCACCGCGAGCCTGATGTGCTGCCGCCATATAGACCGGCAGCGCAATCACGCCCAATCCCGCTAGCCCAGCTTCGAGGTAAGCATTGCCATCATCCACAGCAAGCACATAGTCGCCCGTAATTTCAATACGTTCACTCTCACCGTGCAGCACCAGAGGATCAATCTTACCGGTGCGTGAGGACAAGAATCCCACGATGCGATGGTCCGTGTTTTCCAGCTCTCGCGGATGCGCGGGGGCGCCGAGGCGTTCCACATAACTCGGTGCAACGTAAACACCGATTTGCAAATCGCCGACATGGCGTGCGATCAGGGACTGGTCGTTGATTTCGCCACCCCGCAGGACGCAATCCACGTTGTCGCCAATCAGATCCACCACCCTGTCACTCACGCCCATGTCAAACTGGATATCAGGGTAGCGCGCGTGAAAAGCCGGTAGCGCGGGCACCAGCACAAGGCGGGCGAGAGGAGTGGGCACATCCACCCTTAGGCGTCCCCTGGGCGTCATCGCCGCACTGGACAGGCTGTTTTCTGCATCTTCCATGTCCGCCAGCAGGCGGATAACGCGCTCGTAGTAGACCGCGCCATCGGGGGTGACGCCGAGCCTGCGAGTGGTGCGATGGAGCAGCTTGACGCGCAGGCGCGCTTCCAGCTGCTGAATAAGCTGCGTCACCGTGGTTTTGCTCATATGGAGCGTTTGGGCAGCCTTTGTGAAGCTGCCTGCCTCCACCACGCGAGCAAAGGCGCGCATCGCATCAAAACGATCCATCCCTTGTCCTCTCTTTTCACCGATTGTTTGGATATTACAAACAATGATGGACAAAGTCGCCTGTTTATCCCTCTGCTTCAGCAGCTGTAAAGTCTCTTTACGTTCACCGGGCAGAGTTCGCCCCATTACAAAGGTACACATATGACAACACGCGAAGCCGTTTTTCCCTTCGGGCGCCAGGCGCTCTATGAGCGCAATCGCTATTCACCCGCCATCAAATCTGATGGCTTCTTGTTTGTTTCGGGGCAGGTGGGTAGCCGGGAAGATGGTTCGCCTGAAGAGGATATAAAAGCGCAGATCCGTCTGGCGTTTGATAACCTTAATGCTGTTCTCACGGCTGCGGGCTGCACGTTCGATGACGTGGTTGACGTTACCCTTTTTGTTGTCGATCCTGAGTCAAACCTCGACGCTATCTGGAGTGTCCTGCCAGAATACTGGGGGGAAGCACCTTACCCAACCTTGACCGGGATCGGCGTGACGTGGCTGTACGGTTTTCAGTTTGAGATAAAGGTGATTGCCAGGCTACCCTGAGCATTACGGATCTTTCTGAGGGTCAAAAGACGAGACAGAGGAAAATTAATGAAGGCAGCTGTTTATGACGTGGAAGGCGCTCCCGGCGTCCTGCAGTATGTCGATGTTCCGGATCCGGTCGCAGGGCCTGACGATGTCCTGATTTCTGTCGAGGCTATCTCGATTGAAGGGGGAGATCTGATCAACCGGCGTTCAACACCGCCGCCTTTTCCTTCATGGATTGTTGGCTACGCGGCCGCGGGGACGGTGGTTGCCGTCGGGTCGAAAGTTCGTAGCCGCAAGGTTGGAGACAGAGTGACTGCTTTTAGCATGCAGGGATCGCATGCGGAACGTTGGGCTGTGCCTGCGGAACGAACCTGGCTTATACCAGACGGAGTGGATGCAGCAGAAGCGGCGGTGGTACCTATCTCCTTTGGAACCGCATATCACTGCCTCTTCACACGAGGCATGCTCCGGTACGGAGAAACCGTTCTGATTCAGGCTGCAGCGGGTGGCGTGGGGCTCGCGGCCGTTCAGCTTGCCTCACAAGCTGGCGCGACGGTCATCGCCGTGGCAAGCGGAACGCAGCGAAAAAACCGGTTGCTGGAACTGGGGGCCGATCATGTTGTGGATCGTGTAGAGAATAACGTCGTGGAGAGTGTCCGACAGGTCACTCGTGGCACCGGTGTTAACCTCGTCATCGATCCGGTAGGGACGACGTTGCCCGCGTCGCTTTCTGCACTCGCGCCGGAAGGGCGTCTCGTTTTCGTCGGTAATGCGGGCGGTGGCAGCCTGACAGCCGATTTATGGCCGGCAATGCAGTCTAACCAGACGCTCATGGGGATATTTATGGGCCCCCTTTTTGAAAGGCCTGAGATTCGGGCAAGCGTGGACGAGATGCTGCAGGCTGTAGCGGCAGGGCGCATCAGGGTTGTCATTGACCGCATCTTCCCCCTGGCTAACGCCGCCGCTGCCCATGAATACGCCGAGACAGCGAAACCGCTTGGCCGCATCGTTATGAAGCCATGAGGGGGTTGACCTTAGCCTGGCCCCCACAATGCTCCCGATGCGGAAGCCGCCTCGCATTTCGTTTATCCGATCCGCCATAATTCTTTTAACCGTAAAAACAGTTTTTTATTATCAGCCTTCTTAGTGACGCAATTCGTTCCCACCAGCGCTGCCCTTCGATGGATAACGCCTCTCTGCCCACTTAATTACGAAAAGGAAATCACCATGAATCTGATGAATAACTGCGCATCTCCTGGCATAAATGTTATATTAAAATATAATATTAGGAGGTGCGCTATGTATAAAACTCGCCTGAAAAAGGTCGGCGGATCCATCATGTTGGCGGTTCCTCCCGCCGTGTTGAAAACGCTGGAGCTGTCGACGGACAGCGAAGTCGGCATGACCATTAACAATGGCTGCCTGATCATTGAACCCCAAAAACGGCCTCATTATTCGCTTGAGGAGCTGCTGGCGCAGTGCGATCCGCACGCTGAAATGAGTGAAGAGGATCGGGAATGGATTGATGCGACTGCGGTAGGAAAGGAGATTCTGTAAATGGACAGAGGGGAAATCTGGCTTGTTTCACTGGATCCGATTGCTGGCCATGAGCAAAGCGGAAAACGTCCGGTTCTCATCGTGTCAAAGGCATCGTTTAACAAGCTGACCCGGCTACCGGTAGTGGTTCCCGTCACCAGCGGCGGTAACTTTGCTCGCACGGCAGGTTTCACCGTTTCACTGGAAGGGGCGGGGACAAAAACGATGGGCGTTATTCGCTGCGACCAGCCCAGAACTATTGATATGGCTGCCCGAAACGGCATGCGGCTGGAACGCATACCTGATGCTGTTATAAATGAAGTGCTTGCCAGGCTGGATGCAATTCTGAGTTAGCATCAGAGACGCAGAAAAGCAAAAAGCCTGCTTCAAAAGCAGGCTTTTCAAATTTGGCTCCTCTGACTGGACTCGAACCAGTGACATACGGATTAACAGTCCGCCGTTCTACCGACTGAACTACAGAGGAATCGTGTGAACGAGGCGCATATTATCGACCTCGGTACGCCTTGTCAAAGGGTGAAAACGCGCTTTTTGTTCGTTTGCCGACTATTTCAGCAAATCGCTGATTTTATAGCAAATTCGCGTTGAAATTACACAACGACATGCGCCGCCCGCAGGCGGCGCGAAGGATCAGAACAGCACGGAGTAGTTCAGACCAAACGTACGTCCGCGGCCTTTATAGGTGTACAGGCCCGGTGCACCGTAGGTTGGGCTATACAGCCCCGGCGCGCGCTGGCCCCAGGCGGTGGTGTAGTCTTTGTCCAGCAGGTTTTCCACGCTGAAGCTGACTTTCCCCACCGGCAGGGCGTAGCTGCCCAGGAAATCGACCGTGTTATAGCCATCGATCTTCTTGCCGTCAGCATCAGACACGTCAAAGGTCTGCGTGCTCTGCACGCGCAGGGTCCAGTCGCCCGGCGCCCAGTTGACCCATGCGCTGGCTTTCGACGGGCTGGCGCTGTCGACCGTCAGCTTCTCCCACTTCCCGTTTTCACGGGTTTCAGACTTGATGGCGTTAAAGTTCGCGCCGGTGCTCCAGTCGCTGTCGGTGAAGAAATAGTCCACCTGGCCTTCAATCCCGTAGATACGACGCTTGTCGTCTTCCAGGTTGATGGTCATATCCGTCTTGTTGATGGTGATGGTTTTATCCGAGAGCGAGTAATACGCCGCGACCTGCGTGCGCAGGTTGTCACCGGTGAAGCGCCAGCCCAGCTCGTAGGCGTTGACCTTGATGCCGTCCAGCGTTGAGTCGTTGACGTTCACGCTGTTCAGCAGGCGATAGTGGCCGTTGCTGAGTTGGTAGGTGCCGGAGCCGTAGTACTTCGCCAGGTCAGGAATTTCAAAGCCCTGGGAGAAGTTAAACCACAGCTGCTGCTGTTCGGTCAGACGACCGAGGATCCCGGCGTTAAACAGGAAGTTGCTGTAATCGGTTTTCCCGCCCGGCACCGCGTCGGCGGAGGTGGCTTTCCCGGTGGCGATGGCCTGCTGCTGGGCGTAGCCAACAAAATCATCCACCTTGTTTTCGGTGTACTGGTAGCGCACGCCGCCGCTCAGGGTGATGGCGTCAATGTCATAGCTCGCCTGCAGGAACGGAGCGAGATTGGTGATGCTGTAGCCAGGATAACGGCCCACGTTGTAGGCGTTGTCCAGCTCCATGCCGCCGCTCGCCGCCGCTTTGCTCAGGTCAAAGAACTGCTGGTTGGCATCGAACGTTTCGTGGTCGGCATCAACACCCCAGGTCAGCGTCAAATCGTCCACCGGCTTGCTGTTCAGCGTCAGCTTGCCGCCGTAAAAATCGGTTTTCTGCTGCGACGCGCCGATGCTGCTCACCACGCCTTTGGTCAGGGTCGGGAACGGGTAGTAGGTCAGGCTCTCGTCACGGTAGTAAATCTGCGCGACCAGATCCTGGCCCCAGAAATCAGTATTGGAGTACTGCAGGTTAATCAGATGGCGCTCGGTGCCCGGCACGCGGTCAGAGTCGAGATTATCCTTGTTGTACGCGGTGGCATCGCCCGTTACCGCCGAGAAGTTCTTCCCGAGATACAGCCCATGCTTGCCGTCGGATTCGCTCTTGTAGTACTGGGTAGTGAGCTGCAACTGCTGGTGATCGTCGATGTTGAGGGTGCCTGTTCCCATCACATCAATACGGTCGGAATACTGGAGGCCGGTCTGGGTGTTGTCGATGATCACCTCGTCGCCGTTGCCGTCATACCAGCCGCCGTAGCGCTGATACGACACCGACAGACGACCGGAGGCGTTGTCGTTGCCGCCGCTGACCGCAGCCGACACGTTCTCATCGTGGTCATTGTGGCTGTTAAACCCGCTTTTTGCTCCGGTCTGGAACTCAACTTCGGTCTCCGGCTGGCCCTTTTTGGTGACGATGTTCACCAGGCCGCCGGTGCTGCCGCCGCCGTACAGTGACGTGGCGCCGGAGATGACTTCGATGCGGTCAATGTTGAACGGGTCGATGGAGTCGAGCTGGCGGCTGTCGCTGCGGGACGAGTTCAGGCGCACGCCGTCCACCATCACCATCATGGAGCGGCCGCGCAGGTTCATGCCGTAGTTGGTACGCCCCTGGCTGCTAACATCCATGCCCGGGATCAGCTGCGCCAGCACCTCTTTAATCTCTTTCCCGCCCTGAACCTGTTGCTCGATCTCAGAGCGTTCAATGACCCAGGTGGTCTGCGCCATCTCGGCCACGCTGCGGTGCGCGCGGCTGGCAGAGACCACGATATTTTCTTCCTTTTGTTCTTCCGCCCACGCAGAGGTAGAAAGCATTGCAAGCAAGCAAGGATTTAAAACCCAAAGATGAGAACGTTTCATTGTTATGTTGATCCTGATTGTGTGTGTCAGTACTCAGTGGTTTTTGCTAACGATTTAAAAACCTGGCTGCTCTCCGGGCTGGTGGTGCTCCGCCAGTGGATAACGCCAGGGGTGGTGGCCAGTTCAAACGGCTCGTCGGCATGTGCGCGATTCAGAATTCGCGCCGCGCGCCAGGCCATCAGGCTGAGCTGGGGTTCGGCAATGCCGAGACGGTGCATCCCGGCGTTCACGGCGAACAGGCGGTTGCTCTGCGGACCGTCCCATTCGAGGGTGAAATCGTTGTTAATGCAGAACGCTTCGTCCGCATCCAGATGCAGGCGGTGAGACAGCGGCGCGAGGAACGCGGGCTGCACGGTGCGGTAGCCGGTGGCAAAAATCACCACGTCGCTCTCCAGCTGCTCGTGGCCGCCGTCGAGGTGATGCTGAATGCTCAGGCGATGTCCGGTTTCCTGACGCGTCAGGGCCGTCACCGAGCGGGACGGCATCAGGTGCGCCCAGGGTTTTTCACGCAGCACTTCGAAGCGGTGGTACATGGCGCGGTAAATCGCCAGCAGGGACTCGGTGGTGATGCCGTCGGAGGTCATCTTCTGCTCGTGCAGCATCTGACGACGCGCCTCTTCACCGAGCGTGGAGAAGCTGTCCACGTACTCCGGCGTGAAATACTCGTTAGCAAAGGCGGCTTCATCCAGCGCGTTGTAGTTATTGCGGCGCGAGACCCAATTCAGGCTCAGCGGCTGGCCCCATTCGCCACGGAAAATATTCAGGAACAGGTCGGCGCCGCTCTGGCCGCCGCCGACAACGGTGACGCGCTTGCCGGCGAGATCCGGCGTGCGCAGCATCATCTCGCTGGCGTGGAAGCAGGTATCGTCCTGCGCCGTGACGCAGTCAGGCAGGTTGATCTGTTTGCCAATCCCCACGCAGACGTGGCGCGCCAGGAAGCGGTCGCGCTGGGTCACCACCTCAAACAGGCCGTTTTTCTCATCAAAGCTCACCTGCTGCACCTGCTGGCTGAAGGCGAGGTTGGTGAGGTTGTCTGCCGCCCAGCACAGGTAGTCGGCAAACTCTTCGCGGGAAACCGTGCGCTGCTCGGTGGTCAGGAAGCGGTAGAACTTTTTGCGCTGCACCAGGTAGTTCAGAAAGCTGTGGCGGTTGGTCGGCTCCACGGCGCTGACCAGATCCTTCAGGAAGCTGGTCTGCATGTGGCAGTCCGGCACCATCATGCCCGGGTGCCACGAGAAGTGCGGTTTACGCTCAAGGAACAGCGAGCTAAAGCCGTCCAGACCTTCTGCGAGGGCGGCGACGCTGAGGTTAAACGGGCCAATACCAATGCCGATGAAATCATAGGTTTTCATTGCGCGGACTCCCGGGAGGCCAGAAAAAGAGGGTTATCAAGATCGGTAACGTAGTTCGGCAGCATGCGGCTGCCGCCGTCGTGTTCGGAGAAGGTCAGTTTGACCGGGTTGAGGATCACGCGAATAATCTGCGGCTTAAACAGATCGAATTTCGCAAAGCGCTCCGCAAGCTCCGGATGCGCGGCCATATAGCGGTGCAGCACCCCGGCGAGGATCTGATAGAAACGCGTTTCGCTGACGCCGCTTTGCAGCGTGAGGCGTGAAATAAAGCGCAGCACCGTCACAAAGTTGCCGGTTTGCAGGTCGTGGATGATGTAATCCACGCTCAGGCGCGCTGTCACCGCTTTTACCTGCTCCGGCAGGCTCTGCGCCTGCGGGAAATCCTCGTCCACCAGGCGCATATCGCCCTGGAAATCCTTCAGCAGGATCCGCTGCGGGACGTAGTCCTTCATCACCAGCGTCACGTTCTGGCCGTGGGCAATCAGCGCCACGCCGTAGCGGCAGAGCAGGTGGTAGAACGGGATCACCGTTGCCTCGAACAGCTTTTCCAGCCACGCGTCGGCGCTTAACCCCGAGCGTTTAATCCACGCGTCGATCAGCGGGTGCCCGGTGTTGTCGGTTTCCATTAGCGCCGCCATCAGCACCGCCTGTTCGCCGTCCTGTAAATAGCAGGATGGGTTCTCGCGCCAGATCACGCCCAGCATCTCCTGGTAGCGGTAGGGCGCTTTCGGCAGCGCCGCGTAGCCCGGATGCGACAGATACCCGGCGGCGGGTTCGCCCAGCACCTGCGCGCCGGAGCGGATCAGCGTGGCGTCAGCGGCGAACTGTTGCTGCAGCCAGCGCGAAGCCAGAGGCCCGGCGGCAATATACTTGCCCGGAATGCCGCGATAGCAGGAGGTGTTGTAGATGGTCAGCGGCAGCTTGATGTCATACGGCGCGCGGCGGCTGGCGTTGGTGAGCGTGCGCAGGGACTGCTGGGCAAGATACTCATCGCCAAACTCGCCCAGCTCAACCATTTCTCCGCGCGCCAGCTGCGCAAGAAAATGAATGGCAATTTTTTGCTGCCACTGCCACGGGTGCAGCGGCACGGGCAGCCAGCCGTCGTCGAGACCCAGCGCCTGCCAGCGAGCGTCAAACCGGGCGCGCTCGGCATCGTCCATGGTGCTGGCCAGCAGAGCGTGAATGTCGCAATCGGCGTCGCTGCTCCAGACCAGATGTTCACGCTGGACGGCGACCCAGTGCAGGCGGAAGCGCCCGCGGTATTCCGGCGCGTACTGGCGCAGCGCGTCCAGACCCCAGCCGCGGCGGCCTTTGTTGAAAATAAACTTCGGGTGGCCGCTCATCAGACACTGTAATTCGTCCGGGTCGAGGTGGATCAGCGCGTCCGCGTCCAGTGCTTCACGCGCCTGCAGCAGCTGCATGTCGCCGCGCAGCGTGGCGTAGAGATCTTCCATGTGCTCCGCCGTTTGCGCGTCGCTCATCTCCAGCACCGTCGCCAGTTGCAGCAGCGCGCTCTCCGCTTCCACGGCGGCGCCGCTGGCGGTGGTCAGGCTGTCCGGGTCGATATGCAGCCAGCCCCAGATCCCGCGCGCGGCGCGAAACTGCCAGCACTCGTTGCCCATGGCGATGCGCCAGCCGTCCGATGAAACGGGCTCAGCGCGCAGGGTGCGTTCGTATTCCAGCTCCGCGAGGATCTTCGCCACCATCTCGCGGTTCACTTTCTGCCAGAGCGCGTTCACAGGCCCACCTCGCTGAAGAAGCGGTGACGCTGGCTCATGATGAGGCGCGAGCGCTTGTGCGGGAAGTCGAACTCTTTCACCGTGTCGAATCCGGCGGAGGCCAGATGGCGGAACAGGCGCTGGTTGTCGAAGCGCGGCTCGGCCACGATGCGCGCGGTGCGCGGTTCATCGAGATACAGATAGTGGCTCAGGCCGCGCAGCCAGCTGCGGATATACTGCGCGCCGCGCCAGTTTTCTTCGCCCACCAGCATGTGCAGCCCGCGGTCAAACGGCTGCCAGCGGTAGTGGCGGCCAATGCGGTCTTCTGCCGCCCAGTAGAGTTCAAAATAGCCAAACGGCTGGTCGTCGAAGCAGCCGATAACCGGGTAGCAGTAGGTCGAGTCAAGCTGGCGGCGCAGGTAGTTTTCCTGCTCGGCCTGCGGGCCCGCCATCTCCCAGAAGGCGTTCACGCGCGGGTTATTCATCCATTGAGTGAAACGCTCGCCGTCCAGCGCCACGTCCGCCACGCGGAAGCTCAAAGTGCGCTTGATTTGCGGATCGTAACGGCGATATACCTCGCCCTGCGGGCGACGAGGACGCAGCGGGAAGTACAGCTGACGGCTCTCATCAAACTGCATCCCGCCGCTTGCCTGCGGACGTTCGCCTTGCAGCCACAGCGGCAGCTGCCAGAAGGTTTCTCGCGCCAGATAATCCCCGTGGGCCTGGCTAAACAGCGCCTGCGCCTGGGGCTCATCCTGCCAGTCCGCCCACGGCAGGGTAATGCCGGTCAGGGCGGGCGCGGCCACAAACAGCTGATCGAGGGCTTCCACCAGCCAGCCGGCCGGGATCCCGGTCAGACGCTCCAGCACCGCGCTGCCGTCAAGACCCAGCGTCAGCGGCAGGTTTTGTTCCGTTGCGGTGCAGCGAAAGCCGTAGCCGGAATGGACGATATTCGCGATGGCCATCACGCCTTCTCCTTGTAAAACGGGTTGCTAAAGTCGAAATAGATCACCGCCGGATCGACGATGGTGTTCTCATTGCGATCGTGCAGGTAGCAGAAGAAGTTGCCTTTGCAGTTCCAGGTCGGGCTGTCGAGCACGTAGTCGAGGCAGCGGGTCTGCTTCGCCGTCGTGCGCAGCCCGGCCAGCGCGTCACGCACGCGGGACATCAGGTGCTCTTCGCTGTCGAAACCGACGGCGGCGAGAGCGGCGGTGACCGCAAGGGTGGAGTTCAGCAGCAGGTAATAAGGGAAGTAGCGCAGCAGCTGGCTTTCACCGAAGCGGTTTTCTACGTCGGTTTCGCCCGCCTCTTTAAGCCACGCGTCGGCCCCTTCGGTCCAGGCGCTGCCCTGGCAGTCGCGGTAGATCAGCCCTACGGGGAAATCCTGCTGCATCTCAACGAGGATATTTTGCTGGTGCGCCAGCAGCACCAGACCGTAGTCCGCCTCGGCGCTGAACAGCGGAAGCAACACGCGGTCGCAGTAGGCGTCCAGCCAGCAGCGGGCGGCCTGGGCGAGCGGTAAATCCAGACGCTGGCTTAGACGGCGTACCGCTGCGGCCAGCAGGCTGTCGCCGCCGTCAGGCGCGGCCTGCGTCAGGCTGACCAGCACGTTGGTCTGGGTGTCTGGCGTATCGAACAGCAGGTTAACGCGCAGGGCCATCAGGCTCTCTTCCTGAACGACGCCGCTTTCATCACGCAGTCCTGCCCAGCCGTCTTCCTGCATCACGCGCATGGTCGGGTAGCGGGCCTGTAAATCTTGCCAGCGTTCTGTTTTCGCCAGCCGCGCCAGGCGCATACCGCGCTTAACCTCTTTGACCGACAGCGTGCGCACGGAGTTGGTCAGGCGCACGCTGAGGGAGAATTTAATCATGTCGCTGTTGGTTTCGCTGTACAACGAGCGTGAGGAGCTGGTGGGCAGCCACTGTGCGCCCGCTTCACCCAGATCCTGTAATGAACCGTTTGCCGCCAGACGCTGACACCAGTCCTGCTCCAGCAGATAGTCGGCCTGCCACGGATGCATCGGCAGCAGCCAGCGGGTGTCGGTGAAGTGGCCGAGCAGATCGGGCGCGCTCTGGGCGGCGAAGCGCAGCAGACGCTCGCGCAGGGAGACGTTCAGGCTGTCGCCGGCAACGAGCGTGCTCTCAACGGCAAACCAGCGCAGCGGGAAGCGGGAGCCGAAATCCGGCAGATACCGGCGCGCCTCGGTTTCGTTGAACGGCTCGTGGGATTTTGGCGCAGGGTGAAACGCGTGGCCCACCAGCAGCGCCTGTTCCGCTTCGGCAAACGTCAGCGGCTTGTCGCGCAGCGTTGCCCAGCCGTGGCGCAAATCAATCGCCTGCCAGGTATGGGTATGGCTTTCCAGCGCGCGCTGTTTAAAACGCGTCAGCGTATCGGCATCCAGTGAGCCTTTAACTGAGGGTTTTTCAAGAATTAAATCAATCAGTTGAGTGAAAGTGACGGCGTCACCTCTGTCGCTATCGCTCTGAATAAGCGTTGCCGGGAAACGGTACTGATGATGCTGGGTGGGGGAGAAATAGCGTACCGGAACCCGAAGGGCCTGGGAGGAAGAGAGTGGAATATGAATGTGCGCTAACTCATCCGCTGCGGCTGCAGGGAGATAGCGCCAGTCCTTCGTTTCGCGTAACAGGGCGTTTAAAAAACACTGGGCTGCAACGTCTGTACCGGCAGAGCGGGGCAGAGCACGCATAGATGTACCTCATTCCATGACTGATAATAATTCTCGTTATGATATTCATTCTGTTTACAGTGGCAACTATTTTTGCAATATTTGTTTTCATTAACTTCATAATTTCCACACATTTATTGACACTATGTTCACATTTTCATGCGCGCTGATTCTGAAACGTTGACCGAAAATATCACCTCCAAAGCCAACTGGCCCCTGGCGCTCTGCGCGGGCCTGCTGGGCATCGGGCAAAACGGTTTGCTGGTCATGCTTCCGCAGCTGGTGACCCTGACCGGACTTTCACTCTCGGTCTGGGCCGGGCTGCTGATGTTCGGCTCCATGCTTTTTTTACCCGCGTCCCCCTGGTGGGGACGCCAGAGCGAGCGCCGCGGCTGTAAGGTCGTTATGGTGGCCTCCCTCAGCGGCTATCTCGCCAGCTTTGGCGTCATGGCGCTGGTGGTCTGGGCTATGGCGGCAGGGAGGCTGGAAAGCACCTGGGGGCTGGCGGGGCTGATCCTCTCGCGTCTGCTGTATGGCCTGACGGTGTCGGGCATGGTGCCTGCCGCGCAGACGTGGGCCATTCAGCGTGCGGGCCTGGATAAACGCATGGCGGCGCTGGCAACCATCAGTTCCGGCCTCAGCTGCGGCCGCCTGCTGGGGCCTCCGCTGGCGGCGCTGATGCTCAGCGTTAACCCGGTCGCGCCGCTCTGGCTGATGGCGATCGCGCCGTTAATCGCTCTGCTGCTGGTGCTGCGGGAGGTGGCGGATCCGCCGCTGCCGCCGGTGGCACACCAGGCGACCCGTCTGCAGATGTCCATGCTGCCGTTCCTGCTGCTGGCGATGCTGCTGGCGGCGCTGGTGAGCCTGATGCAGCTCGGCCTGTCACCGCACCTCAGCCCCTTGCTGGACGGCAACGCCCGGGATATCAGCCATCATGTTGCGCTCCTGCTGAGCCTGGCCGCGCTGGCTACGCTCGCGGCGCAGTTCCTGGTGGTTCGTCCGCAGCATTTCAGCCCGCTGACCCTGCTTTGCATGGCGGCGGTGCTGATGGTGGCTGGGCTGGCGCTAATGTGTATCGCCGAACTGGCGCTGTTCTATGTGGGGATTGCTATCACTTCGCTCGGCGCGGCAATGGCAACACCGGGCTATCAGCTGCTGCTGAACGATCGCCTGACCACGGGGAAGGGGGCGGGCGCTATTGCGACCAGCCACACGCTGGGCTATGGCGTCAGCGCGCTGCTGGTGCCCGTTGTGACGCGCTTTTTCGGCGAACACTATTTAACGACGGCGGCCTTTGGCGTAGCGGCGCTGTTTTTAGCGCTGAGCATCGGGGTACGGTTAACCGAGCGTACCCCTGTCGAAAAAAATTAATGGACGTGGTGGGATGAAGGGCCGCCAGCGCCCTCATTTTGCCGCAGGCGCTGGAGCGGATCCTGCTGATAAAACTGGCTGAAACGCTGCCACAGCGCCGGGAAACGGGGCGCGAAGAGTTCGGGGGCGCTGAAGAAGTACTCCGAGAGCACCGCAAAGCACTCGGCGGGGTCAGTTGCCGCATAGGCATCAATGCTGGCCGCGCTTTCGCCCACCAGATCGATCTCATCCTGGATGTTATCCATTGCCGCATGCAGGTCGTGCTCCCATCCTGCGACTTCACGTAGCGGAATAAAAGGCACGCCGCTGGCGCGATCCCCGTTGCGGGTATCAAGCTTATGCGCCACCTCGTGAATAATCAGATTAAAGCCTGAGGCGTCGAACGAGTCCTGAATGTCGAGCCAGTTGAGGATAATTGGCCCCTGCTGCCAGCTTTGTCCGGACTGCACCACCCGCTGGTTGTGTACCAGCCCGATATCATCCTCCCACTCGTCATCGACGACGAACGGTGCAGGATAAATCAGCACTTCATGAAAACCGTCCAGCCACTCAATGCCGAGCTCCAGCACCGGCAGGCAGAAAAGCAGGGCGATGCGGGCGTTTTTCAGCGGATCAAGCTCGAACCCCTGCAGCGGCACCAGACGTTTTTGCTGCAAAAAACGATCCGCCATCTGAACCAGCTTCGATTGTTCATCCGGCTTAAGATTCGCCAGAACAGGGATCGCCAGCGCGTCATCCCACGGCAGCGCCATATCCCGGCCAGCCTCATTCGTTTTCCAGGGCCACTTAATCATCGCTTTGCTCGCAAACTCGTCACTTGAACACAAAGGGGAACGTTATCATTGCAACACTTACAGCCCGAATAAACTATCATTTCGTACGTAGCGGTGGGTAGCGCTTTGCAGGCATCACCTTCATTTTGTGACGTCTGTCGTAGCCTTTATCCGCAGGTGGGGTGAATAAATCAGTACGGTATTGAAAAGATGAGCGATTTCAAAGGCAACAAGCAGGACCTGCCCAGTCGGCTGTGTGTGCACTGCCAGCGGCCCATGACGTGGCGCAAAAAATGGGCGAAATGCTGGGATGAGGTCAAATACTGTTCCGAGCGTTGCCGCAGGAGCCACCGTTGACCGAGCTGCGCCTGATCCTGGGCGATCAGCTTAATCCGCATCACAGCTGGTTTGATACCTGCAGTCCGAACGTCATTTACGTGATGCTGGAGCTGCGGGCGGAAACCGCATACGTGCTGCATCATGCCCAGAAAGTTATCGCTATCTTCGCCGCCATGCGGGCGTTTGCCTCAGCGTTGAAAGAGAAGGGGCATCGGGTAAGGTATGTCCGGCTCTCTGACGGTTCAAACCGCGGCGCGCTGGAAGACAATCTCAACGCGCTTGTTACGCATTACAGCGCCGACAGGGTATTGTGGCAGGAGCCCGACGAATGGCGTCTTGATAAGCAGCTGCAGGCGTGGGCGAAAACAGCGTCCGTCGAAACAGCCTGCGTCAGCAGCGAGCATTTTTTCACCCCCCGGGACGCGGTAAGCGCGTTTTTTGCGTCGCGTAAAAGCTGGCGAATGGAATACTTTTACCGGGAAATGCGCCGTCGGCACGGGATTCTCTTGACCTCTGAAGGCGAGCCGGAAGGGGGGAAATGGAATTATGATGCTGAAAACCGCAGGCGCTGGTCGGGCGAGCCGCCCGCACCGGGTGACGCGCGCCCCCGCCACGATCGTTCAGCCTTGTGGGCAGAGATCCAACGCTGCGGCGTAAAGACCTTCGGCGAACCGCAGGCCGACAATTTTCGCTGGCCGCTCAACCGTTCGGAAGCCAAAGCCAGTCTGGATGCGTTTATTTCTCACGTGCTCCCGCAGTTTGGAAACTGGCAGGATGCGATGCACGCGGAAGAACCTTTTCTTTTTCATTCGTTAATTTCTTTTGCGCTGAATACCAAAATGCTTAATCCCCGGGAAGTGGTGGCCGCCGCCCAGCAGGCATGGCGTTCTGGCCACGCGCCGCTGCCTGCCGTTGAAGGGTTTATCCGACAAATTCTCGGCTGGCGGGAGTACGTGCGCGGGATCTACTGGTCGCAAATGCCGGGCTATCGCGAGCTGAATGCCCTGGAGCAGCACGCCCCGCTGCCGGACTGGTTCTGGACGGGCAAAACGCAGATGCGCTGCCTGGCGCATGCCGTTGGGCAGTCGCTCACCGAGGCTTACGCCCACCATATCCAGCGCCTGATGGTGATCGGGAACTTTAGTCTGCTCAGCGGCCTGTCGCCGCAGGCGGTCCATGAGTGGTATCTGGGGGTCTATATTGATGCGTTTGAATGGGTGGAGCTGCCCAATACTCTCGGCATGAGCCAGTTTGGCGATGGCGGGTTACTGGCCAGTAAGCCCTATGTCTCAAGCGCATCCTACATTCATAAGATGAGTAATTACTGTCAGGGGTGTCGGTATCAGCACAACCAGCGCACCGGAGAGCTGGCGTGCCCGTTCAATGCCCTCTACTGGGATTTCTTTGCGCGCAACCGGGCGCGCCTCGGTAACAATCCCCGCCTGGGCATTGTCTATAAACAGCTTGCGAATATGAAGGAAGAGGAACGGCAGGCGATTGCTGACCAGGCCGGGCGCATTCGCCTCAATCTCAACGACCTCTGACCTATTTCAACACCGCGCCGGTTGCGGAAGGTCAATAAGACGCTATTATTTTTGACTTTGTTGCTTTCCCTGACAGGACATCCAGACGCTATGCCCGTGAATTTCGACCTTAACGATCTCTATGCCTTCAGGGCGTTAGTGGAATACGGTAACTTCCGTGTCGCCGCTGAATCAATCTGCATATCCCAGTCGGCGCTGAGCCGCAGGATCGAAAAGCTGGAAGCCGCGCTGGGAACCAGGCTGTTTGACCGAACCACCCGCCGCGTCGCCCTGACGTTATACGGGCAAAACTTTGCTGAACGCTCAGCACAGCTGCTCGACAACGTAGAATCAATGCTGGCGGATGTCGATAAGGCCAGTGAAGAGCGGACGGGGCTGATTACGGTCGCCGCGGTACCTTCCGCCGCCTGTTATTTTATGCCTGATGTGATCCGTCGCTTTCAGTCCCGCTTTCCGCGCGTTCGCATTAAGCTCATCGACAGCAGCGCGGGGAATGTGATTGACGCCGTGGCCCGAAGCCAGGCGGATTTTGGCATCTGCTTTGCGGGAAACTTGCCGTCTGAAATTGAATTTTTCCCGCTGGTAGAGGATGTCTACGTTGTGGCGTGCAGAAAGGACCACCCGCTGGCGCAGAAGAGCCACCTGACCTGGCAGGCGTTTTACCAGCAGGACTATATCTCCCTTGATAAAACGTCGGGGAACCGCAACCTGCTGGATCGGATGCTGGGGGATATCATTCCCGAGCGCCCCAGCGTCTGCGAAACGCGCCACGTCACCACGATGCTTGGTATGGTAGAGGCGGGGATCGGCATTGCCGCCGTTCCCGCCATGTCGATGCCGACGTCAGAGTACACGCCGCTGACGCATCTGCCGCTGGTGGCGCCGGAAGTTAAACGCACCGTTGGGCTTATCCGGCGCCGGGGGCGCATCCAGTCTTATATCGCGGCTGAACTGGAAAAAGAGATCACCGAGCGGTATCGCCGGACGTAACGGGGATCATCCCCGTCTTCTCGATGACGGCGCGTGAGGGCGGTGAGGCGAGATAGGTCAGCAGCGCTTTCCCCTCGTCAGGATGTTCAGCGTGACGGGTGACCGCGCCTGCGAAGCGCGTGATGTACTGCAGATTATCCGGGATTTTACCGATAAAGGTGACGCCCTGAACCGGCAGCAGCTCGCTCACCTGCTGGAAGCCCACGGCGTATTTCCCTTTTGCCACTTCCGAAGCAACCGGAATGCGTTCGACCATCGTTGCTTTAGCCGCCGCCTCCTTTTCAATCCCCAGCTTTTTGAACAACGTCTGGCTGACATACCTGCCGCTGGCGCTATCTGAGTAGGCGATGGAGCTGGCCTGAAGCAGCGCGTTACGTAGCGTCGCCTCGCTGCTGATATCAGGGACATCCGCCCCTTTTTTCACCACCATTCCGACGGGGGAGTCCGCAAGTTCGGTTCGCGAACCCGGCTGGGTCTGGCTGGTTTTTTCGAGCTTCGCCAGCGCATCGCCCACCATAATCACCACGTCGGCTTTCTCGCCGCGCGCGAGCCGGTTTGGGATCGCCTGCGGCGTAGCGCCCATTGACGGACCGGGAATAATCACGATGGTATCGCCAGTCTGGCGTTCATATTCCGGTGCCAGCTTTTCAAGGGCGGCTTTGAAACCGCCTGAAATCATCACTTTCACCTCCTGAGCGCAGGCATTGGCGCTCAGGAACGTCAGCATCAGCGCGGTGGCGGCATAACGAGAAGTGCGAGTCATGCGGCCCCCTGCGACTTAACGGTGTTTTGCACCGAAACCGCGCGACGACGGTAGAGGTAGAGGGTTGCCAGCAGGGCACACACCGCGGCGAAGCTCATCCAGTAGCCCGGCGAGGCTTTGTCACCAGTGTATTCAATCAGCGCGGTGGACATCACCGGGGTAAAGCCGCCGAAGATCGCCGTTGCGAGGCTGTAAGCCAGAGAGAACCCTGCCACGCGGACTTCAGCGGGCATAATTTCCGTCAGCGCCGGGATCATCGCCCCGTTATACAGCCCGTACAGGAAGGAGAGCCACAGCAGGACGCTCAGCATCATGGAGAAGCTTGGCGCATCAGCCAGCAGCGTCAGGGCCGGATAGCTGCTGGCCAGCGCCAGCAGGGTCATGGCAATCAGCACCGGTTTACGCCCGAAGCGGTCCGACAGCGCGCCGCCCACCGGCAGCCAGATGAAGTTAGAGATCGCCACCAGCAGCGTGACCAGCAGGCTGTCCGAGGCGCTCAGCATCAGCACTTTTTTGCCGAAGGTTGGCGCGTAGACGGTGATCAGGTAGAACGCGGTGGTGGTCATCGCCACCATCAGCATGCCCGCGACCACCACCTGCCAGTTGCCAAGCAGCGTTTTAAAGACCTGACGCATCTCCAGATGATGGCGGCGCGCGCTGAACTCTTCCGTCTCCTCCAGCTTGCGGCGCAGGAAAAAGATAAACGGCACGATTAAACAGCCGAACAGGAACGGGATGCGCCAGCCCCATTCACGAATGGCGCTCTCTTCCATCAGCGCGTTCAGGGCAAAACCCATCGCCGCGGCGACCATAATGGCAACCTGCTGACTGCCGGACTGCCAGCTGGTATAGAACCCTTTGCGGCCCGGCGTGGCGATTTCAGCGAGATAGACCGAGACGCCTCCAAGCTCCGCACCGGCGGAAAAGCCCTGCAGCAGACGGCCCGTCAGTACCAGCAACGGTGCCCAAAGCCCGATGCTTTGATAGGACGGGATCAGCACGATCAGGAAGGTGCCTGCCGCCATGATGGAAAGCGTCACGATCAGTCCTTTGCGGCGACCCACCTTGTCAATATAAGCCCCCAGCACAATGGCCCCGACTGGACGCATCAAGAAGCCCGCGCCGAAGACGGCAAAGGTCATCATCAGCGACGCAAATTCACTGCTCGCCGGGAAGAACGTGTGGGCGATGTAGGTGGCGTAGAAGCCGAAAAGAAAGAAATCGAATTGTTCAAGAAAGTTGCCGGACGTCACGCGAAGTATCGCGCCCGCCTTAGAGCGTACGGTTGCAGGTGAGGTTGAGGAAAACATGGTTATCTCCAGTTTATTGTTGACGTTTTACGCGTCTGTTTCTGAAAACTGGATCAGGATGAGGAATTAGATAAGCGCAAATGCCGCATCGACTGATGCATTTCTTGCATGAATATAATCCGGCGAATAAATACAATTAATGGCAACAATAACTTAACAAAATATTGGCTTTTTATTCACCAACATTCTATAAGTCTCTGATATTGCGATTTTGTGATGTAGCGCAGAGGCGCGTTTTAGAATGAGCCGGGTAACCGCGTCGTTACCCGGCGGAGGCCATTTAGCGCAGCGCCCTGGCAATCGCGCTAAACATCAGAGAGGCTTCCAGCGGCTGGGCGCTGAAGGACGGTTCCGCCTGCGGCCAGGTAGACCACTGGACGATGACCAGATTTTCCTTCGGGTTCACCATAATCATCTGCCCGAAAATGCCCAGCGCCCAGAGTGAACCTTTCAGCGAATCCTGGGCCGTCGGCTCTACGCCCGTGGCGTTGGCGGGCACTTCGTTGTTCCACCACTGATAGCCGTAAAGCCCTTCGGGATGGGCGTCAGAGACCGAGCCTTTGGCCTTCGTCCAGTCTGACGACTGCCGAATCCAGTTTTCCGGCAGGATGGTCTTACCGTTCGGCAGCGTACCGTTGTTCAGGATAAATTGCCCGAAGCGTCCCCAGTCCTCCAGCGTGGCGTTAAAGCCGTGCGCGCCAACATCGTGCTGGCCTTTGCTGTACGCATGCCATACGCCGTCGCTCGCCATGCCGTAAGGCTGCCAGATGCTTTTCTCCAGATAGGCCGCCAGCGTCATGCCGGTGGCCCGCTCCAGCACGTCACCCAGCAGCCAGGCGCCGCCCGAAGAGTAAGACCAGCTCTCTCCGGCCGGGTGCGCCCTGCGTAACCCCTTCACCAGCTTGCGCACGCAGTCATAGGTACCCGGCTTCGCCTCGCACTCGGTGAGCTGCGCGAAGTCGGATTTAGGGTTGGTGTAATCCTCGTTCCACGCCACGCCGGAGGTATGGGTGATAAGCTGCTTAAGCGTCACGCCGTCCCACGCGGTGCCTTTCAGGTCGGGTTCATACCGCGTGACCAGGTCGTCGAGCGAGTGAATTTTTCCCTCTTTGAGGGCCACGCCCACCAGCGCCGATACCACCGATTTCCCAACCGAGCGCGAGGTCCAGAGCGTGGAGTCGGTATTGCCCTCTCCAAGGTACTTCCAGGCGATTTTGCCGTCCTTCAGCACCAGCATGCCGCTTACGTTCTGGCGTTTAAGGTACTCCTGAAGGCCGTAGCGCCTGCCGTTGACCTGATACCATGCGTCAGTGAGCGGCTTATCCGACATTTCCAGCGCCACGGCGCTACCGTGGCGGAAAACATCCCCGGCGTAGTTGCGGTAGTCATTGCGAAAGCCCACCACGCGGTCGGCCTGACTCCAGGTGAGCATCTTATGGGTGTCCGGCAGCGCGGCGTCAAAGGGGGCAGGGCAGGCGCTAAGGTCGGTGCCTTTGCAGGCGGCCACTGCCGCAGGGGAGAGCAGGGCGCTGAAGATAAGGCCCGCCAGCAGGGCATGGTTTACTTTTCTGTTTTTCATATCCGTCTCTTTCAGGTTAAGAACGGCTTCAGTTTAAAAACTCCGGGGCTATAATAAAAAACGCGTAGTGGGGGAAAATCCCCCTATAAAACAGAGAGAGCGTAGCGTGGCGGGACTGATTTACTCTTTTGCACAGCTCGAGGCATTTACCGCCGTGGCCGAGAACGGGGGCCTGAGTAAAGCCGCGGTGGCGCTGAAGAAGGACCGCACGACGCTTCGCGATCTGGTTGATTTTCTTGAGGATGGCTTGGGCTACGCACTGTTTATTCGCGACGGCCGCACCCTGCGGCTCACGCCCGAAGGGGAACAGCTTCAGCGCCAGGCGCACCTGCTGATGCGGCAGGTAAAAGCCTTTGAGGCGTTTGCCAGAGAGGTGCCGCACGGTGCCACGCAGGACCTGACGCTGGCCTACGATCCTTTTACGCCCAGAGCCTTTCTGCACGGGGTGATTGCTGAAATGGCCGCGCGAAACATCCGGCTGAGCCTTATCTGCACCTCTAGGGATGAATCGGAACGGCTGCTGGCGAACAACGACGGGGATCTGGCCATCTGCCAGGCGCGCAACCGCAGCGTGGGCAATGATATGGAGTGGCGCGCCCTCGGCGCCATTGATATGGATTTTTATGCCGCCCGCGGGCTGTTTGCGGACAGTGCTTCCCCACTGTCGCTGCTCGATCTCTCCCTGGTGCCCCAGGTCGTCATGCACCCCGCCTCGGACGAGCCGGTGGCGCGCCGCCTGCAGATCTCCGGGCATACTCTCTTTACCAACGAACCGGAGATGCTGCGCGGTCTGCTGGAGCGCGGCTGCGGCTGGGGATTCTTACCGACGCATTTTCATGCCGGTCAGTGGCAAAACGTAAAAAGGCTGCACACCGAAGTGGGCAGCCAGGGGATTGGTCAGACGATGGTCACCATCTGGAAGCCGGGGAGCGACAAGCGCAGCACGATCGCTGAAACGCTGTCGCTCCTGCCGGACGTATGGAAGCACTCAGCGCTGTGAACAGCCTTTGCACTGCTTGTTCTGGATCTGCTGGAAGAAGTCGTTGCCTTTATCATCCACCAGAATAAACGCCGGGAAGTTCTCCACCTCAATTTTCCAGATCGCTTCCATACCCAGCTCAGGATAGGCCACACACTCCAGGCTCTTGATGCTGTTTTGCGCCAGCACCGCCGCCGGGCCGCCAATGCTGCCCAGGTAGAAACCGCCGTGCTTATGGCAGGCGTCCGTCACCTGCTGGCTGCGGTTGCCTTTGGCCAGCATGATCATGCTCGCACCGTGGGACTGCAGTAAGTCCACATACGAATCCATGCGCCCTGCGGTGGTTGGGCCGAGGGAGCCAGACGCGTAGCCTTCCGGCGTTTTGGCCGGGCCCGCGTAGTAAATCGGATGATCTTTGACGTACTGCGGCAGCGCTTCGCCGTTATCCAGCAGCTCTTTAAGCTTCGCGTGGGCAATGTCGCGCGCCACGATAATGGTGCCGTTCAGCGACAGGCGGGTAGAGACCGGGTGCGCGGAAAGCTGCGCCAGGATCTCGTTCATCGGCTTGTTCAGGTTGATGCTCACCACATCGCCTTCGCCCTGCTGACGCAGGGATTCAGGAATATACTGACCCGGGTTGTGCTCAAGCTTCTCAATCCAGATCCCGTCGCGGTTGATCTTCGCCTTGATGTTGCGGTCAGCGGAGCAGGAGACCCCCATGCCGATTGGGCAGGAGGCACCGTGGCGTGGCAGGCGGATCACGCGGATATCGTGGGCGAAGTATTTCCCGCCGAACTGCGCGCCGAGGCCGAGGTTCTGTGCTTCCTGGAGCAGTTCCTGTTCGAGCTGAACGTCGCGGAACGCCTGGCCGTGCTCGTTGCCTTCGGTTGGCAGCGCGTCGTAGTAGCGGGTGGAGGCGAGCTTCACGGTTTTCAGCGTGGCTTCCGCTGAGGTGCCGCCGATAACAAACGCGATATGGTACGGCGGGCAGGCTGCGGTCCCCAGGGTACGCATCTTCTCAACCAGGTAGTTTTTCAGCTTCGCCGGGGTAATCAGCGCTTTGGTTTCCTGGTAGAGATAGGTTTTGTTGGCAGAGCCGCCGCCTTTCGCCATGCACAGGAATTTATACTCGTCACCGTCAACGCTGTAGAGGTCAATCTGTGCGGGCAGGTTGGTGCCGGTATTCACCTCTTTATACATATCCAGCGCCGCATTCTGCGAGTAGCGCAGGTTGTCTTCAATATAGGTGTTATACACGCCCTGGCTCAGGGCCGCTTCGTCACCGCCGCCGGTCCAGACGCGCTGGCCTTTCTTACCCATAATGATTGCCGTGCCGGTATCCTGGCAGGTTGGCAGCACGCCTTTCGCCGCAATTTCCGAGTTGCGCAGGAACTGCAGGGCCACGTACTTATCGTTCTCGCTGGCTTCCGGGTCGTTAAGAATGGCGGCAACCTGCTTCTGGTGGGAAGGACGCAGCATAAATGCGGCGTCGTGGAAGGCCTGCTGCGCCAGCAGGGTCAGGGCTTCGGGCTCCACCTTCAGCACTTCCTGGCCGTCGAATTCGGCAATGGAGACATGCTCGTTGGTCAGCAGGTAGTATTCGGTGTCGTCATGCGAAAGAGGGAAGGGGTTCTGATAAAAAAACGGTTTATTCGACATAGTATTGCTCCACAAAAATAAAACCGCCGGAGGAGAAGTCCGGCGGTCAGGAATCAGAACATCATGGACATCCACGGGTAGCCAATCAGCAGCAGGGCCGCCAGGAAGATGGCACCAAAGATGGTGCCGAGGCGCCAGTAGTCTTTGGTTGGCAGGTAGCCGCTACCGTAGTAAATCGGGCTTGGGCCAGTACCGTACGGGGTGATGATCCCCATCACGCCCAGCGAGGTCACCATCAGCAGAACGAACACTTCCATATTCATGCCCGGAATGGTGGAGGCGATGGTCAGCATCGCTGGCAGCAGCGCCGTGGTATGCGCGGTGGTGCTGGCAAACAGGTAGTGCAGCAGGTAGAACGCCAGCAGCAGGACGATGGTCGCCACGCCCGGAGAGATACCGCTCATCAGCAGGCCGCCTTCTTTACCTAACCAGCTGATAAAGCCGGTAGAGGAGAGGCCATCCGCCAGCGCCACCAGGGTGGCGAACCAGACGAAGGTGTTCCACGCCGCTTTGTTGCCGGTGATGTCGTTCCACTCCAGCACGCCGGTCCACAGCATCAGGCCGACGATAAGCAGGGCCGCCATCGCGGGTTCAATCCACGCGGCGGCGAAGATCCACATCAGCAGCGCGCAGCATACGAACACCAGCAGAAGGATCTCATTGCGCGACAGTTTGCCCAGTTTTTCCAGTTCACGGGTCGCCCACAGCGGCACTTCGTTGTTCACCTTCACTTCTGGCGGGTAGAACCAGTAGGCCAGCAGCGGCATGGTCAGGATCAGCAGGATGCCCAGCGGCAGGAAGGCGAGGAACCAGGTCCCCCAGGAGATGTCGATCCCAACCGTACTTTTCACCAGCGCCAGGGCCAGCAGGTTCGGCGCGAGGGCGGAGAGGAACATTGAGCTGGTGATACAGGCCGCGGTGATCGCCACCCACATCAGGTAAGAACCAATCTTACGCGCGCTTGGGTCGTTGGGTTTTGAACCGTACAGCGGCGGCAGGTTAGCGATGATCGGGTAGATGGTCCCACCGCTGCGCGCGGTATTGGACGGAGTGAACGGTGCCAGCAGCAGGTCCGCAAACGTAATCGCGTAACCGAGCGTCAGGCTGCGACGGCCAAGATACTTCACCAGAATCAGCGCCAGACGGCGGCCGAAGCGGGTTTTGTCGTAGCCTGCGGCAAACATAAAGGCACCGAAAATCAGCCAGACGGTGGAGTTACCAAACCCGCTCACTGCCCACTTAAAGGAGGCGCCCGCCAGCTTGAATTTCGGGTCAGCCAGCAGTTCAGGGCTGAACAGCACCCACTGGCTGCACAGGGCAATGGCGACGACGCCGGTCAGGCCGATCACCGCGCCCGGCAGGGGTTCGAAGATAAGACCGACGATCACGCCGACGAAGATGGCGAAGTAGTGCCACGCGTAAGGCGGCAGCCCTTCAGGAACGGGAACAAACAGCAGCAGTACGGCGACGATGACGGGCAGTGCCATCATCAGCAGACGTTTTGCGTTTCCATTTGATGCCTGGCTCGCCACAGGGGGCGTTACAGCAGTTTTTGTATTCATAGTTTCACGTCTTAAGTTGTCAAAAATTCGGTCGCACTGAAAAGTCAAAATTGCTTTCTTAAGTTTCTTTGCTTTTTTTAGTTATTAAAGGTGCGTTTTTGTATTTTCAGTAATAGCGATTTAACGCTTTTTTGTGTGCGTTAAATTAAAAAATGATGATGTTTTTATATTGCGCTTTTAAATGCCATGACTATTGATCGAGATCAAAAAAACAGAATTGCAGCGTTATTTTTATGCTTTTATTAATAACCACTCTGGCGTATGTGGTTATTATCTTTTTTGTGGGTTTATTTTATCATTTCTGTAACAATTTGAATTTTTAATAATTACTATTTAGTTGATTTTAAAGGGTGTTTTTGGTTTTTGGTATAATGGTTTTACCATTTTTTATTTAACGTATTTTAAAATATTGTGAATGCCTGAATGACAATCGCTAACAC
>NZ_JADBQN010000041.1:0-169939 GCF_014895915.1 Enterobacter cloacae complex sp. P13B
GCTCCTTACTTTCCTCGCAATTATTAGTAATGCAAAACGTTACTAAACTCTTAAAAAAATACGTTTGTTAGACAAAAAGTGTTATGCGAAATTTTTATATTTCAATGGGGTATGAATAGTTGTTGAAATATTTATTTTTTTAATAAGGGGAAGAGGAATGCCGTAGAAGCGGCAAAGAAAATAAAGGGAGGAGGGTGTTCACGTTCCCTCTCCCTTTTGAGGAGAGGGAAGGGTCGGAGCTAATTAAATCGAGGTACGGCGATAGCTGCGGTATTCCGGCATCCAGAAGTTATCATCAATAGCCTGCTGCAGCGCGTCGGCAGAGGTTTTCACCGCCACGCCCTGCTGCTGCGCCATTTTACCCACCGCAAACGCGATAGCGCGCGACACCTTGTGAATGTCCTTCAGTTCCGGCAGCACCAGCCCTTCGCCGTTGTTGACCAGCGGCGAATAGCCCGCAAGGGTTTCGCTCGCTGACATCAGCATCTCATCGGTAATGCGGGACGCGCCGGAGGCGATCACGCCCAGACCAATGCCCGGGAAGATATAGGAGTTGTTGCACTGGGCGATCGGATAGGTTTTATCCTTCCATACCACCGGATCGAACGGGCTGCCGGTGGCAACCAGCGCGTTACCTTCGGTCCAGGCGATGATGTCCTGCGGCGTCGCTTCCACGCGGGAAGTCGGGTTAGACAACGGCATCACGATAGGGCGCTCACAGTGCTTGTGCATCTCGCGAATAATCTCTTCGGTGAAGAGACCGGTTTGCCCGGAAACGCCGATCAGAATATCCGGCTTCACGTTGCGCACCACGTCCAGCAGGGAGAGCACTTCGTTGTCGGTGTCCCAGTTCTTCAGGTTCTCGCGCTTCTGCACCAGCTTGGTCTGGAACGGCAGCAGGTTCGGCATACCGTCCGTCAGCAGGCCGAAACGGTCAACCATAAAGACGCGGGAGCGGGCCAGCTCTTCGCTTAAGCCTTCGCGCTGCGTCTGGGCAATAATCTGCTCGGCGATGCCGCAGCCCGCAGAGCCTGCGCCCAGGAAGACGATTTTCTGGTAGCTCAGCTGGCTGCCTGCCGCGCGACTGGCGGCGATAAGCGTGCCCACGGTCACTGCTGCGGTGCCCTGGATGTCGTCGTTAAAGGAGCAGATCTCATCGCGATAGCGGTTCAGCAGCGGCATCGCGTTTTTCTGCGCAAAGTCTTCAAACTGCAGCAGAACGTCCGGCCAGCGGTGCTTCACGGCCTGAATGAAATCGTCGACAAACTGATAGTACTCGTCGTCGGTAATGCGCGGATGACGCCAGCCCATGTACAGCGGATCGTTCAACAGTTGCTGGTTGTTGGTGCCGACATCCAGCACCACCGGCAGGGTGTACGCCGGGCTGATGCCGCCGCAGGCGGTGTAGAGAGAGAGTTTACCGATTGGGATCCCCATCCCGCCAATGCCCTGGTCGCCGAGGCCGAGAATACGTTCCCCGTCCGTCACCACAATCACTTTAATATTGTGGTTCGGCACGTTCTGCAGAATGTCGTCCATGTTGTGACGGTTCTGATAAGAGATAAAGACGCCGCGTGAGCGACGGTAGATCTCAGAGAAGCGTTCGCACGCCGCACCCACCGTTGGGGTGTAGATCACCGGCATCATCTCTTCGAGATGGTTTTGCACCAGGCGATAGAAGAGGGTTTCGTTGGTGTCCTGGATGTTGCGCAGGTAGATGTGTTTGTCGATCTCGGTTTTGAAGCCCTGATACTGGATCCACGCGCGCTCCGCCTGTTCTTCAATGGTTTCAACCACTTCCGGCAGCAGGCCAAGCAGGTTAAAGCTGCTGCGCTCTTCCATGCTGAAGGCGCTGCCTTTGTTGAGCAGGGGGAATTCGAGTAAAACCGGGCCGGCGTATGGGATGTATAAGGAACGATGTTTTTTCAGTTTGTTGTCCATGTCACTCACTCTTTTTTTGAAGATCCGTCCCTGACACTGCTGTTTGTCATCTTTCTGGCCTGTGCTACGGGGTGCGGTCGGGCGGTATTATAAAGGAGCTAAATATTAATTACCGCAACACATAAACAAAAACACCATCGGTTTTGCCGATGGTGTTCTGGATCTCAGTCGGGAACTTACTTGCCCGCGTGGCGTTTTCTGCCGGTGGCGTGAGTGACTTGCGTTTCGTGGTCGCCTTCAATCACCACTTTACGCTGATTAGAAAGCTTGTAGTTCAGTCCCAGAATGTGGCGTGCCTGACGGTTCGATTTCATGTTAACTCCTCAATCCTGTTGATAGTTTTAAGGACCAGTTTGCTTTCGCAAACGAAATGTAACCCCTTAGGTTGCAGATCCAGCTTAGCAGGTTTTTACAAAGGTGCGCTTTGCCCGCTGACGACGTAGTTAATGGTCTGCTGGTAGATGTCACTGAGGATGTCATTATCCGTGGATTCCACCCACTTGGTCAGTTCCATTAAAATGTCATCTTCAGTCACAGCACCGTGCTCAGCGTGAAGACCCTGCGCAATCGCGTTAACGAGTTCAGGTTGTGCTGCTGTGGTATTAGCCGGGTAATAAGTAAACATGCTGCCTCCGTGTCGTTGTCTGTTTAATGGTACGGCTCGCAAAAAATTTAATTCATAAACAGAATGGCAAATATTTCCCCGGTTGTGTCTCAGATTCATCTTAGAAATAAAAATGACATAAGTGCATGCTTTTATGCGTTTTTAAAACGGAGGGATATATTGGCGTGAGGCAGTGCGGATATTATGGCGGTGCTCCTGCTATCGCGGGAATATAGCAGGAGCCGTTTTTAAATTACCACTTCATTTCGCCGGTATTCACTTTTGCGCTTAATTCCAGAGAGCTCTCTTCTGCCAGATCCGGATACTGTTTTTTCACTGCACCGATGACGCCCGCAGAGTTTTTATGTGCCGATAACGCCTGTTCAAAATGCTGCAGATAGCCACGGGTAAAATCAATAGCCCCGGTTCCGGACGGTGGTGTGCCCAGATAGTGGCCTGGGATCACGCGTTCCGGCTTGTGCGCGGCCATGTTGTCCAGGGTCTGCTGCCACTGCTGACGGCGAGCCGGCGTCTGGGTATCAGCCGTCCAGACGTGAATCCCCCAGGAGACCCCGGTGCCGCCGAGGATGGTTTTCACGGACGGGATCCACACGTAGGCCGCGTAGCTGTCCGGCTGCTCGATATCGACCTTTTCCCCGTCAATCATAAAGGTGGTGGAGGCGAGCACCTGCGGCACCACCAGTTCAGTTGGCGCGCCGTCTTTCATCTGCGGGCCCCAGAAGGCGAGCTTGGCGTCTTTGGTGGCCTTAATATGGTCAACCACCTGCTGCGTGGCCACCACTTTGGCATTCGGGAAGGCTTTCACCAGCGGCTGCAGGCCAAAATAGAAATCCGGATCGCCGGAGGTGATCACAATCTTATTCAGCGTTTTACCGCTGCGGCGAATTTTCTCTACCAGCGCTTCGCCATCCTTCACGCTGAACTGGGCGTCAAACAGCACCGCCTCTTTCGGGCCGGAAACGAGCGTGGAGGAGACCGCGAAAATGCCTTTTTCCTGCGGGTTATAGGTATCAATCGTCAACGGCGCGGCAAAAACGGCCGGAGCGAAAAGGGTGGAAAGCAGGGCAATATGAGTGAGTTTCATGCTGTTGTCTCTGTTGTTCAGTAATGTCTCTATTGTACGGATATTCTCATTTGCCAGAATTCCTGAAACAAGACATGCTTAGTTTCATAAATCGAGCAGATGGAGCTTATATGGATCGCGTTATTGCCGCTCAGGTCTATAACCGGATATGCGAGCTGGGAAGCCTGAGCGCGGCGGCCCGCGCGCTGGGCATTTCCCGGCCGATGGTGAGCCGTTACCTTGAACAAATGGAGAAGTGGGCGGGGACGCGGCTGGTAAACCGCTCCACGCGCAAGCTGACGCTGACGGCGGCAGGGGAAAAGGTGCTGCAAAAAACGCGGACGCTCTCGCAGATCTCGCAGGAAATCGAAGGTCAGTCGGAAAAAGATCTGCCGTCCGGCACGCTGCGGGTAGCCTGCGCGCACTTTACCGCCATGCACCTGATTGCGCCGGTCCTGCCCGGCCTGCTCTCGCGCTACCCGCAGCTGCGCATTGAGCTGGACGTGAACAACCATCCGGTCAGCCTGGTGGGAGAGCGCATTGACGTCGCGGTGCGCATTACCGATAACCCGGAGCCCGGCATGATCGCCCGCCGGCTGGGGGAGTGTCGATCGGTGCTCTGCGCCTCGCCGGCGTATCTGGCACAGCACGGCACGCCCGTCAGCCCCGAAGAATTGGCGCAGCATAACTGCCTGCACTACAGCTTTTTCGCGGGGCAGTCCTGGCACTTCCTGACGCCGGAAGGCGAAAGCCTGAGCGTGGCCGTCAGCGGCAACCTGAGCGCCAGTATCTCTTCACTGCTCATGAACGCGGCGATCGAGCACTGCGGCATCGCCATGCTGCCGGAGCGCGAAGCGCGCGCCGCGCTGGAGCAGGGATTACTGGTGCCGGTACTGGCGTCGCTGGAGCCGAAACCGCTTGCCATCCACGGCATTTATCAGTCACGGGAATACCAGCCTGCCGCGCTGCGCGTGTTTCTTGACGAACTGTCCCGCCACCTTGCCTGAGGGGCGATTATTTTGCCTTTAGCCAGGGAGAGGCCGTGCTCCAGAAAATAATATCGGCCCCGAGATAATTTTCGCCGAAGCGGACAAACTCGGCTTTGGTGAACGGTTTTCCGGTCTGAGGATCCTTATAGGTCAGAGTCGGCTCCTGAACCGCCATGGCGATGAGCGGCAGCGCCTGTTTATTTTTATGGAAGAAGGGATAGGCATTCTTCATGTGCGCCTTGCGGTTGGGCACAATGTCCGGCCCGCCCAAGCCAATATTGTTGGCGCTGGCATACGCAAAAAGACGCCCCATATAGTTGTGGTCGTTATCCCACTCGCACGGCCAGAAGTTCACGTACTGCACCACATGTGATTTCTGAAAAACCTTGCGCGCAAAGGCCAGATTTTCCATCTCACCCGCGAAATAGCTGTCGCAGGTGAAGCCCGCTGGCGGATTTTTCTCGTCAATATCAATCGCGGTTTCAGGCAGGTTTACGCCATACACCTCGCCATCAAAGCGTTTTGCGAGCGCTGCCAGCAGTGCCTGGTAGCGCTGGCGCACCGTGGGATCCCACTGACGCGCTACCCATCCCGCGCCGACAGGCTTGCCCTCGCCGGGGTTATCAAACTGCGGCGCAATCCCGCCGCTGTATTGCTTATCGTGCATCAGATAGTCCGGAACGTAGCGGGCGTCCCGCTCAAAGAAACGATCCTGGATCTGAATAAAGAGTTTTTTCCGGGCGGCCTTAAGACGCGCCAGATCCTGCTCAATCCGCGAGAAGTCATAGCTGTCCTTCTCGGGTTCAAGCTGGCGCCAGTTGTACACGATCTGCACGCCGCCGATGTCGCCACGCGCAACCAGCGGGAGCGCCGCGTCGAGGTCGCCTGAGCTGGTATAGATAAAGTTTTCCGGCGTTTTGGCCAGTGAAGAAAGAGAGAGAGCCAGCGTGGCTACCGCGACGGCCATCCTGATTTTTAGCGTCATATCATTATCCTTGTTGTCGGTACAGCAGGTGAAAGACACGGAATCGTCTGTGTTCCAGGGCGTGTCAGATGCGTAGTCTATACTTAACCCTTTGTAAGCCAAAAGGAGAGCAAGAATGACGATTCATAAGCACGGTTCGGCACACTGGTCTGGCGACATTAAGCGCGGGAAAGGAACGGTTTCCACCGAGAGCGGCGTTCTCAACCAACAGCCTTACGGCTTTAACACCCGCTTTGAGGGTGAAAAGGGGACCAACCCGGAAGAGCTGATCGGCGCGGCACATGCGGCTTGTTTTTCCATGGCGCTGTCGCTGATGCTGGGTGAAGCGGGCTATACCGCTGATTCGATTGATACGACCGCGGACGTCTCTCTGGATAAAACCGACGGCGGCTTTGCCATCACTAAGGTTGCGCTGCAAAGTAAGGTCACCGTACCGGGCATTGCGCCACAGCAGTTTGACGGCATTATTCAGAAAGCCAAAGCGGGCTGCCCGGTTTCACAGCTTCTGAAAGCCGAGATCACCCTGGACTATAAGCTAAATTAACTTCCCGCCGGGTTTGCGCCCGGCTATCCCTTCAGCGCGGCGGGGAACACCTCCGCCAGCCAGGCGATAAACACCTTCAGTCTGTGCGTTAAATGCCGGTTCTGCGGGTAGACCACGTGAAACGGGTACGCGGCAGGCTGCCAGTCACCCAGAATCGCCACCAGCGCTCCCGTCTGCAAATAGGTCTTTGCTGAATACTCAAAAGTTTGAACGATCCCCAGACCCGCCGCGGCAGCCGCCAGATGAGCGTTACTTTCATTGACGCCGAGAAAGTGCGGAATAGTGATTTCCAGCGCCTCGCCGTTCTGCCGGAAGCGAAACGGAAACGGCCGCCCGGTGACGGGAGAGAGATAACTAACAAGCTTGTGGCCGTTGCGCAGCTCCTGCGGATAGGCCGGAACGCCGTGGTTTTTAAGGTAACCCTGCGTCGCGCAGGTGACCATCTGAGCGTCACCGAGATGACGGGCGATAAGCGTTGAATCGTTCAGCGGGCCGCCGCGGATCACGCAGTCTACGTTACCGCTGATAAGATCGACCGGACGATCGGCCACGCCAAGATCGATACGGATATCCGGGTAGCGCTGCATAAAATCCGGCAGCAGGGGGATGAGCACGTCCCGTGCGGTGGAACCGCCCACGTCAACCCGCAAATGTCCCTTGGGCGTCGCGCGGGAAACGCGAAACGAGGTGTCGATATCTTCGATATCAATCAGCACCCGGCGCGCTTTTTCATAGTATTCCAGCCCTTCAGGCGTCGTGACCACCCGACGAGTCGTCCGGTGAAGGAGACGTATCGCCAGGTGCGCCTCAAGGGATTTAACCAGTTTGCTCAGCGTGGCGATCGGCATATTCAGCGAGTCCGCCGCGCGGGTAAAACTGCCGGATTCCACCACCCGCGTGAAGGCGCGCATCGCCATTAGCTGATCCATGATGACCTCTGATTATTTCCATAGGTGAATAGTCATTTTCATTTTTGCCCATTTTTCATAAATGCCGCAAGGGATAAAGTCTGTCCAACGCAAACACAAAAAGGTAAATGACATGAACACGACTCTCTCAGGAAAAATTGCACTCGTCACCGGCGGCAGCACCGGTATCGGTCTTGCCACGGCGCAGGAGCTGGCGGCACAGGGCGCGAAGGTGTACATCACCGGGCGTCGTCAGGCCGAACTTGACGCCGCGGTAGCAGAGATTGCTTCTGACGCAGTGGGCATTCGCGCGGACGTCTCTAAGCTTGCCGATCTGGATGCGGTTTATGCCCGGATAGCAAAAGAAGAAGGCCGTCTCGATATTCTGTTCGCCAATGCGGGTGGCGGCGATATGCTGCCGCTGGGCGCGATCACCGAAGAGCAGTTTGACCGGATTTTTGGCACCAACGTTCGCGGGGTGCTGTTCACGGTGCAGAAGGCGCTGCCTCTGTTATCAACCGGCTCGTCGATCATTCTGACCGGCTCGACGGTGTCGATTAAGGGGACGGCTAACTTCAGCGTCTACAGCGCCAGTAAGGCCGCGGTGCGTAACTTTGCCCGCTCCTGGGCGCTGGATTTGCAGGGCCGTGGGATCCGCGTCAATGTCGTAAGCCCGGGCCCGATCAAAACGCCTGGTTTAGGGGACCTGGTGCCGGAAGAACACCGCCAGGGGCTGTACGACGCGCTGGCCGCGCAGGTGCCGCTCGGACGTTTAGGTGCGCCGGGCGAGGTGGGTAAAGCGGTGGCGTTTCTGGCCTCCGACGCGGCCAGCTTTATTAACGCCACCGAGCTGTTTGTGGACGGCGGGATGGCGCAAATTTAACCCAGGCTGCGCCAGCAGCGAACGTGACGGCCCTCGCGAGAGGGCTGTAGCGGCTGAGGACGTTCGCACCCCTGCGCGGCCATCGGGCAGCGGTCGCGGAAAAAACAACCTTCGGGCAGGTGACGGTTGCCGGGCAGCTCCGTTTTGCGTAACGCCAGCGTTTCATCCAGCGGCTCTCCGGTGCGGGGAACCGAATCGAGCAGCAGGCGGGTATAGGGGTGGCGCGGTTCGCCAAGTACCTGCGCGGCGCTGCCCAGCTCCACAATCTGTCCGAGATACATCACCGCCACGCGGTCGCTCATGTGTCTGACCACCGAGACGTTATGCGAGATCAGTACGTAAGTCAGATTACGCTGCTGCTGTAGCGTCACCAGCAGGTTGAGGATTTGCGCCTGCACGGAGATATCCAGCGCGCTGGTGGGTTCATCGAGCACGATGATATCCGGGTCGGACGAAAGTGCCCGGGCGATGGCAATGCGCTGGCGCTGCCCGCCGGAGAAGGCGTGTGGAAGGCGGTCGAGATATTCCGGGCGAATGCCCACCTGCAGCGCCAGATCCGCCGCCAGCTGGCGGCGTTCGCGCTCGCTGCTGCGTTTTTGCACCCACACCGGCTCGGTGATGATGCGCCAGACCGGCAATCGCGGGTCGAGCGAGGAGAGCGGATCCTGAAACACCATCTGCATGCCGCCCGCGTGGTGCGCCCGCTGGCATGCGCCGGTGCTGGGTTTAAGCATCCCCATCAGCAGTTGGGCCAGCGTGCTTTTCCCGCAGCCGGATTCCCCGACAACGCCCAGCGTTTCGCCCCGACGGATCTGGAGATCCAGCCCGTTGAGCGCATGGACCCGTTCCGTCACGCGGCCCAGCCAGTTTTTGCGCGCCGTAAAGTTCACGTGCACGCTATCCAGTTCCAGCAGTACATCAGACATGGTGTTTCTCCCGTTGTGGATACCAGCAGGCAGCCAGTTGGCCCTCTGCGCCATGCGGCTGAAGGCGCGGCGTTTCGCTGCATTTTGCCCCCGCGGCAAAGCAGCGCTCGCGGAACGCGCACCCCTGCGGAAGCTGGCTCAGGTTAGGCACCGTGCCGGGAATGGCGGGAAGCAGATCGCGCGGCTGGCCGTTTTCCGGCGCGCACCGCAGCAGGCCGATAGAATAGGGATGCACAGGGCGGTGGATCAGCGTTTGCGTGGCACCGCTCTCTATCACGCTGCCCGCATACATTACGTACATTCTGTCGCAGAGCTGGGACACTACGGCCATATCATGGCTGATAAACAGCACCGAGGTGCCGCTGGCCTTCGCCTTATGCTTCAGTAAGCGCAGCACCTGGAGCTGGACGGTCACGTCCAGCGCGGTGGTCGGCTCGTCGGCGATGATCAGCTCCGGCTCGCAGGAGAAGGCAAGGGCGATCATCACTCGCTGGCGCATGCCGCCGGAGAGTTCAAACGGATAACGCGCCATGACCTGCTTCGCGTCCGGAATTTGCATCTCTTCCAGCAGGGCGATCGCCTTCTGCTGCGCCTCGCGCCGGGAACGCGGCTGATGCTGGCGGATCACCTCCACCATCTGTTTGCCAATCCGCCGCGTCGGGTTGAGGGCGGTCATGGGCTCCTGAAAAATCATCGCCACTTTAGCGCCGCGCCACTGGCGAAGCTGTTTCTCGGACGCTGTCAGGACGTTTTCACCGAGTAATCTCACCTGACCGTGATGAATACGGTAGCTGCCCTCTGGCAGCAGGCGCATGGCGAGCATGGCGGTAACGGATTTGCCCGACCCTGATTCGCCCACCACGCCGACAATTTCGCCCCTGCCGATCTCAAGCGAAACGTGGTTCAGGGCGTGGACCTCCCCGCGAAAAACCGGGAAGCTCAGATGCAGGTCTTCAATATTGAGTACCGGTTCGGTCATTACTGTTTGCCTCCTGACTTCGGATCCAGCAGATCGCGGATACCGTCGCCAAACAGATTAAAGCCCACGGCGGTAATCAAAATTGCCGCACCGGGAAAGGCGCAGTACCACCACTGGTCCAGGACGTAGTTACGGCCCACGGCCACCATCGCGCCCCATTCGGCGGTGGGCTGCTGCGCGCCCAGGCCAATAAACCCCAGCGTGGCGGCCATCAGAATGGCGCTGCCGATATCCAGCGACGCCTGCACGATCAGCGGCGGCAGGGCGTTGCGCAGGATATGCCAGCGGATCAAATGCCAGCGGGACGCGCCAAACGTGCGGGCGGCCTGAACGTAGGTGAACTGTCGCACCACCAGGGTTTGACCGCGCGCCAGCCGCACGTAGAACGGTATGCGGACAATCGCAATCGCCAGCATGGCGTTAAACAGGCTCGGACCGAGCGCGGCGGCCAGCGCCATGGTCAGCACCAGAGAAGGAATGGAGAGCATAATGTCCATCACCCGCATGATGACGGCGTCGCCGCGCCCGCCCAGTACGCCGGACAAACAGCCCAGCAGCGAGCCAATGCCGCCCGCAATCACCACCACCGCCAGCCCGGCGGTAATCGACTGCTGGCTGCCCGTCAGCACGCGGCTGAACAGGTCGCGTCCCACCTCATCGGTACCAAACCAGTGTTGCGCAGAAGGTGCCTGCAGGCGGGCGGTGAGATCCAGCGCGTTCGGGTCATGCGGCACTATCCACGGCGAGGTCACCATCAGCAAAAGCATCGCGATCATAATGACGCCGCCGACAATCGTGAGCGGGCTTTGGCGCAGCATCCAGAACAGCTTTGCCCAATTGATACGTTGTCTGGCGGTTTTCGCCGGGACGGGCGTTTCCTGCGTTAACATCATTCGGCACCTCCGCGCCCGATTCGCGGGTCAATCCACAGGTAAAGCAGATCGACCACCAGATTAACCAGCACGTAGGCCAGCGAAACGACGACGGCAAAGCCCATCACCGCCGGGAAGTCCAGCGCCTGAATAGATGTCACCACCCAGGCGCCCATACCCGGCCAGGCAAAGACGGTTTCGGTCAGGACGGCGCCGTAAAGCAGATCGCCCAGCGCCAGCCCGAGCACGGTAATGGACGGGATCATCGCATTTGGCAGGGCGTAGCGCAGGACGATGTACCAGCCGGGCAGCCCGCTGGCGCGAGCGGTGCGGATGTAGTCCTCGCTAAGCTGCTCCAGCATCGCCGAGCGCACCTGGCGCGCCACGATGCCCAGGTGAACAAACGCCAGCGTCAGCGAGGGTAAAATCAGGTGCTGCAGCGCGTTGAAAAAGACTTCACCGTTGCCTTCCAGCAGGGCGTCCAGCAGATAAAACCCGGTGACGTGCGTCGGCGGATCGAGCCAGTCGTCCAGCCTGCCGCCGCCCGGCAGAATCTGCAGATGCCCGTAGAACAGGACAATCACGCCCAGCCCAAGCCAGAATGCAGGCGTGGAAATCCCGGTCATCGCCATTAAACGCACCAGGTGATCCAGCCAGCGGTTGCGGTACACCGCCGACAAAATCCCCAGCGGCACGCCGATAACCAGCGCCAGCAGCAAAGAACAAAAGGCCAGCTCCAGCGTGGCGGGGAAAAAGGCCTTCAGGTCTTCCGCAACCGGGCGTCCGGTACGGATGGAGGTGCCTAAATCACCGTGGGCCAGGGCGTCCACGTAGCGGCCAAACTGCACATACAGCGGCCGATCCAGCCCCAGCTGCTGGCGAATGTTCTGCACGATTTCGTCGCTGGCGCGATCGCCCGCCAGCAAACGCGCCGGGTCGCCGGGGATCATGTGTGAAATAATAAAGGTAATAATACAGACACCGGCCACCACCAGGAGTAACCCCCAGCAGCGCTGGCGCACGATGCTCCAGAACGTCATACGCTTTCCCCCGACGAGAACCGTTATTTACTCATGGTGGCGATGTTGAACACCTGCTCGAGCATCGGATTAAAGGTGAAGCCTTTGACCTCTTTGTTCATCGCCAGCTGGTAGTTCTTCTGGAACAGATAGACGTAGGCCGCTTCGTCAATCACCACTTTTTGCGCCTGCTGGTAATCTTTGGTGCGTTCCGCCTGGTCGGTGGTTTTCAGCGCGGCCTGCAGCAGCGAATCCACCTCTTTGTTCTCATAGAACGAGCGGTTGCCCGGCAGCCCTTTTTTGTCCGATTCGAACCAGTAGTTCATGAACATGTATGGGTCGGCAAAGTCCGGGCTCCAGTTGCCGATGGCAATGTCGTAATCGCCTTTGCCGACGCGGTCGCGCATGGTGGCATTGGCCAGTTTTTCCAGCTTGACGTTAATGCCGATCTTGCCAAGGCTCGCCTGAGTGGAGAGGGCGATAGGCTCCCAGTTCGGATCGTTGTCCGAGTAGAGGAAGGTCAGGCTGGCGGGTTTGTCTTTGACCTTCTCCAGCGCCGCTTTGGCTTTGGCCTCGTCGAAGCTGTACTGCATTGCCGCGGCGTCAAAGCCCCACATGCCTTCCGGGATCGGGCCGCGCATCTGCTTGCCGTTGCCGCTCAGAATGCCTTTTACCATTCCCTGATAGTCCGTCGCCCAGGAGATGGCCCGGCGTAAATCCACCTGATTGAGCGGCGCTTTGCTGTTGTTGAGATAGAGATAGGTCACGCGCAGGGAGGGGTATTCCGCGACGGCGACTTTACCTTCCTGCTTCAGGGCCGCAAGCTGATCGACCGGCAGGGAGTCGGCAATGTCCAGATCGCCGCGGGAAAGCTGCAGTCGGCGCGAAGCGCTCTCGCCGATAATTTTCACCGAGACGCGCTTAAAGTGCGGCTTGTCGCCCGGCCAGTGAGGGTTCGGCACCAGGATCAGCTGCTGGCCTTTCTGCCAGCTCTTCAGCATAAACGGCCCGGAACCGGCGGTGTTTTGCGCCAGAAAACCGCGCGCGTCGTCCGCGGCATTGGCCTTCAGCACCGCCGGGTTAATGATGGACGCCCCGTCGTTTGCCAGCGTGTAGAGGAAAGGCGCGAACGGCTGGCTGAGGGTGAATTTCACCGTGTGGTCATCGACGGCATCAATTTTCAGATCCTTCGGGAAGGCTTCAGACGGCCCCTGGCCGAGCTTCAGCAGGCGCTCAAAGGAGAGCTTGACCGCTTCGGCGGTGACCGGCGTGCCGTCGGAGAATTTGGCGTTATCCGCCAGGGTAAAGGTCCACTCTTTCTGGTCGTCGGACGCCTTCCAGCCCGTCGACAGATCGCCCTCGACCTCGGTAGAGCCGGGCTTGTACTTGACCAGACGCTGGTAGGACGGATAGGTGACGGTCCAGTCGTTGTTATCGATGGTGATGGCAGGGTCGAGCGTTTGCGGGTCGGCGGCTTTACCGATCGCCAGCATGTCTTTCGGGACGGCGGCCAGCGCCAGCGGGGCGCTCAACGCCAGCGTGGCGGCAATCAGAGTCGTGAGAAGCGATGTTTTCATGGCAGTGCTCCAGGTTAAAGAGAGGTGTGCGTCAGGGGAAAACAGGCAAAACGGTCATCAAGCAGCGGGTAGCTGGCGGCGTTCGGCAGTTCGAAGTGCCACCACTCGCTGCTAATCCCCACAAAACCGCCGCCGAACATGATGGCGTTCAGCAGCAGACGGTTGCGCTGCGCGTGCGGGGGTACGGAGGGGTGATAGGGATGCGAACGGTCATGCATTTCGTCAAAACCGGCGCCCATATCCAGCACGCTGTTATGCTCGTCCATCAGGGTGACGTCGATGGCCGTACCGCGGCTGTGATTGGAGCCAATTGCCACATCGACCACATACTCCGGGTTCGGGCAGGCGTCCCACAGCTGGGCCTGCGCCTGCTGCGGCCGGTAGGCGTCGTACACCATCAGCTTCAGCCCGGCCAGGGCGGCAATGCTGATGGCTTTTGCCAGCGCGGTGGCGGCGTCGGTATGCAGCAGGCACAGCGCCTCCTGATAGATCGGCCTGCCGGTGATGTTGTCGGCGGTGGCGTACTTCAGATCGATATGCAGCGTGGGAAACGTCTTCGCCACGTCAATCAGTTCACTCTCTTCGGGCATAGCTCCGCTCCTTTAGCGTTCGAATTGACCAAACTCTTGTTGTAATTGTCGGTTTACCGCCAGACGCGTCGGGAGCGCATCACCCAGCGCTTCCACTACGCCCGACAGCAGCAGGTTGAACAGACAGCTCACGGGGGCAAGTGAATCCCAGAAATGACCGGTATCGGTTTTCACCTGCAGTAAATCCATCGGGTAATCCCGCGCCCACGGGCACCAGATGTCGGTGATTAAGGCCAGCGGGATCCCTTTTTCGCTCGCCACGCGGCAGTACTGGCGGGCCATCGTGGAGTAGGTGCGCGTATCGGTCAGCACAACGTAAGGGTGCGAAAACCCGGAGTTGAGGGATTCCACCCAGCTGCCGGACGCGCCTTCGGAATAGCTCACGCGCGGGCGAAGGTACTCGAGGTGGCTGAAGAAGGCGTTGGCGATCCCGCGCGTGGACTGGATCCCCAGCACAAACACCGCGTCGGCGTGGGCCAGGTTGTGCACCACCTGACGGAAGGCGTCCGTTTGCGCCAGCTGATACACCTGCGTAATGGCGTCCACCTCCAGCGAGAGGGCATGCTGAAGGCGGTTGGGGAGGGGACGCTGCTGCTGCCAGGAGTCCAGCCGCTCGTTCATGCCCCAGGGCTGATACGGATCGCGCAGGCTCTTTTTGACATCTTCCAGGTTGCGATACCCCAGCTTGCGCAGGAAGCGTCCGACGGTGATCCCGCTGGTCCCGCTCGCCAGACCGACGCTCTCCGCGGTTTCAAACGGGATTTGCGCGGCGTGCGCCAGCAGCCAGCTCCCGACCCGCTTTTCGCTGGGAGTGAGCTGGCTGAACGTCGCTTCGATACGGCTCAACATCTCGGGTTTCGTCGTCATACCGCCTCGCTGTTAACTGGCTGTCAAAAGCTGGTTTTGTGTTACCGGGTTAACAATGCACGACGCGTGCCATGTTCACGGTGAGGTAAAAACCCGCCGTGCTGTTAATTTCACGCAATATTTAGTTAACCAATGATCAACATTTGTGCAGCGTAGTTCACTTTTGGTGCAGCGGCTGACGCGGCAGGTATGAATTTGATGAATACGTCAGTCCGTTCACATTTTTGATAAGATAAAAGGACAGTGAACATAAAAGGGATCCCGGCATGGCGAATTTGCCCTGGCGAATCAGCGTGCGCCTGGCGGCGCTTGCAAAGAAAACAGGGATGGTCGGGGGGATCGTCCTGGTCGTTCTGTTGGCGGTGCGGGGCTATCTCTCGCAGCAGGGGCCGGACCTGCACCTCTGGCACACCTGGCGGGCGGACGAGATGTCCGTGCGTGAACTCGATAACGCCAACTTTGCCGGGTATGTTGCCCGGGAAAACGCCATTTTCGCCGAGCTTGATAGGGCGGTGACGGCGAAAACAGCGGGCGAGGAACAAACGCCGCTAAACCGCTATTATCGCCAAAGCCTGGTTTGGCCGGGACAGTTCACGCCCGATGCCAACCGTTCGTTTGTGCTGATGCCAGCAGGAAAACCCCGTGGCGCGGTGGTATTGCTGCACGGACTGACGGACTCGCCTTACAGCGTCAGGCACCTTGCCGAAAATTATCAGCAGCACGGCTTCGTGGCCGTGGTCCCGCGCCTGCCCGGACACGGCACCGCGCCCGGCGCGCTGACCGACGTTGACTGGGAGATGTGGCTCGCGGCGACGCGTCTTGCCGTGCGGGAAGCCACGCGCCTGACGGGAGATAACGTGCCGCTGCATCTTGTGGGGTACTCCAACGGCGGGGCGCTGGCGATGAAATATGCTCTCGATGCGCTGGATTCCTCTGCGCTTCGTCGGCCGCAGCAGGTAATCCTGCTCTCACCGATGATCGGCGTAACGGCCTTTGCGCGTTTTGCCGGTTTTGCGGGGCTACCGGCGCTGCTGCCGCCGTTTGCCAAAGCGGCGTGGCTGAATATCTCCCCGGAATATAATCCGTATAAATACAACTCGTTCCCGGTGAACGCCGCCCGCCAGTCGTGGCTGCTGACGAAGGCCCTGCAAGAGCAGATTGGCCGCGAGGCGCGGGAGAACAGGCTGGCGAATTTGCCGCCGATCCTGGCGTTCCAGTCGGTGATGGATTCTACGGTCAGCACCCGCGCGGTGGTGACCGGCCTGTTTGACCAGCTTCCGGCAAACGGCAGCGAGCTGGTGGTGTTTGACATCAACCAGGCGGCGAGCTTCCGCCCGCTGTTCAAGCCGTCGTCGTGGACGGCAACCTTGGCGCTGCTGCCGGTTGCGCAGAGACGTTACGGTGTCACGATAATTACCAATGCGGACGCACACAGCTTCTCGACGGTGGCGAAAACAACGCCAGCAGGCAGCACGCGGGAGACGGTTGTGCCGCTTGTGCAGACCTGGCCGCAGGATGTCTATTCCTTGTCGCATATCGCCGTGCCGTTCCCGCCGGATGACGATCTCTATGGCCGTGAGCCTGGGGTGAAAAACCGCTACGGGATAAGCCTGGGGACAATTGCGCTGTGGGGAGAAACGTCCGTGTTGAGCGTCGGAAAAGAGGCGCTGATGCGGGTCACCTCGAACCCGTTTTACGACTATATGCAGGAGAGGATCGACAGCAGGATTGGCGATGGGGAAAAGTAATGTTCCCTTGTGGCGTGAATATGTTAGGTCGCATTGATTAAGTATGTTACATAGTAGCTTCAAGGCACCTCTCATCATCATTGGAACCCCTTTTTGTGCTGACGACGCTGATCTACCGAAGCCAATTGAATTTATCCCGCCCGTCCACAGAACTGCGGGAGCTGGTGGAGCGCGCCAGAGGCCGCAACACAAAACTGGATATTACCGGCGTCCTCCTGGCAAAAGGGAATGACGTTCTGCAGATCCTCGAAGGGTCGGAAGAGAGTGTGGTCAAACTGTTCCACACCATCCGTGAGGACAAGCGTCACAGTGGGGTGGTTGAACTGCTGCGGGACTATGGTCCGCGCAGACGCTTCGAAAACGTCGGTATGCTGCTGTTCGACCTGCAAACGCAGTCGCCGAAAGAGGTGCTGCAGTCGGTGCTGCGCTACAGCAAGCTGGACAGCTATCTGACCTCCGACGATCGGGTGTTCAAATTTATTCAGACCTTTATAACCTGTAAACGTCCGGCCCCGTCGGGGACGCGTTACACCTCGGACAAATGGACGCTCTCGACCGAAGCGCTACCCTTTGGCGAACATCTGGGCCTGATTGCCGGGCAAACCTGCCAGTTTGCGCTGCAGCCAATTGTCGAGCCCTCGGAAGGGAAAATCAGCTCCCTTGAGGCGCTTATCCGTAGCAATGACGGCGGCAGCCCGGAACATTTCTTCAGCTCCCTGGACCCGGCGAAAATCTATGAAGTCGATCTCCAGACGAAAGCGTATGCCTTCGCGCTGGCGGAAAAGCTGGGCATTGGTAGCCATAAAATCGCGGTAAACCTGCTGCCCATGTCGCTGGTGAATGTCCCTGGCGCGGTGGAATTTCTGGTCGATGAGATTAAAAAACATGGCCTTCAGCCGGAGCAGGTGGTCATTGAAGTTACTGAAAACGAGATGATCTCCGGGTTCAACCAGTTTAACAGCGCCATCAAGCGGCTTCGCGGTGAGGGGGTTGGCCTGGCGATCGATGATTTTGGCTCGGGCTATGCCGGTCTTTCGCTGCTGACCCGCTTCCAGCCGGATAAAATCAAAATCGATCGCGAAATCATCAGCGATATCCATCTCAGCGGCCCGAAGCAGGCGATAGTGCGCTCCATCATCAGCTGCTGCTCCGATCTTGAAATTACCCTGGTGGCCGAAGGGATCGAGAAAATCGAGGAGTGGTGCTGGCTAGAATCTGCCGGGATCCGCCGCTTCCAGGGCTTCCTGTTTGCCCGTCCGCAGCTTAACGGCGTTGGCGATATTCGCTGGCCGCATCTGAAGCGTTAGGCAATTTTCCTCCCGCGTTATTTCCCCTTTTCCCTGCCTGTGCTTAAATAGCTAAAACGGTTTAATATGGTTTAGCTAAGAGGATCACATGGAAAAAATCTGGGTACTTGGCGATGCGGTGGTGGATTTATTGCCCGATGGCGAAGGGAAATTACTGCAGTGCCCCGGCGGTGCACCGGCAAACGTCGCGGTGGGCATTGCCCGGCTGGGGGGCAAAAGCGCGTTTATCGGCAGGGTTGGCGACGATCCTTTCGGGCGCTTTATGGCGAAAACGCTCGCTGACGAGCGGGTCGACGTGAAGCATATGCGCCTTGACCCGGCGCACCGCACCTCTACGGTGGTGGTGGATCTGGACGACCACGGCGAACGCTCGTTTACCTTCATGGTGCGCCCGAGCGCCGATCTGTTTCTTGAACCCGCCGACCTGCCGACCTTCAGCGCGGGCGAGTGGCTGCACGTCTGTTCCATCGCGCTAAGCGCAGAGCCGAGCCGATCGGCGACCTTTCAGGCGATGGACGCTATCCGGAAGGCGGGCGGCTACGTCAGCTTCGACCCCAATATTCGCCCGGATCTCTGGCCGGATGAGAACGCGCTGCGTCGCTGCCTGGAACAGGCCCTGCAGAGCGCCGACGTGGTCAAGCTCTCCGTTGAGGAACTGGCATTTTTAACCGGCGATGCGGATGTAAGAGAAGGTCTGAACACGCTGATGGAGCGCTGCCCGGCGCGCCTGGTGCTGGTCACCAAGGGAAAAGAGGGCGTTATCGCCTGGCATCAGGGCGCGGTGAAACACTATCCGGCTACCCCTGTGCAATGTGTCGATACCACTGGCGCGGGCGATGCCTTCGTCGCCGGGCTGCTCTACGGGCTTGCCGCCGGTCAGGAGCTGGTCCCGGCAATCGCCTTAGCCCAGCGCTGTGGCGCGTTAGCCACCACGGCAAAGGGGGCGATGACCGCGTTGCCCTGGCAGCACGACCTGTAATCCTTCCTTCACTGGCCGCCGTCCGGCGGCCTGAATTGTCGCCTCGATCACACTTACTAAATCGGTTTAGCAAAAAAGATTGCCGATCCAAAATTCCCGGGTTTAGTATCAGCAGCCTAAACCGGTTTAGCAATTTAGCACGTTCGATTAATACTTTTAGGGATGCGACAAAATGTATAAAAAACGCAGACTTGCCGTGATGATAGGCATGCTGGCCGGCAGTACCTCTGTTTTTGCCCAGACGGATATGACAAGTATCGAAGCGCGCCTTGCCGCGATGGAGCAGCGCCTTCAGGCTGCTGAAACGCGTGCGCAGGTCGCCGAAAAACGCGCCACCGAAGCCGAACAAAAAACGCAGCAGCTGGTCGCCGCCCAGCAGCAGACGCAAACCACAACCCAGGCGGTGGCGCAGCGTACCGCCGCGCTGGAGAAAAAAGCGGATCAGAGCAGCGGATTTGAGTTCCACGGCTATGCCCGCTCCGGCCTGCTGATGAACGACGCGGCCTCCAGCAGCAAAAGCGGCCCGTACCTGACGCCAGCCGGGGAAACCGGCGGTGCGGTAGGGCGTCTGGGTAACGAAGCCGACACCTACGTCGAGCTGAACCTGGAGCACAAGCAAACCCTGGATAACGGGGCGACCACGCGCTTCAAGGCGATGCTGGCCGACGGTCAGCGAACCTATAACGACTGGTCAGCCGATACCAGCGATCTCAATATTCGCCAGGCCTTTGCGGAGCTGGGTAACCTGCCTGATTTTATCGGCGCGCTGAAGGGCAGCACCTTTTGGGCGGGTAAACGCTTCGACCGCGACAACTTTGACATTCACTGGCTGGATTCCGACGTGGTATTCCTGGCCGGTACCGGCGGCGGCGTCTACGACGTGAAGTGGAACGACTCGCTGCGCAGCAACTTCTCGATCTACGGCCGCAACTTCGGCAGCGTGGAGCAGACCGACAACAACGTTCAGAACTACATCCTCAGCATGAACCACTTCGCCGGGCCGCTGCAGGTGATGGTGAGCGGCCTGCGGGCGAAGGATAACGACGATCGTAAGGACGCTAACGGCGATCTCATCAAAACCGACGCGGCCAATAACGGCGTTCATGCCCTGGTGGGGCTGCACAACGAGAGCTTCTACGGCCTGCGGGAAGGGAGTGCCAAAACGGCGCTGCTGTACGGTCACGGCCTGGGCGCAGAAGTTAAGAGCATCGGTTCCGACGGGGCGCTGCTGTCTGATGCCGATACCTGGCGCTTCGCAAGTTACGGTGTCACGCCTGTCGGCGGTGGCTGGAGTATCGCGCCTGCCGTGCTGGCGCAGAGCAGCAAAGATCGCTACGTCAAGGGCGACAGCTATGAGTGGGTGACGCTCAACACCCGCCTGATTAAAGAGGTGACCCAGAACTTCGCGCTGGCGTTTGAGGGAAGCTATCAGTACATGGATTTACATCCGGAAGGCTATAAGGACCGGAACGCCGTTAATGGCAGTTTCTACAAGCTGACCTTTGCGCCAACGTTAAAAGCGAGCAAAATCGGCGATTTCTTCAGCCGCCCGGAGCTGCGCCTGTTTGCCACCTGGATGGACTGGAGCAGCAAACTGGATAATTACGCCAGCGATGATGCCTTTGGCAGCAGCGGCTTCAACGCTGGCGGGGAATGGAACTTTGGGGTCCAGATGGAAACCTGGTTTTAACCCATCACGCTCCCGCCCGGCGGGAGCGTTTCGCACATCATAAAAAGAAGTCAGGCAGAGGTATCTATGGATGTTAATCAAATCGCCCGCGAGCTTATTCCGCTGCTGGGCGGCAAGGAAAATATCGCCAGCGCTGCGCACTGCGCTACGCGTCTTCGTCTGGTGCTGGTCGACGACGCGCTTGCCGATCGGCAGGCGATTGGCAAGGTCGAGGGCGTGAAGGGCTGTTTTCATAACGCCGGGCAGATGCAGGTCATTTTCGGCACGGGCGTGGTGAATAAGGTCTACGCCGCGTTTATTCAGGCGGCGGGGATTAGCGAGTCCAGCAAGTCTGAAGCGGCGGATATCGCGGCGCGCAAGCTGAACCCGTTCCAGCGCATTGCGCGTTTGCTTTCCAATATCTTTGTCCCGATCATTCCCGCCATTGTGGCGTCCGGCCTGCTGATGGGCCTGCTCGGCATGGTGAAAACCTACGGCTGGGTCAATGCGGATAACGCCCTCTACATCATGCTGGACATGTGCAGCTCGGCGGCGTTTATCATTCTGCCAATCCTGATCGGCTTTACCGCGGCGCGGGAATTTGGCGGGAACCCGTATCTGGGCGCGACGCTGGGCGGCATTCTGACCCACCCGGCGCTGACCAACGCCTGGGGCGTGGCCTCCGGCTTCCACACCATGAACTTCTTCGGCCTTGAGATCGCGATGATTGGCTACCAGGGCACGGTATTCCCGGTGCTGCTGGCCGTCTGGTTTATGAGCATCGTCGAGAAAAACCTGCGCCGCGCTATCCCGGACGCGCTGGATCTTATTTTGACGCCGTTCCTCACCGTCGTTATCTCTGGCTTCATCGCCTTGCTGATTATCGGCCCGGCAGGGCGCGCGCTGGGCGACGGCATCTCCTTTATTCTGAGCACGCTGATTGAACACGCGGGCTGGCTGGCCGGGCTGCTGTTCGGCGGGCTGTATTCAGTGATTGTGATCACCGGTATTCACCACAGCTTCCACGCGATTGAAGCCGGGCTGCTGGGTAACCCGTCCATTGGCGTAAACTTCCTGCTGCCGATCTGGGCCATGGCGAACGTGGCGCAGGGCGGCGCCTGTCTGGCGGTGTGGTTCAAAACCAAAGACGCCAAAATCAAAGCCATTACCTTACCGTCGGCGTTTTCTGCGATGCTGGGCATTACCGAAGCGGCCATTTTTGGTATCAACCTGCGCTTCGTGAAGCCGTTTATCGCGGCGCTGATCGGCGGCGCGGCGGGCGGAGCCTGGGTGGTGTCAGTGCATGTCTACATGACCGCCGTCGGGCTGACCGCTATTCCGGGCATGGCTATCGTTCAGGCCAGCTCGCTCCTTAACTATATTATCGGCATGGTGATTGCCTTCGGCGTGGCGTTTACCGTCTCGCTGCTGCTGAAATATAAAACGGACTCTGAATAATGACGCAACTTTCCCGCTGGCCTGCGATCCTGCAGGCCGTTATGAAAGGGCAGCCGCGGGCGCTGGCGGATAGCCATTACCCGCAGTGGCACCCCGCGCCGGTGACGGGGCTGATGAACGACCCGAACGGGTTTATCTGGTTTGCCGGACGCTACCACCTGTTTTATCAGTGGAACCCGCTGGCCTGCGAGCATCGCTTTAAATGCTGGGGGCACTGGAGCTCTGCGGACCTGGTGCACTGGCAGCATGAGCCGCTGGCGCTGATGCCCGACGAAGAGTATGACCGCAACGGCTGCTACTCCGGTAGCGCCGTGGACAACCACGGCGTTCTCACGCTGTGCTACACCGGCAACGTAAAGTTTGATGACGGCAGCCGCACCGCCTGGCAGTGCCTCGCCGTGGAGCAGCCGGACGGAACCTTTACGAAGCTGGGGCCGGTGCTGGCGCTGCCGGAAGGCTACACCGGCCACGTGCGTGACCCGAAGGTATGGCAGCACGACGGGGAGTGGTACATGGTGCTGGGTGCGCAGGATGTGCAAAAGCGCGGCAAAGTGCTGCTGTTTAAATCAGCCGATTTGCATGCCTGGACGTCCTGCGGGGAGATCGCTGGTCACGGCGTCAACGGCCTGACGGATGCGGGATATATGTGGGAGTGCCCGGACCTGTTCGCCCTCGACGGAACGCACGTCCTGATCTGCTGCCCGCAGGGGCTGGCGCGCGAGCCGCATCGCTACCTCAATACCTATCCGGCCACCTGGATGAGCGGGGCGTTTGACTATGCCAGCGCCGCATTCGATCACGGCGAGCTTCACGAGCTGGACGCGGGCTTTGAGTTTTACGCGCCGCAAACCACCCTGGCGGAGGATGGACGCCGCATTCTGATCGGCTGGATGGGCGTACCGGACGGGGAAGAGATGCTTCAGCCAACCCGGGCGTACGGCTGGATGCACCAGATGACCTGCCCGCGCGAACTCAGCTATCGCGACGGCAGGCTCTGGCAGACCCCGGCGCGCGAGCTGGCGGCGCTGCGTGAAGATGAGCAGCGCTGGCAGGGGCGCGCCAGCGAGGCGCCGGAACTGGACGCGACGCGCCTGGAGTTTGAGCTGGGCGCATCGCAGGTGAATATCGATTTCGCAGGCGCGCTGCGCCTCACGGTCGATGAGCAGGGTTTACGCCTTGAACGCGCGAGCCTGAAAACCGGTGAAACATTGACCCGCTACTGGCAGGGTGAGGTTCGTCATTTACGCGTTCTGTGCGACCGCTCCAGCGTCGAAATTTTCATCAACCACGGTGAAGGGGTGATGAGCAGCCGCTATTTTCCTGACCATCCGGCCCGGGTGCGATTCGAAGGTGCGTCCGACATCACATTACGCTACTGGTCGCTGCGCGCCTGCATGATAGAATGAGGGTTTTGGCAGCCGGATCTAAGTCGTTGTGAGAAAAACAAAACGCGTCACCATAAAAGACATCGCGGAGCTGGCGGGTGTGTCAAAAGCCACCGCCAGCCTCGTCCTGAACGGGCGCAGCAAAGAGCTTCGCGTGGCGGAAGAGACGCGCGAGCGCGTGCTGGCGATTGCAAAAGAGCACCACTATCAGCCCAGCATTCACGCTCGCTCGCTGCGCGATAACCGCAGCCACACCATTGGTCTTGTCGTTCCTGAGATCACCAACTACGGTTTCGCCGTCTTTTCTCACGAGCTGGAGACGCTGTGCCGCGAGGCCGGCGTTCAGCTGCTTATCTCCTGCAGCGATGAAAATCCGGGGCAGGAGACGGTGGTGGTGAACAATATGGTAGCGCGTCAGGTGGACGGGCTGATTGTGGCCTCCAGCATGCTGAACGATGCGGACTACCTGAAGCTCAGCGAGCAGCTGCCCGTGGTGCTTTTTGACCGGCACATGAACGACAGCGCACTGCCGCTGGTGATCACCGACTCCATTTCCCCGACAGCGGCGCTGGTAGCGGACATTGCGCGCCAGCATCCGGATGAATTCTACTTCCTCGGCGGCCAGCCGCGCCTGTCTCCGACGCGCGACCGTCTGGACGGTTTTAAGCAAGGTCTGCGAGAGGCCGGCGTTGAGCTTCGCCCCGAGTGGATCATTCACGGCAACTATCACCCGAGCTCCGGATACGAGATGTTTGCCGAACTCTGCGCCCGCCTGGGGCGTCCGCCAAAAGCGCTTTTCACCGCCGCCTGCGGGCTGCTGGAAGGGGTGCTGCGCTATATGGGCCAGCATAACCTGTTGCAAAGCGATATCAGATTAGCCAGCTTTGACGATCACTATCTCTACGATTCACTGACGATCCCGGTGGATACCATTCGTCAGGACAATCGTCAGCTGGCGTGGCACTGCTTTGATCTGATTGGCAAATTGATCGAAGGGGAGACGCCGCAGCCATTGCAGCGCAAGCTGGATGCCACCCTGCAGCGGCGCTATAAGTCAGGGGTATAGCGTCGTTCGATACATCAATAACTTTAATTAATTTAAGTTTTGGAAGCGCCGATAACCATAAGGAATAATTCTCCTTGAGGTATTGGTTTATGTCGTTGAAAAAGTCGTCCCTGATTGTCCTGTTCTCGCTGCTTTTGTTCTTTATCGTCAGCACCGTCACCAGCGTTGGCCTCATCATTAAAAGTAATAACTCGCTGGATAACGTCAACAAAGAGATCCAGGTGGTACTGTCGATTATTGACCCCATCAACCACAGCCGTACGCTGCGCGTGCGGGTGATGGAGTACGTGAAGATGGTGGAAGCGGGCAACGCGGCGGACGGCGCTGCAAAGCTTACCGCCGTGAAAGAGGCGCTGACCAAAGCGGATCACGCCTTTGCGGCCTTTATGGCGTCGCCGCGTCTGCCGGATGAAGCGCCGCTGGTGAGTGCCTATCAGGACGCCTGGCAAAACTACCGCAACCAGGGGCTGGCGCCGCTGATCGATGCCGCTGCGGCGCACGATGTCGCCAAATTTGACACGCTGATCCCGGAAGTTTCCCGTCTCGATCGTCAGTACGAAATCGTGCTCGACCAGGTGCTTTCGGTCCACCAGAAATACGCTAAAAGCCTGAACGAGGATGCGAGCAGCAATTTCGTCTCCGGCCTGGTGATGATTGCCGTTATTGCTTGCCTGTTTGTGGTGGTGATCGTTGCAGTCAGCATCTTCATGAAGCGCTTTGTCTTTGCCCCGGTCAACCTGGCGCGCGAGCACTGCAGCCAGATTGCGGCAGGCAAGCTGGACGTTCCGGTGCCGGTGAAGGGCAGTTCACATAACGAAATCGACCACCTGATGGGCTCGATGGAGCAGATGCGTCAGGCACTGCTGGCGACCATCGCCCAGGTGCGCGATGCGAGCCATACCGTGACGCACGCGGCGCAGGAGATTGCCTCCGGGAATATCGATCTGGCTTCGCGTACCGAGCAGCAGGCTTCCGCGTTGACCCAGACGGCGGCGAGCATGGAGGAGCTGAGCGCGACGGTGGCGAACAATACCGATAATGTCTATCAGGCCGGAAAACTGGTGCAGGACGCGGTGAACAATGCCCACACCGGGGAAGCGGTGACCCGCGAAGTCATCGACACGATGAACACCATCGCGGCGAACTCGAAGCGCATCGAAGACATTACCAGCGTGATCAACAGCATCGCCTTCCAGACCAACATTCTGGCACTTAACGCGGCGGTTGAAGCGGCGCGCGCCGGTACGCAGGGCCGGGGCTTTGCAGTGGTGGCCAGCGAAGTGCGCACTCTGGCGCAGAAAAGCGCGGTGGCGGCTAAAGATATCGAAAGCCTGATCGCGCAGTCGGTCTCCAGCGTCAAAAACGGTGCGGAGCTGGTGAGTCGCTCGGGCGAGGTGATTGATTCGATTATTTCGTCGGTGAATAAGGTGAATACGCTGATGGAGCAGATCTCCGTCGCCTCCGAAGAGCAGAGCCGCGGGATCGGCCAGGTCGGGCAGGCGGTGACCGAGATGGATGGCGTGACCCAGCAGAACGCCGCGCTGGTGCAGCAGTCCGCGGCGGCAGCTGCCTCGCTGGAAGAGCAGGCGCAGCAGCTTTCGCGGAGTATTTCGAGTTTTAGGTTGCCGGTGCAGGCGTAAGTCTTTGACACGTGCCGGGTGGCGCTAACGCTTACCCGGCCTACGAAACCTGCAGGCCCGTGCAAGCGTCAGCGCGCCGCCGGGCATTAACCGCGAATGTGCGGCCAGAGTAATTATTTAATTCACCCCAGCAATATTTCCCTCCCTCATCCGTCTACTTCATCACAAGCCATAATCAGTTACTGCACACGAGGTAAACACCATGAGAGATTTTGAACTGCACGGCAGAGGTCACGGGCGCGGATTTGGTCGCCACCGTATGGGCAAGGGATTAATCATCGGCGCGGTGATTTTCATCGCGCTCGGCCTGCTGGTGATGTCCCTGTGGAATGCCTTGCTCCCCGCGATCCTGGGCGTGAAGGCCATCGGATTCTGGCAGGCGCTGGGCATTCTGGTGCTGAGCCGCATTCTGTTCGGCGGGTTAGGTTTCCGCCCGGGGATGTTTGGCGCGCACCGCCGGATGCACGAGCGCTGGATGAACATGACGCCCGAGCAGCGCGAGGCGTTTATTCAGCAGCGTCGCGAAGGCTTTGGTCGTCACGGTCGCGGTCACTGCGGCTGGCACGGCCATCGTGACGATAAGCGCGATGACGCCGCGCCCAAAACCCCGGAAGCAGAGTGAGCGAAATGAAAGCCGGGGAGGCGGGCGGATCCATGCTGATATCGGCGCTCAACGCCTGCCGCGCCCGGCTGAAAGCCTTCATTCGCGGACGGACGTCCGTTCGCGATGATGCCGACGACATTTTGCAGGAAGTCACGTATCAGCTGATGAAAGTGGAGCAGCCGGTCGAAAACGTCGCGGCCTGGCTGTTCCGCGCGGCGCGTAACGAGATGACAGACCGGGCGCGCAAAAAGCGCGAGGTGCCGCTCTCCGGCTATTTTACGGGCGAAGACGAAGAGAGTTTTCCCGAGGACGAGCTGGCCGAAACCCTGTTCGGCGTACCGCAAACGCCGGAGGAGGAGTATCTCAAAACGCTGCTGTGGGAAGAGCTGGGGCAGGCGCTGTCAGAACTCCCGCCACCGCAGCGCGAAGTGTTTGAAAAGACCGAGCTGCACGGCTACAGCATTAAAATGCTGGCAGAGGAGACGGGGGCCAGCGAGCAGGCGCTTCTATCCCGCAAGCACAAGGCGGTGCTGTTTCTGCGCACGCGGCTGCGGGATATCTACGACGCGCTGACGGGTGAATAGCGGCGACAGACAAAACCTTACACTTCCGGCACTTGTAGATTCATCACTATCGTTTATGATCGGGGCATCTTGTTACTCTGGAATATTATGCGCAACCGTCAGCTCCTCGGAAAATGGCTTCTGATCATCACCTGTCTCGCGATGGCGATTTGCCTCGTGCAGCGTGCGGTGATGCTCAACCATTTTTTACAGGGACTGGATCCGCAGATTTCACTGAGTGCAGATGCCCCAACCCAAAGCAGCACCGAGCAGTCCGGGCCATCGCCCTGCCAGCTGGGCGCCCAGTCGCTTCTTTGTGCCCAGCCGCTGTTCTTCGACGGCGCGCTGCCGGCTATCATTATCTTCTTCGCGCTGTTACAGCTGCTGACGCAAGGGCGGGCATTCGCTCCCGCGGAACAGCCGGTTCAGGCACCGCCTCTCCGAATACACCTTAAAAACTGCGTTTTCCGTGAATGAAAATCATCGTCACCACACGATAATTTTTCACTGTTCACGGAGTAATACATGGTTAACCTCTTCAGGGGATTCGTCTTCCTGTGGCTGTCCTGCATCGGCATTGCCCATGCGGCAGACACCGGCTGGCAGGTCTCCCCACAAAACGATCACGCCCGCATCCGCTTTCAGGCGGAAAGGGAACAAACGCACGTTAAAGGCCTGCTCACCGTTGAGCTAAAGCCCGGCTGGAAAACCTACTGGCGATCGCCGGGCGAGGGCGGCGTCGCGCCAAAAATCAGCTGGCCGGAAGGCGTAACGGATAGCTGGTCCTGGCCGGTACCCTCGCGCTTCGATATCTCCGGCATGACCACGCAGGGATATCACGATAAGGTCACGATTCCGATCGTTCTCGACGGGGTGAAGAGCGACGCGCTCAATGGAACGCTCACGCTCTCCACCTGCAGCAACGTCTGCCTGCTGACGGACTACCCGCTGCATCTCGATTTTACCCAGCCGGTGGATGAGGGCTTCCGTAGCGAGTTCGAACAAGCGATGCGCGCCGTGCCCGGTACGTCAGGCGTATCCGCAGATCTTTCCGCATGGCTCTCTGGTGACAAGCTGGTGATTACCGGCACGACGGACGGGAAGTGGGACAATCCGGGGATCTACTTTGACCCGCTGGAGGGTGACATTCTGCCAGGCGAGCCGGCCATTAAGCACGACGGCAACATGCTTCGGGTGACGGTACCCGTGACCGACGAATGGGGCGATAAACCCGCCTCGCTAGAAGGCAAGAGGCTGTCATTTGTGCTGACCAATGGCGGTAACGCGCAGCAAACCACCATGACCGTTGGGGCAACTCCCGCAGAGTCTTCCGCGCCTGAAGGAACGGGTAAAATGGTGCTTTTTGCCCTGCTGGGCGGATTGATCCTGAACCTGATGCCCTGCGTGCTGCCGGTAATGGGCATGAAGCTTAACAGCATCCTGCAGGCGGGATCGGACAGGCGCGCCATCAGGCTACGCTTCCTGGCCACCAGCGCCGGGATCCTCACCTCCTTTGCGCTGCTGGCCGCGATGGTGACCGCGCTTAAACTGACCGGGGCGTCGCTGGGGTGGGGCATTCAGTTCCAGAACCCGTGGTTTATCGGCCTGATGGTCGCCGTCACCTTCCTGTTTGCGCTGAACCTGTTTGGGGCGTTTGAGATGCTGCTCCCTTCTGCCGCCACCGGGCGGCTGGCAACGGCAGGCGGCAGAGGGCTTGGCGGCAGTTTCTGCGAAGGGATGTTCGCCACGCTGCTTGCCACGCCGTGCTCCGCGCCGTTCCTCGGCACGGCGGTTGCCTTTGCCCTTGGCGCGCCGCTGCACGCCCTGTGGCTTATCTTCCTGATGCTGGGCGTGGGCATGAGCCTGCCGTGGCTGTTTGTGGCCCTGGTGCCGAAAACGGCCATGCTGCTGCCAAAACCCGGCCGCTGGATGAACACGCTCAAAACGATCCTGGGCCTGATGATGCTGGCCTCCAGCCTCTGGCTGGTTACGCTGCTGAGCCTGCATCTGGGCGAGGCGGTCAGCCAGGTCGTGATGTTGGTGCTGATCGTTATCGCGCTGGCGCTGTTCGCGAAGAAGGGGCAAACCTCCTCGCCGTTATTCTGGGTCGTGGTCATCGCGCTGTCGGTGTTCGGCGGGTATCAGCTGCGCGGGTTGCTCAACTCACCGTCTGACGCCACCACGCAAAGCGTCGCACAGACCATCCCGTGGCAGCCGCTCAGCGAGGAGGCCATTGAGCAGGCGCTGGCGCAGGGGAAACGGGTGTTTGTGGATATCTCGGCGGACTGGTGCGTGACCTGCAAAGTTAACGAGCACCGGGTACTGCGTCAGCCGGACGTTATTGCCGCGCTGAGTCAGCCGGACGTGGTGGCCCTGCGCGGAGACTGGAGCCAGCCCTCCGCGCTGATCGCGGAGTTTCTCGCGAAGCGAAACCGCTACGCCATTCCCTTTAATGAGGTCTATGGCCCCGGCACGCCTGAGGGGGACATCCTCTCGCCGCTGCTGGACAAGCGCACCCTGGTCACCACCCTGAATAACGCAAAAGGCTAATTCATTATGAAAAAATTCTTTATTACGCTTATGCTCCTGCTGGCCTCGGCTCAGGTCATGGCAGCCCAGCCGCTGACGCCGGACCAGGAACAGCGTGCGCAGAAGATGATCGCTGATTTTCTGTTTAACGATCCGAACTCCCCGCGCATCGGCGCGAAAAATCCAAAGCTTACCCTGGTGGTGTTTACCGACTATAACTGCCCGTACTGTAAGAAATTCGATCCTTACCTGGAGAAGATCGTCGAAAAACACCCTGATGTGGCGGTGGTCTTTAAGTTTTTACCTTTCCGCTCGGAAAGTTCGCTGACCGCCGCGCGCGACGCGTTAACCGTCTGGCGCGCGCATCCCGAGCAGTTTATGAAATTTAACCATACCCTGATGGCAAAAAAGGGATACCACGATGACGCCAGCATTCAGGAGGCGCAAAAGCGCGCGGGGGTGAGCGTGACCGCGCCGGATGATGAGAGCATGGTGTCGATCAAACGCAGCCTGATCGTCGCGGAAAAAATGGGAATTCAGGGCACGCCCGCCACGCTTATCGGCGAAGGGCTACTGCCCGGCTGGGTTCCTTTTGAACAGTTCGACGAAATGGTCAGTGACGCACTGAAAAACCGCTAACCTGAAGGGGGCGGAATGCCCCCGACAAACCGGAGAGGGAAATGAAAAAATTACTGTTACTTTCGGCGCTGGCGACCTCAGGGCTGGCCCAGGCCGCTGATGCCATACCGGATGTGGTAAAGCAGTTCAGCGAGCAGCAGCAGATCAAAATCATTAAGAAACTGGATGCCCCCGGCGGCGCACCGGCCTGGCTGGGGCAATATCAGGACATGGGCGTGACGCTGTTTTTAACCCCGGACGGCAAGCACGTTATTTCGGGCTATCTGTACGATGACAAAGGAAAAAACCTCAGCGAAGGCTATTTCCAGAAAGAGATCTATGCTCCGATGGGACGCGAGATGTGGAAGAACCTCAACGCGGCGCATCCCCTGAAGGAAGGGGCAGATAACGCCCCGCGTAAGGTCTTTGTCTTCGCCGATCCGTTCTGCCCGTACTGCAAGCAGTTCTGGGCCGAAGCGCAGCCGTGGGTGAAGGCGGGCAAGGTTCAGCTCAACACGCTGCTGGTGGCGTTTCTTAACCCCAACAGCGGACGTAACGCCTCTGCGATCCTGAATGCGAAAGATCCGGTTTCGGCCTGGCGCGAATACGAGCTTTCTGGTGGGAAAAAATTGCCAAAACCTGAAGGGGACGCTTCCCGCGAAACGGTAGCGATCCTGCAAAAACATCAGGCGCTGATGGACAGCCTGGGCGCAAACGCCACGCCGGCCATTTACTATCTGAATGCGGAAAATGAGCTGCAGCAGGTGGTCGGTATGCCGGACGCGCAGCAGCTTGAGGCAATGTTCGGGCCGAAGCCGTAAAAAATCAGGCAGAAACGGGGTGTTTCTGCCTGATAGTCACTTAACTACCCCAGCGTCCTTTGAGGTAGTTCACCGCCTGCTGGGTCTGCGGCTGGTTCAGGTAATCTTCCCGGAACAGGATGGTGCCGTTCACGTTGGGCAGCGAATCGTTAAGGTCGAGCTGTTTTTTCAGCTCCGGCACGCCGCCCTGTACCGTCCAGTCCGGCTCATTTTTCGACGGTTCGCCCACTTTGTAAAACGCGATACCGATATACAGGCGGGTGTGGGTCGGCTTGACGACGTCGGCCCACCATTTGGTCAGCACGTCGTAGCGCGCGGCGTCCCGGGAGAAGGGCCAGTATATCTGCGGGGCAATGTAGTCCAGCAGGCCCTGCTGCACCCACTGCCGCGTATCGGCGTAGGATTCATCGTAGGCCGCGGCGCCGCGCGTGTCCGAACCCGCCGGGTCAAAGGAGCGGTTTCGCCACACGCCCGCCGGGCTGACGCCAAACTCCACGTTGGGCCTGGTCTGCTTGATCGCGCGGGACACCTGCACGATCAGCTGCTGCGTATTGTGTCTGCGCCAGTCGGCTTTTGAGGCAAATCCCTGGCCGTACTGCCGCCAGGTTTGCGCGTCGTTGAGCGCGGATCCCGGCGACTCGGCATAGAAGTAATCATCAAACTGCACGCCGTCTACCGGGTAGTTCGCCACCACTTCGGTCACCACTTTGGTTATCCAGTCGCGCACTTCGGGAATGCCCGGATCGAGAACAAAACGATCGCCGGAGACGCGTACCCATTCCGGGTGCTGAACATAGACGCTGGACGGGGTCAGATATGAAGTCCGGTTCAGGGCGGCGATGGTTGAGGGCTTAGTATTGGTCGACACGCGGTAAGGGTTGAACCAGGCATGAACCTTCATGCCGCGCTTGTGCGCTTCATCCAGCATAAACTGCAGCGGGTCGTAACCCGGATATTCGCCGATGTTGCCCGTCAGCATATCTGACCACGGTAGAATTTTTGATGACCAGAGCGCGGTGCTGTCCGGCTTCACCTGGAAAAATACGGTGTTAATCCCGAGGCGCTTAAGGTTGTCGAGCTTGCCGATCAGCGCCTGCTTTTGCATGGTGATGCGCTGGTCGGCGCTGCGGCCGTTCACCGAGGCCACCGGCGGCCAGTCGAGACGAGAGACGGTCGCCAGCCAGACCCCGCGCATCGGCTCGTTTGCCTGCTGCGTCGGTTTGCTGGCGGTGGGAAGAGGGGTAACCAGTGATTTAGGTGGTTTTGAGGAGCAGCTTACAAGTAAAAGCGCGCAGGCAGCCAGCGCACCGATCCGTTTTACGTGTCGCGTCATTTGCGTATTAGCTCTTGATAATCCGACTGTTAGCCCAGGGATTAAAGGCGGGCGCCGCCTGTTCTGCGCTTTCCTCATCGTTGAGGGAATCCAGATACAGGGCTTCCACTTCCGCGCGCGCCCACGGGGTACGGCGCAGGAATTTCAGGCTCGATTTAACGCTGGGATCTTTTCTGAAACAGTTAATTTTGATGCGGTCGCCCAATTCGCTCCAGCCATACTTCGCCACCAGGGCGTTGACCATCATCTCCAGCGTTACGCCATGTAAAGGATCTTTGGAAATGTGTGCAGTCATAGGCGTCCGGATGTCTCGATTTTTTGGGGATTGGGGTAAACGCTGAAAGGGTACAAGAAAGCAGGGGAAGCGGCAATTTTCCTTTTCCCCTCGCTCACTTTATGACGGACTCCGTGCGCTGATTTTCACCGACAATTTTTCCCGCGCTGTTTTCAATCGTAAACCGAATCGACACGTCGTCCTGGCCCACGGGCGTAGCCGTCAGCGTTTTGACCATCGTTCCCGAGTCTGCTGCGATCGTCATCGTCGTTGTGCCTTTAGCCAGCACCTTGTCGCGCTGCGTGATACGCCAGGTCAGGCGGCATTCGCTGCACGGTTTCCAGGTGTCGTTGATGGCCCAGAGGCGCACGGTCGCCGCCGCGCCGGATTGCCACTGCGCGGTGACCGGTTCAATGGACGGCAAAACAGGCTGGTACGCGCGCTGGAGCGCGTAAAACCCGGCTTTAGGTTTACGCAGATAGTCCACTACGCCCCAGTTGATGGAGGGCCAGGTTTCCACAAACATAAAGTGGAACAGGGCCGTCACCGGCTGGTATCGCTGTCGGCGATAGCTTTCGGCCGCCGTGGCCACCAGCTGAGACTGGTACGCCTGGGTATTGCGAATCATCGCCTGAATATTCTTCCCGCGCGAAATACCGGCGAACTTAAAGGTCTGGAAGGGCTGAAAATTATGGTATTTCCAGACGGTCCAGCCGGGATCGTCGGCGGCGGTCGTTTTTGGCCAGAGTGACGCCGCCGGGATGATGGTTTTTAGCGTTGACAGGCAGGGAAGCGCCTGCGCGCCGAACTCGGTAATGATCCCCGTTTTGGCTGGGGCAAGCAGGTCGCGCACGGTGCCGAAGTACCAGCCCGCCCAGTAATGCTCCTCAACGGCGGAGAAGCGGTGCACGATGCGGGAGGTATCTTCGGCAAGCGTATCCGCTACACGCTTCGTGAGCTCGCGATTCAGATCTTTATTCCAGTCCGGGAAGCGTTTTTCCATCCACGGCGAATTCCACGGCGGTTCGTTATGCCCGCCCCAGACGATGATGGCGGGCGAATTGCCAAACTGTTCGATCATCTCCCGCGTCTGTCGAACCGCATTTTCCGTGAAAGCCGCACTGTTGTTGTAGCCCCACTGCAGCGGAACATCCTGCCAGATCATCATGCCCATCTCATCGGCCACGTCATACAGCGCACGTCCGGCAACGTGTCCGTGCACGCGTATGGCGTTGGCGTTCATGGCTTCCACCAGACGAAGGTCGCGTCGGTATTTTTTCCGCGTCATGGTGCCGAGCCAGGGGGAACCGATGTAATTACTGCCCTTAATAAAAAGGCGCCTGTCGTTTATGAGCCAGCCCTTATTGTCGGGCTGCTCGACGATTTTGCGCAGCCCGGTGCGGGTTACCGCCGTGTCCATTAAGCCGTTTGCATCTCGCAACGCCACGCGAACGGTATACAGGTGGGGTTTCCCCGTGCCGATCGGCCACCACAGCTTTGCCTTCGGCATGGGCAGCGTCACCTGCACGGAATGGGCACCGCTTTCGAGGGTAACCGGAAAGTCAGCCTGATACGGCCTGCCGCTGAAGTTGGCGGGTGTGGCGGTGAGCCGCACGGTCGCCGGGCCCTGACCGAGCGCGCGGTAGCGAATCTCCGCTTTTAGCGTCGGGCGAGTCAGCCCCTGCGACCAGTCGGGCCGCAGGATGGTCTCATCAAGGGTGGCGCCCCGGCTAAGGTGTAGCCGGACCGGGGCCCAGATGCCGCCCGAGTTAGCGTCCTGTCCTTCCGGCGACCAGGCGCCACCGGGACGCGTGTCATGCTGATTCAGAACCCCCTTCATGACCGTTTTATGCAAAGGCCAGATCTTGTGCGGATCTTCGTAGGGGCTGTCTACCCTGACAATGAGCCGATTGTGACGTTGTAACGCCGGGCTGGCGTCCAGCGAAAAGCGCTGAAAGTAGCCCTCATGCTTGCCCAGCGGCTGGCCGTTCAGGGTCACCTCTGCCAGGTAATCGACGCCGTCAAACACCAGGGTACTCATCACGTCGGGGGGCTGCACGGGCAGGGAAAACGCGTGCTTGTACCACAGCGCGCCCTGATGATCGTACCCGGCGCTGTACCAGTTGGCAGGAACCTGAAGCGGGTGCCAGCCTGATGCGGCAGGATGTGCGCTGTCATTGGCATCCTGAACCTGCCATTCTCCGGCCAGAGACCAACTGACCGGCGCAGAGTTCGCCACCGCGTGGGTGGTCAACAGGGCAACGAGCAGCGTGCAGTTGCGAGCGTTCATTTGTTTACCCCGCGCGCGTTGAGCCACGCCATCAGGCGCAGCGATTCCTGGCGAAGATTTTCTTTCAGGGCCGCAAGCTGGCGCCCATCCAGCGTATGCGCGTCGCTTTCCAGCACCTGCAGCTGCTGTGCGAGCGTGCTGAAGTCCAGGGTGACGGCTTCTCCGCGCAGCTTGTGGGCCGCGCGTCGCAGCGCCTCGCGGTCGTTGCTGTCGATCGCCTGGGTAATGGTCTTGATTGCTTCATTTAGCCCTTCGCCAAACAGGGCCAGCAGCTCCTGCACCAGGGCGGGATCGTCAGCGCACTGCTTCAGCAGGCGTGCTTCATCCGGAAAACCGGAGGCGTCTTCGTGGTGCTGGAGCACGCGGGCAATCTCTTCAGCGAGACGCTCCTGGCTGATGGGTTTGGCAATATAGCCGTCGAACCCCATGTTCAGGCAGCGCTCTTTATCCCCCTGCATGGCGTGTGCGGTCATGGCGACGGTGGGTTGAGGCGGTCCGGGCCGGGACTGCTCTTCTTCACGAAGCAGGCGAATGGCGGTCTCACCGTCCATCTCTGGCATCTGAAGGTCGATCAGTAAAACGTCCCACGCATCCGCGCGCCAGCGTTCCAGCAGCGCGACGCCATTGTCGACGATCTGACAGCTATGGCCGAGCCGCTCGAGCAGGCGCGCGGCGACCTTCTGGTTGACCAGATTATCTTCGGCCAGCAGGATCCGCAGTCCCGTGGCTGCAGGCGAGGCGACAGGCGCGGGCGTGCTTTCACCCACGGGAGCTGGCGAACGTTCAAACGCGGCGGCAATCGCCTGATGTAATTCATCCTGGGCGATAGGCTTATGCAGATAGGTTTTGATCCCGATCCGCTTCAGCATATTGATATCAAAATGTCGGCTCATGGAGCTCAGCATGATGATATGGCTTTCAGCAACCTGTGGCAGAACCGAAAGCTCAAGGGCCAGAGACACGCCGTCCATATCCGGCATCTGTGCGTCCAGCAGGATCAGGGGCCACGCCGTTCCCGTTCTAACCCGGTCAATGGCCTCGCTGGCGTTGTTAACGCAGGTGGGTTTCAGTCCCATCTGGCTGAGCATCGCGGCCAGCAGCCGCAGGTTGGTCGCGTTATCATCAACCACCAGCACGGGTTCACCGTTAAAGCGCTGGCTATGTGGGCGCTCTCCGGGCGCAAGGGTCTGCGCCGCCAGGGGCAGCGAGAACGAAAATTCGCTTCCTTTTCCCGGCTCGCTGGAGACCGTTAATTCGCCCCCCATGGCCGCAACCAGTCTTGCCGAGATGGTTAGCCCGAGCCCCGTACCGCCGTAGCGGCGGGTGGTTGAGTTGTCCGCCTGGCTGAAGGCTTCAAAAATGGCCTTCTGCTTATCTGCCGGTATGCCAATGCCGCTGTCGCGCACGCGAAAACGCCATCTGCCCGCGCTATCGCCGGGCTCAACCACCAGGATAACTTCTCCCTGATGGGTAAATTTCAGCGCGTTGCCCAGCAGATTGGTCAGGATTTGGCGCAGCCGCGCGCCGTCAACCAGCAGCACGTCGGGAACGTCGGGCGCAATATCAACCAGCAGCTCGATGCCTTTTTCGCTCGCCCCCGGCATGTGCGGACGAATGAGCGACTGAATAAAGGGGCGGACAGGAACGGGTTCCGTCTCCAGCTCCACTTTGCCGGCTTCAATTCGGGAAAAGTCGAGAATATCGTTGATGATATGCAGCAGAGACTGGGCAGAGCTCATCACCAGGGTCAGATAGTCGCGCTGATCGGCGCTCAGAGACGTATCCAGGCACAGCTGGGTCATGCCAATAATGCCGTTCATCGGGGTACGAATTTCATGGCTCATATTCGCCAGGAACGCGCTTTTGGCCTCATTGGCTTTTTGTGCCTCAATGGCCGAGGCGAACGCCTGAATTTCAGCCTCTTTGCGCCGCGTAATATCCTGCAGCGTGCCAATAACGCGCTCTGCGTTTCCCTCAATGGAGAGCGTAACCACCTGGCCGGACAGCAGCATCCAGCGCAGTCCTTCGGTAGGGTGATGCACGCGAATTTCACATTCAAAGACCGGACGATGATCCTGCTTCGAAGCGTGCAGCGCCTTGCGTAGCGCTGCGCGATCGTCCTCGTGGACCTGATTGAGGAGAAAACGCACCGGATATCGCCACTGTGTGCGCGACTGGCCCAGCATGGCAAGCAGGGTATCGTTGACCTGGAGCGTGTCGCTGGAAACCTGCCAGTCCCAGATCCCGATATGAATGGATTCCGCCGTCAGCAGAAAGTCGTCATGCAGCTGGTGGCGCGCGCGCTGCGCTTCATCCAGCTCCGTAACATCGCTGTGCAGGCTGACAATACCACCGTCCGCAAGCCGCTGATGCTGGACGAAGATCCGCCGCTGGCCCGCCTGGCGCACCTCGCAGTGTTTATCCTGCCGACAGTTGCGCACGATCGACTCGCGCAGCGTCTGCCGCAGGCCGGGGTCGACGTTGTAAACGGCATCGATAAAGCGTTCCGCCAGCGCCTCAAGTGTCGTTCCCACCGTCAGCCACGGGGTTATGACCGGATAAAACAGGGCCACGTTGTGATTCCAGGCCTGAAGGCGTTCCTCGCGGTCATAAATCATGACGGCGGCCGGCAGCGCGTTAAGATCGTACGTGAATGAACTCATCGTGATTCCCCCTACGCGCGGTAGTGCAGTTCTGCCTGTCGGCGAAGGTATTCCAGCCCGGGCGCGATCGCCATGGCCCAGGCGGTGAGGATCTCATCGTCGCACTGCGGATCGCGCAGGCTCACCGCATTCAACATCGCTTCGCGCCAAAGGGCAAAAAACCGCGGGGGAAGGTGGAGGCCGTCGTCGCTTTGCTCCCGCGCCAGGCGCTCGAGAAAATCAGGGACGATCAGGGCGCCGTCGACCGCAAGCATGGCGAAGAAGCTTTTAAACAGGGTCTGCTGACCCTCCCGATCCGGCAGACGAGAAAAATGCGCCTCGGTTTCGGGTGACATATGGACGAAGGCGTCATAGAACGTCTGAAAAAACGCGGTTTTTTCATTATTCGGAAAGACGCGGTTCAGGCTTGATTCAAACAGATCGCGATAGAACTTCACGGCGTCCTCCTTATGGTGCTTTCGCCCGGCAGACAGTGCCCGATGGGCGTGTATTGCTCCGCCAGACGGCGTGAGAAGTAGCTCTCTTTCTTCGACCGACGCACGTCAAACAGAGGCCCGGCGTTGTGTTTAAAGAAAAGGGCTTCCAGCACCGTGGCGTTGGTCGAGAGGGTTAAGGCAGCGTTGGTATCGCCCGTGGCTTCCTGACGGCCTTCATACCAGCCTTTCTGCGGATCGTTAAGGTGTTTGGTGACCGTCATCAGCACGTCGGTGTACGGGGTGTCCCACAGGGCCCACAGGGCAAAAACCGCTTTGGTCGATACCTGCGCGAAACGGGTGTAGTCCCGGCCATCGTCTCCGACAGAGTTCCAGGCATAGCCATTTCCCCAGACGGTATCCTGGATATGCCAGGGCGCCTGAGAGAGCGTGAAATCTGCCCTGGCCGTCAGGATTTTATCGGTCTCCCAGCGGGTCTTCTGGCTCAGCCAGACGTTTTCGGCCTGCTTGCGCAGACGCTGTTGCAGATCGGCCGCAACGCCTTCTGGCTCCCAGCCAAACTCCAGGCCCGGCAGCATATAGGGAAGGGTGGTAATCAGAGAGGGCTGCCACGTGGTGCGCGGATCGCGGGCATCGACGGCCAGACGCCGCTGGGCGATGATGACGTGGTGCGCCGGGGGCGTAAACGCTTTAGCCGGGGAAAATCCCCACAGCTGAAACGCCGTCGCGGCATATTCACTTTCGCCTAGCCGCAGTTCCTCCCGCACGACCGGCTGACCGTTTTGCAGGGAAGAGGACCATAGCTCGCCTTCGCTATCGATGACCGGGCAGAAATTCCAGCGCAGGATAATTTTATCCAGGTATTCGCTGTACTGCGGCTCCCGCTCTGCGGTAAGGCGCAGGGCGAGCATCAGACGCGCCATGTCGCGCGCGGACCAGCCGTTTTTGCTGGGCTTGCCGCTAAAGTCGACTGGCGTCGCCGTCTGGCTGGAATAGAGTCGACCCGGCGTCCGGGCATCGGTCAGCATCAGGCGGTTAAGGGTGCCCATGAGGCGGGTTAAGCGAGCGTCATACTCGGCGTCCTCAATCAGTCCCAGCTCTTTTGCCGCCAGCAGGGCGATAAGCGTATCGCCCATTTGCCAGAGCGTGACGCGGGGCTGTTTGTCGCTCCCGTTGACCAGGCCCGTTTGCGGCTGGGTATTATTGACGAAATAGCGCCAGGCGATCGTCGCCCACGTCTGCTCTTCCGGCGTCAGGGCGGCGATACGCGCGCTGGAGTGCCAGCCGCCGTGGATTAGCCAGCGCCAGCCTGCGCCCTGATGGCCAAACAGGGCAAAAATGACCCCGCCTGCAAGGAGTAATCCCGCGAGCCCTCTGGCTAAGGTTTTAAGCATTGCGCAGTCACCGGAGGCAGTTTAACGGGCTCGTCCACGCTGCATGACGCGCACTGACAGGCCTGACAGGCGGGTTTGGTACGCTGCGTGACGCCCGTCCGGTCGCACCAGCTTTTTATGGCCGGTGTGCTGCTAAGGAACGGACGGCTGCGCAGCGCGTTGTTCTCTTCAAACTGATCGAGCAGCTTGCGATCCCACAGCGAGGGGGCAAAATCCTTGCTCTTTGGGTTGTCGGTGTTGAAGGCCAGCAGTTTTCCCTCTTTCTTGAACAGCAGGGCTTCCAGCATGATGCCGTTATTGTTCGCGGTGAACTCTTTGATCGGGCCGTCACCGTTTTCATACAGCCCTTCGTAGTAGCCTTTTCCCTCTTCGTTGGCATTCTCAATGGTATTCAGCAGGCGGTCGGTATAGGGGGAGTTCCACAGCACCCACATGCCCAGCGCCGCCTTCAGCGATATTGCGGCAGCGTTGGGGACGAACTGGCCTTTATCGGTAATGGTGTTCCAGTTGTATCCGTCGCTGAAGACGGTGTCATAGACGAAGTAAGGAGCCTTATCGAGCTGGTGTTCGGAGCGCGCGGTGAGGACGCCGGTAATGGTATAGCGGTTCTCCTGAGCCTGATAAACGCGGTCAGCAAAGTTTTTCATCCACGTCAGGGAGTAGTCGCGCGGGGCGTTATCCCGGTCAGTCGGTTTATCAAAGCCGAACTCCAGCCCGTAGAGCAGGTAGGATTCCGTCACCACGTAGTTATGCTGCGACGTGTTGCGCGGGTCGCGCGTATCGTACGGGACCAGCACGCAGTAGATTTCGGCCAGCTCGTAAGGCTGCGGACGGCTGGCTTTACAGGTATTAAACCCCCAAAGCTGGAACCCGGCCGCGCCGTACTCTTCATAGCCCAGCCGACCTTCCTGAACGTACTTCGGCTGGCCGTTCTCGAGATAGGCCCCGTACAGCGTGCCGCAGGGGTCGATCGCGTGGCTGAAATCCCAGCCGAGCACCACGTTATCAATGCTGTTGCCGTATTCCGGATAGCGCTCTTTGACGATTTTCAGCCAGACCAGCATTCGCCCGATATCCAGCGCCGAGAAGCCAATTTCGCCGGGCTTGTTGGTGTAGTCCACCTTCTGGGCGCTGATGGTGTTATAGGCCTTGTTGGGCAGCTCGTTGCGGAACAGTACCAGGGTGTTTAACGTGGCGAGAAATTTCAGCATCCGGCGGTCAAATTCCGCTTTATCAATGATCCCGAGCTCGCGCGCCGCCGTCAGGGCGGCCAGATAGGAGGCGCTGTCCCACATGGTGGTGGAGGGAAATTTGTTGACCGCATTCACCAGGCCCGTCGTGGGCTGATAGTTGGTGACGAAATACTGCCAGGCGTTTTTCGCGATGATCATCTCTCGGACCGTCAGCTCGCCGCTGCGCGGGGAGTAACCTGATGCAGGAAGCTCGGTGTCCGCACGCACGGTCGATAACGCCAGCCAGCAGATCGTTATTCCCGTGAGCAGGTGGAAAAGGATCGGGGATCGTGGCTTCATGGCGTTGCTCCTGCTGAGGGGGAAGTGTAGAGGCAGGCCAGACAGAGCATCTGACCATGCGCGATGTAAGACAGACTTTCCAGCACAATGGCATTGGTATCGGCGTCCACGACGGCATTGACGCTGTTGTTAAGATTTAATCCGCGCTGCCAGCCTTTACCCGGTACCTGAAGCGGCAGAACCTGCTGGCGCAGCGCTTCGCTCCAGCTGTTGCGGAACAGGGCATACCAGGCAAACGCGGTGCGGGTGGAGGTAATTGCCACTTTCTCCGGCACCTCGTCGCGCAGGTTGCGCGCCTGTACCGGTTGCCTGTCCGGCAGATCGTTGACGTAATCCGGCGCCGGTTCGGCGTAATCCGTGCTGACAGGGGGTTTTGGGCTGCGCAGGCTATGACGCCGCTGCTGGATCTGCATAATCCGCCACGCAATCTCAGCGCTCTGCGCGTCAAAGCCCAGTTCAAGGCCGGTTAACAGGTAGGGGAGACTGATCAGGGAGGTTTGCTTGCCCCAGGGCGTGCGTAGCCCTTCATCCGGCACCATCACGCCGTCCAGATCGATCATCTTTTGCCCTTCAGGCGGGTTGGTTACCGCGAGGCCTGCCGCGCTGTCAATCAGGCGCAGCGTATGGCTGGCATAGAGACGGTAGCCAAAACTGTCCCGCTGTTCATCATCGGTCAGCGTCCAGTGATGGAGCGGCACGGCCGCCTGGCTTTGGACGTTATGTTCAATCAGAGCGCCGGTGTTCCAGAGGCTGAAGAGATCGTGGATAGCCGCCGCGTGCTGAGGATAGCGCCACAGGAGGGTCTGAAGCGCCGTCAGCAGGCGGCTCAGCCCAATTGCCGAGGCGTCGGGTTTGCCGAGGATTTTCAGGGTGTCGGCATGGTAATACGCAGCTGGGAGGCCTCGCTCGTTGAGCGGCAGCTGCCCCAGCGCGAACAGGGCCGTACCGATCCTCTCGTCGAACTCATCGGCGGAAATAATGTTGAGCTGCTCTGCGGCAGCGGTCGCAAACAGGTAGCTTCCCACGCTCCAGAGGCTCAGCCAGGGTTCTCCGTCGCTGGCATTCGGCAGGCCGTTTGGCTGGGTATTATTCACGTAGTATTGCCAGGCGACTCGCGCCCAGATGGCTTCGTCATAGGTCAGGGCGCGTTTCGCAGGCAGCGGCGGGAAGTCTTTGCTGAGCGCGATGCCGCCGCTGCTTTCCACGCGCGTGGGCATCTGTTTCTCCACCCAGACCACAATGGCAAAGCCGAGCAGGAACCCGAGCAAAATGGTGAGGTAGCTGCGCGCGGGCAGCAGGGCATCACGTATCCTCATTGGGTGACCTCATCCTCTTCGGCGGGCGTCCACATGGCCGCGAAAATCAGCGGCAGCATGGCGGCGATGTTCACCCCTCCCCAGAAAATATTGATGACGTAGCCGGAGGGGTCGTCCACCTGTCCACGCGCCACCTGAATACCGCCCCAGATAAGCCCTGCGAGGGTCAGCACCACAATGGCAATCTGCGGCTTCACCAGGTAGAGAAAACGGCCCGTCTGCCGCTCTTTTGGCGTGACGTGAAATTTGATCTGCTCGCCCCGCAGCACGGTATTGAGCGCGCGCAGGTTCATGGAAAAGAAGGAGAGGTAAGAGGCCCTGCCGTCCCAGGCCGAGATCCCCCATGTCCCGAACATAAACGCCAGTTCAGAGAAGATAAAAAAGGGGAGAAAGTGGAGATAGAACGGCGTCGACCATGCGGATACCGGCGGAATGCCGGTGAACAGATAGATAATGGGCGAAATCAAAAATACCGTGTTCCACACGCAGGCCATGTAAGACCAGAAGGTGGTGGCATACATTAGCGTCTGGGGGAGGGAAAGCCGGAAGCGGCGACGGCTGAAGATATTGTCATGGAACAAAATATCCAGCGAGCCGGCGGCGTATTTAAAGCGCTGGATCATCCAGGTCAGCATATCCTGCGGAGAGAGCATCTTCGACTCCACCCGCGGATGCATGACCGAGCGCCAGCGTCGCGCGGCGTCACCGTGCAGCAGCACCGAGGTGTAAATATCTTCGGAGACGTGAAATTTGTAGGGGGTGAACTCGGTGTCAAACGCCACGTGCGGGCGCATCGCCTCCTGCAGCGCTTCGCGGGTTTCTTCATCGCGGATGTCGCGGGTATGGCGATGGATCTCCTCTTCGACGGACCAGACGTAGCTTCTCAGCGCGGCCTGCATGACCGCCTCGCGCCGGTGGATGGAGGCCGCGCCGCAGCAGAAAGCCGCGTTCGCCCAGTTGCGCCGCCGCAGGATCACGTCATAGAACATGCGCGGATCGTTAAAAAACGGGTCGCGGCCTACGGTGACCGGGCCAACGCACTTTTGAATCAGCCAGCCCAGACCGTAGCCCACTTTTCCGGCTTTTCGCTGGCCCCAGCGTGAAAGATTTTCTCCTTCCGGAAGGTCGAAGAACCACTGCGGCGTCTGCACCCAGGCCACGTCCGGATCGCGAAAATAGCCCAGCGTATGGCTGAGCAGGGTGGGAAATACGCGGGTATCGGCGTCGCAGATAACAATGAAATCACCGTCGGTTTGCTCAAGACCGTTGCGCAGGTTGCCGGCCTTAAAGCCGATGTTGGTCTGGCGGCTAATATAGTTAACGCCTTCCTCGTCGCAGACGGCTTTCATCTCCGGGCGGCGGCCGTCATCAAGCACGTGGATCCGGTAGTCAATCGGGTACGGGTAGGCCATCTTCAGGGCGTCGCGAATGGACAGCCTGACCAGCTCGGTGTCTTCCGAGTAGGTGGCAATGAACAAATCCACTTTAACAGGACGAGGTTCTACGGCCTCTTCCGGAAACAGGCATTCGTTGATTTCGCCGGGGGGCGGACACTGGGGGGGATCCTGTTCTTTCCATAAGTTGATGGTAAACAGCACGGTCCCTATCCACGCCAGCGTTTCGGCGAGGACCAGCGGTATGGCATACCATAGTGCGTCAGTATTCAGGGAGGCGGTCCAGCGCCAGTAAATATAATTTGCACCCAGAATAAGCGCCGCGACCGCTAATACCTGCCAGGTCATCATGACCCAACGCGGTGTTGTTAACGGTTCCGGAGGACGACGATGTTCAAAACGGGAAAAATAAAAATCCATAGTTCCGGCGTTCCTGATTCCGTGAAAATGCAGACCCATTCTGCTGCGCAGACAGTTGCCCAAAAGCGAAAGAAAATAGCGAGTAAACAAGATTTAAGATAAGTGTAGAACGCCGAATAAAAGTGTCCAGCGTCGTTTTTATTAATATGTAGCAGTGATTAATTTGGATTTAATTCTGCTTAATATATTTCATATGCCGGTGATAAATTGCAGTTACTATTCCTTTAGACTATCTACTTTATTTAGACCTTAATTTTCGTTTTCAGGCAAAGGACACCCTATGAGCCATGTTGCGCCGTCTATTTCGCAAGAAGATGACGCTAAATCAATGACATGGAGGTATGTCGTTGCAGGTGCCCGTGACCTGAGAATTGACTTTATGCGCGGCATTGCCCTCGTCATGATGGTCGTGGCGCATACGGAGGTGATGTCGATATTTAATATATTCTCTTGGGAGCGTTTTGGGTTAACAACAGGTGCAGAAGGCTTTGTCATTCTCTCCGGGTTTATGCTGGGAATGCTGAATCGCGCGCGTCTGCAAAAAGTGGTTTTGCTTACGGTTTCCTGGGGACTTTATCTCAGGGCATGGAAAATATATCGCGTAAATATCATTATCATAGTGTCGTTTATTCTGCTGGCCTATATCCCACATATTAACGTTTTCGAGGTCACCCATTTTACCGACCGCTTTTCGGGTCAAAGCTGGTCGCTTTATCCTGTGACGCCGCAAATTAAAGAGACCTGGTTCAACATTATTCTCTATTTGCAGATCGGCCCCCACCAGACGCAAATTCTCGGACTGTATATCTTTTTGCTGCTACTCAGCCCGCTATTTTTAGGGATGCTGCAGAAAGGAAAAGTCTGGTGGCTGTTAGGGCTGTCGCTGCTGGTGTACAGCCTGTGGCAGCGGTGGCCGCTTCGGCTGACGCCGTCGGAATTCGAATTTGCCTTCCCGCTGCTCGCCTGGCAGTTCATCTTTGTGCTGGGCATGGCCAGCGGCTGGTATAAAGCCGAACTGCTCTCGTTCGCCCGGACGCCCCCGGGCAAAGGGGTGGTGGTGGCGCTGGTCATGGTGTCACTGGTGCTGGGATTTGTTGCCCAGAACCATACCAACCCGTTTATGCCGCCCGCGCTGCTGATGCACGTCATCCCGCCTGACAGCTTCAATTCGTTTTATCACACCTGGGCGGCGAAGAATGGGCTGGGCCCGGTGCGGGTATTGAACGATATCGCCCTGATGGTCACCGTCTACCTGGTGCTGACGTATTGCTGGACGCCGCTCAACCGCCTGCTGGGATGGTTCCTCATCCCGCTAGGGCAGCACTCGCTCTATACCTTTATTTTGCATGTTTACGTGGTGCTGCTGGTGAGTCAGTTCATTACCTTCGATTTATGGCGTCACGCCTGGATAGAGAACACGTTAGTGCATGCGGCGGCACTGGGTATTTTGTGGCTGATGGCAAAATACGACGTCGGCGCACGCTGGATACCTAACTAAGGATGGCGGTTATGCGCGAAAAATGGCTTCTGGCGGGCGTGCTGCTCGCCGCGATACCCGCCGCGGAGGCGGCGCAAAGCAGTGATAAAGAAACCCTGCGCGATAAGAACGGTGAACCCGTTCAGGCAGGCGTTTTTACCAGCCGTTGGGGGCGCCTGTTCTCGGGTAACGACAAGAAATTCTCAGGTGCGCTTAGCTTTAGCTCGGGACTGAAAGAGCAGTGGATGAGCATTCCTAACAGTTCAGACACCGCCACGGAAAAGAAAAAGATTAACCAGACGCTGAATCTCAGCCTTCAGTATTCCCCCTACAGCTTCTGGTTTGCCAACATTACGTCCCGACTGCCGGTAAGAGACACCAGCCGCTACACCGCCGATTTTCGCTACAGCTTCGGCTACGATGACTGGCACGCCAACACCGTGAGTCTGGTTTACAGCAACTACGGCGATAACCATTTCTGGACATCGGGCAGCCGACGACACACCTATTTCGAACAGGGCGCCTTCACGCTGGCTTATAAGTTTTCGCTACCGAAACCGGTTGAAAACACACTCCTGATTAATAAAGGGGATTCCATCATTTGCCAGGTCGGGTACAGCTGGGTACCGCGCTACTACGACCTCAGCAGCGATGACATCCGCAAAAATAAAAACGTCATGCTCGGCGGCTGTGGCTACACCTTCAAACAACATTTCTTCTTTCGCGCGACGGCATTCTGGTTCCCTGACAGCAGCCAGCAGCAGCCCTGGAACGGCGATTACAGCTACAGCTTCGGTTATGCCGGCTATACGCCGGGTTCGTTCTCCATCCAGTACGCGAACTATGCGGGAACGCGCTATCCGGGGCACGGCAACGGGAATGCAAAATTCAGGGAAGGGACCGTGAGCCTCATCTGGTTCTTACCGCTTTAGGAGGGATGTATGTCGGCGCTGCACGTGTTAATCGTTGAAGATTCGCTGATTTATCGTCGGTTACTCTCCCGAATGCTCACCCAGTGGGGATATATCGTGAGCGAGGCGGAAAATGGTGTCGACGCGCTGGAAATCTTGTCCAGCCAGCCGGTCAGCATGGTGATAAGCGACTGGGAAATGCCGGAAATGGACGGACTGACGCTGTGTCAGACCATCCGCAACCGTCAGTTTGGCCGCTACGTGTATATCATCCTGTTGACGGCCCGCGAGAATGCCGGGGACGTGACGCAGGGGTTTGATGCCGGAGCGGATGATTTTTTGAGTAAGCCCGTTGAGCAGGCTGAACTGCGGGCGCGGCTCCATGCCGGGGTCCGTATTCTTACGCTGGAGGCGACCCTCGCGGCGCACAACAAGCGCCTGAGTGAAGCGTTGCATCAGATTGAAAAAGATCTGGAACTGGCTGCGCGCGTTCAGCACTCGGTGCTGCCTTCACGCCGCTTACGCTATGGCGACTACTTCTCCGACTGGCTTTTCCTGCCGTCAGCCTGGGTTTCGGGCGATGTGTTCAATATTTTCCCTCTGGATTCACATCTGGGATTCTATTGCGTTGATGTCTCGGGTCACGGCGTGGGGGCCGCGATGATGTCCCTCGCGGTGGCTCGCCAGTTTTTACATGGCCGGGTGGTGGATCGCTTTCTGTTTACCGAAGAGGGGGGGATTCAGTCACCTGCGGAGGTTGTCAGGATGTTGAACAGCCGCTTTTGCAGTGAAGAGAGCGACATCACCAGTTATTTCACGCTCATTTACGGCGTGATCGATCCAGAGACTGGTGAAGGGTGGCTGTGCCAGGCCGGGCATCCTACTCCCTTCATTGTGAATGCGGACAGCGCCGTCACGTCCGTGGGCGATGGCGGACCGCCGGTCGGGCTAATCCCGGATCTGAGCTGGGAAGACGTCGCGTTTACCCTCCATCCGGGGGATCGCTTATGCTTATTCAGTGACGGTATTACCGAGTGTGAGAACGTCAGCGGCGAGCAGTTTGGCACGCAACGTCTCGAACGCTGGCTTCATGAGCATGCCCGGCTCCACGTTGACCAGCTCCTGCCGCGGTTCGGTGACCACCTGACCGGCTGGCGCAATGCAAATCGTGATGAACCGATCGCCTTAACCGATGACGTGTCACTGCTCGTGATTGAGCGTCAGGGAGAACAGAATGATAATTAACACCGAACGATTACCGCATGCCAACATTCTCACGCCCGCGGTCCGACGGCTGGACGCCTCCGTTGCTGCGACGTTTAAAGCGTCCGTGACGGAGGAAATCGGCAGCGATCGTAAAGCCTTAATCGTCGACTTTAGCAAAGTGGATTTCATCGACAGCAGCGGGCTGGGGATGCTGGTGTCGTTGTTTAAGCTGATGAACGGAAAAGGCGACATGGCGCTGTGCTCTCTGAACCCCGGGATCATGAACATGTTCACCCTGACCCGAATGGATCGCATCTTCCGTATCTATCCGGATAAACATAGCGCGCTTGCACAGCTGGGGCAGTAGATGCAGAGGCCAGAGCATGCTGAATTTCCGGCGGCGATCGCGTCCCTGACGCCGCTGTCCGACTGGCTGAGAGACAGGCTGAGCGCGCTTCCCGTCGATGACGAGTGGCGTTTCGCCTTCGATCTCGCCGTTTGTGAAGTGGCAACGAATATCATCCGCTACGCGCTTCATGAGGATAATTCGTGCGTCTTTAGCGTACAGTTCGCCATCCGCGGCAATGACGTCTGCCTTGTTTTTACTGACGCGGGTGACGCGTTCCCGCAGGAGCGTCTTGAGATCGCCCGGCGAGACCGTTTTTGCGAAATGTCGCCGCTGCTGGAGAGCGGCAGGGGGCTGATGCTCATATTGCTGAGCGTCGATCGTTTCACTGTTGAACGCGTGGCGGGTGAAAATATCGCCACGCTTGAAAAGAAAATACGCGTATGATCTGCGGGCCATACGCGCGTGATTTTATTTCTTATCGGCAAACAGCTCCGGCGCCCACGGACGTGGATCCACTTCCATAAACGGCGCGCGCTCGAAGCGGTCCTTCAGCGCCCACGGCACCGTGCAGTCGAAGATCGTCTTGCAGGAGATGCCGTTGCCGCGAATCGAGGTGCTGTACTCCGGCGACTGGGACGGATCCAGCTGGTGGCCGCGGATCCCCGGAATATTGGTGATGCTCACATCGCCCTGCATGCGCGTCGTCATCGCCCACAGGATGTCGTCGCTGTCGAAAATATCCACATCTTCGTCGACAAGAATAATGTTTTTCAGCTCCGAATAGGTGGCTAAGGCGATGAGCGCCGCCTGGCCCTGGCGTCCTTCGTCTGACGGCTGGCGTTTTTTCACCTGCAATATGCCGAGGAACTTACCGCCGCCCGCGGTATGGGCATAGACGTTTTGCAGGAAGCCCGGAATTGCCTCTTCAACGGCATTACGGATGCTGGCCTCGGTCGGCAGTCCGGCCAGCGTGGTATGTTCTTCCCCCGGTCCCACCAGCGTCTGCAGGATCGCGTGGTTGCGCATGGTCACGGCTTTCACTTTGATCACCGGCAGGGAGGGATTCGCCTCACCGCAGTAGCCCGGGAACTCCGGCATCGCGTGGCCAGTGTTGGTATGCTGATCCTCTCTTACGCGCACGCCCGGAAGCAGTTCGCCTTCGATGATGATTTCCGCCCGTGCGATGGCTTTCTCTTTGACCGCCACGCCCTGCACCAGCTCGACCGGCTGCTGGCGCAGCGCCCCGGCGACGCCCAGCTCGTTGTAGCCAAACGGCGTGGTAGGGGCCTCAAAGCATGCGCCGATATAGATGGCGGGGTCGAGACCCATGTTGATCGTCACCGGCAGCGGTTTTCCGGCATCCTCCGCTTTTTTACGGAAGACTTCGATATGTCGCCCGGCGGCAAGGAACATGGAAAGCTCGTCGCGCTCCTGCACGCAGAGGCGGTGAATGGTGACATCCGTCAGCGAGCTGTCTTCCGGATCGCTTGCCAGCACCAGCCCCAGGCAGAAAAACGGACCGGCATCAATTGGCGTATTGGTCGGTGCCGGAAGCAATTTGCGAAGATCGAAGTCAGGATCGTCAGCGTAGAAGACCTGTTCCTGGCAGGGGGCCTGCGAGGCCGGAACGACAACCGGTGCGACCGGCTTTTTCACCGCATGGCCAACGTGTTTTGCCAGTTCAGACGGTTCGCAGCCTAACAGCAGCGCCGCGCGCTTGCGGCTGGCGTGCATGCCCACCAGAATGCGGGAGCCCGGATAGCCCTTAACGCTGTTGAACATCATGGCCGGACCCGTGCGGGTCGGACGTTTGACCGTGCCGCCTGCGCCGATATGGCGATAGACACCCGCCAGTTCCGCGTTGGGATCGACCGGATGATCGGTTTCAATATACTGGCCTTCGTGGCGCTGCAGTAAGGCGATGGCGCTGCGGAGATCGTTGACTTGATTTTCCATATTTTCCTCCCTCGGTTGAATACCTCCATTTTTCTGGCAAAGACCAATAGCATCAATTAAATCATTTCTGTTAAATTGATAAGTAAATTTATATCAATACAGGGAGACGTCTCGTGCAGTTTCGTCAGATGCGCCACTTCATTGTCGTTGCCGAAGAGCTCCACATGCACCGGGCCGCCGAGCGTCTGAACATCGCCCAACCGGCGCTGAGCCAGCAGATAAAGGCGCTGGAAGAACGTTTAGGCGTCACGCTTTTCAGCCGGGCGAACCGCCGCTTAACCCTGACGCCCGCGGGCGAAGCGTTTCTGGTCAAAGCCCGGCTTGCCATCTCGTTGACCGAGCAGGCGGTGCTGGATGCCAGACAAACGGCACGGGGTGAGCAGGGGGAGTTAAACCTGGGGTGCGTGTCGAGTGCGATGTTTGACGGCAGGCTGCCCGCCGCGCTGCGCCAGATGCACAGCCGCTGGCCGGCCATTACCATGTCCCTGATGACGGGAAATGTGCAGACGCTCTACGCCGCCGTGCAGAGCAACCAGCTGGACGTGGCCATCATCCGCGCGCCGCTGCCGTCGCTGCCTGACGATCTGCAAAGCCGGCCGTTCACCTCGGAGAAAACGGTGCTGGCGCTCTCTCGTCAGCATCCGCTCGCCGGATCGTCCGCGCTGACGCTTTCGTCGGTGAAAGACGAAAAATGGATCTCGCTGCGCGATCCGGAGGGAATGGGGCTGGAGCAGTACTTCTATGACGCCTGCAGCGGGGCGGGCTTTCAGCCGGACGTGGTGCAAAATGCGACCGACGTGCCCACGGTGATAAGCCTTGTTGCGGCCGGATTTGGGCTGGCGCTGCTGCCCGCGTCGGCAAAGGCAGTGAGCGTTGAGAATGTCGTCTACGTGGACATCCTCGACCGGCTGCGGGAGAGCGAACTCACCCTGGTTTGCCACCGGATTATTCGTTCAGAAGTGCTTAAAAAGTTTCTGGTCACGCTCGATCACACCTGACGTCCGGCGGCCCGCAGCAGCTGCCCGCGCAGCCAGGCGTTCGCCGGATCCTGGCTGTTTTTCGGGTGCCAGTACATGTTGATGGTAATCGGCTGGAGCGGCAGCGGCGGTGGGAAAATATCCAGCGTGCTGGCAAACTGCTTCAGCATCCGTTCCGGCAGGGTACATACCAGGTCGGTACCGGCAACCAGCGCAGGCGCCATAGCGTAGCTCTGGGTGGACATGGCAACGTGTCGCTGATAGCCCAGCCCGGCGAGGGTTTGGTCGACAAATCCGGTAAAGGGATCTCCCGCCGACGACACCACCAGATGGGAAAGCGCGCAGTAGCTTTCCAAATCTAACGGACCTGTTCCACGCGGATGAGCTTTGCGCTGGGCGGTGGCAAACGCGTCGTCGAGAAGTTTGCGCCTCACCCATCCGTCATGGGCGCCCGCGCTCACGCCGATGTAGATATCCACATCACCGTTTTCCAGCTGCTGCGGCAGGTCTACCATCTCCGGCAGGGCGAAGCGCAGGCGGATGCCGGGGGCATCGGTACTCACCTGGTTAAGCAGCGCGGTGCCGAGCATCAGCGCCGGGTTTTCATGTAGCGCGATAACAAATGTCCGGCTGCTGGTGTGCGCCTCAAACGTGGTGGGGGCGAACATCGCGCGGATGCCTCGTAGCACGCTTTCAACCTGTGGCCTCAACGCCTCCGCTCTCGGTGTGGGTAACACCCCACGTCCGTGTGGGGAGGGAATAAACAGCGGCTCGCCAAACAGCGTGCGCAGACGCGCGAGACGGGCAGAGAGCGCGGGCTGGCTGATGCCCAGCCGCGCGGCCGCATGAGTGATGTTCCTGTCCTGAAGCAGGGCGTCCAGCGCCAGGAGCAGGTCGATGTCCATGTCAGATATACGCGACATCACTCTACTTCGCGCCGCTGGCGTCCCGGTTGGTATAGGTAACAGGGACCCAGGCATAGCCGCCTTTCTCACCTTTCGTCACATAGCCGATGCCCGGGAAAGGCAGATGGGGCGCGGCAATAAGGTCTTTATTTTTCACAAAGTCAGCGAACGCATGCTCGCGTACGCTTGCCGCTTTGTTCTCATCTTCATCGTAGGTGATGGTCACCGCAGGCTGCGGGAACTGGACCGCCGCTGCGTGAATGATGTCGCCGACAAAGGTGATCTTCTCGCCTTTACTTGTCAGCGTGTAGAAGGCCGATCCCGGCGTATGTCCGGGGTGAACCGTGCCGGTCAGCCCCGGAAGAATCTCCGATGTGCCGCTAAACGGCACCACTTTACCCGCGTCAAGATAGGGTTTTAAGGTCTTCTGTGCGACATCAAAGTAGTTCTTGCCGTAGCCGGTTTTCTTCTGATTGTCGTCGTTAAAGAAAAAGTCGACGTCCGGTTTGCCAACGAAAACGCGCGCGTTGCTGAACACCACCTTGCCGTCTTTCACCAGGCCGCCCGCGTGGTCGGAATGGGCGTGGGTCAGCAGAACTTCAGTGATGTCCTCGGGTTTGACTCCCTGGGTGGCGAGGCTTTCAATCAGACGTCCGCCATTGCCGGGGCCAAAGAGCTGGCCGGAACCGGTATCCACCAGGATTTTGTGTCCGGGAATCGCAATCAGGAAGGCGTTGATGGACACTTCCGCCGGGTTGGTCTGAAAGTTTTTCGCGAGCAGTGCATCAATGTTTTGCGGCGTTGTCCGGCGCAGTAGCTTATGCAGATCCTGCGCAACGGTCCCGTCCGTAAACGACGTTACCAGAACGTCACCGACCTGCACGCTGTAACCGCCCGCCGGTTGTTTAACGACGTGCTGCGGCGTTTCTGCCGAGGCCTGCAGCGCAGGGTAGAACAGCAATGAACTGGAAATCAGCGTGGAAAGAGCAAGTTTTTTCACGGTAAGCATACGAGTCTCCTTTGAAAGTGCTCATCTTACTGCTCCGTAAAATTATAAGAACCTGCTCAGAAATGATAGGACCTATAAACGAGATAAATAGCACAGCGCAACAGCCGGGTGGTGGTGAAGCCTTTCCCGGCCCGTAAAGCGTTATTTTTTCAGCGGTACGTTCCAGCTATCCAGCGTGGCCCTGGACCAGGCACCATAAGCGGCATTTGGGAGCACAATCCAGTCGTTGCCGAAGTGTTCGGCGCTGGCTTCAACCAGCTCACGCTGCTGCTCGCTCGGTTTTTTGTTTTTGAACTGTACGGCGAAGTCCGGCAGGCTGTCGCCGAACAGCATCACGATCTGCTGCTTTTTGAGGATGCTCTGACGGCGCTCTTCCTTGCTGACCGTATCCAGCAGCACGCTTTCGTCAGACACCTGCGGCAGGCCGAGAGCGTTTAACGTCTTCAGCGTGTCGGCTTTGTTTTCCTGCATACGGTCCGAAACATAATAGATGCGGACCTTGCTTTGATTCACGTGGTCAAGAAAGGCCTTTGCTCCCGGAATTAAGCCGGGTTTTCCCTGTTTTTCCCAGTCGCTCCAGGTATCCCATTTTGTATAGTCGTGACACTGCGCCATGTCGCGCACCAGCAGAGGGGTGTTATCCAGCACCGTTTCATCCAGGTCCATCACCACGGCGTAATTTTCAGGTGTTTTCAGATCTTTTAATTTTTCGTTGAAACGCTCGGTGGCAAACCGATACGTCTGCAGCTGAAGGGCCAGAATCTCTGCCGATTTCTGCTGATAGCGCAGCGCCATTTCGTACGCTTTGGGTTCACACAGCTCGCGCTCAGCGGCCGTCGCCGCTGCACTCAAAACGGGTAATGCCAGCAGTAATGCCTTAGCCATTGAATTCACACTTCTTTCCTCAACACCGTGGTTAAAATCCCGAAAGCGTAATGAAGTTCAATGACAGAAATATGAAGGCTGCGGCGCTACACCAGCATGTAATACCAGAACAGGGCGACCTCGTCTTTTTCCGGTAAGGCGTTGTAGAGATACCGATCGTACCCGCCCAGGGTGAACCCGTAGTTACGGTAAAACAGACAGGCAGAGACGTTCACATTTTGTGTTTCAAGGCGTAATCCTGGCGCGTTTACGCTGCGGGCCCACACGTGCGCGGCAGCCATTAATTTTTGCGCGGCGCCGGTTCTGCGTCTGGTGCGATCAACGGCAATATAATCCACTGAAATAAATTTATTCCAGCCGATTGACGCGGTAATAAATCCGGCTAATTCACCGTCATCGGTTTCCGCAACAAGAAATATGGCGTCCGGATTAACGCAATGGTTTTCAAGCGTTTGGATGTCGAGTTCGTAGGTTTTTATCCAGGGCTCGGCGACGGCTTCAATATGCAAATCACAATGGATAAAGGGCTCTCGCGCTATGTGGCTAATGGTGAAAGAAAAGTCACAACATTCAAGACGGACGAGGTCCGTATTTAATCCTTTTCGAATCTGCATAGTATTCCCGGTAGTGAGTTATTTCATAAAGAATAGACGACGCGGTTAAATCCGCTGAGCTCACGCACTTGTGATCCTGGACTAAGCTTGTACTTCGTTCCGCGTAAAATGTGGGTCATTCGAGGACAATGAATGGAATTCAGGACATTTCAAAAGCAGTGGGGTGCTGAGTTTATTTCCGATGACGTGGTACGTTTTCGCGTCTGGGCAGAAGGACAGAAAGAACTTACGCTACGTCTGGCCGCCACCGACGTGCCGATGACGGCAACCGGCAACGGCTGGTTTCAGGCGGACGTCCCCGGCGTCATGCACGGTGCAGAGTATCAGTTTGTCCTGCAGGACGGCATGGCGGTACCCGACCCGGCATCGCGCGCGCAAAAGGGCGACGTTAATGGGCCATCGGTTGTTATCAATCCCCGACGCTATCAGCCGGTTAACCGGGACTGGGCAGGGCGGCCGTGGGAAGAGACGGTCATTTACGAGCTGCACGTCGGCACCTTTACCCCGGAGGGCACCTTCCGGGCGGCCATCGACAAGCTGCCCTATCTGGCGGAGCTCGGTATCACCCAGCTTGAAGTGATGCCCGTTTCCCAGTTTGGCGGAACCCGCGGCTGGGGCTACGACGGCGTGCTGCTGTATGCCCCGCACGCTGCCTACGGCACGCCGGAGGATTTTCACGCGTTTATCGACGCCGCGCACGGGCTGGGGCTTTCCGTGGTGCTGGATATCGTGCTCAACCACTTCGGCCCGGAGGGGAATTATCTCCCTCTGCTGTCGCCCGCGTTTTTTGATGCGGATCGAATGACGCCGTGGGGCAACGGTATCGCTTACGAGCGCGAGCCGGTGAGGCAGTACATCACCGATGCACCGCTATACTGGCTGACGGAGTACCGTCTGGACGGCCTGCGCTTTGATGCCATCGACCAGATTAAAGACAGCTCCGGGACGCACATTCTGGAGGAGATTGCCGCGAAGATCCGCGAGGCGATCCCGCACCGTCACGTTCACCTGACAACGGAAGACAGCCGCAACGTGATTTTCCTGCATCCGCGCGATGAACAGGGCAACACGCCGCTGTTCACCGCCGAGTGGAATGATGACTTCCACAATGCTGCCCACGTGTTTGCCACCGGCGAAACGCACGCCTACTACCAGGATTTTGCGTGTGAGCCGGAGAAAAAGTTCGCCCGTGCGCTGGCGGAAGGGTTTGTCTACCAGGGCGAGATTTCGCTGCAAACCGGGGAATCTCGCGGGGTGGAGTGCCGTACCCAGCCGCCGCAGTTCTTCGTCGATTTCATTCAGAACCACGATCAGACCGGCAATCGCGCCCAGGGGGAGCGGCTCATCACCCTCGCGGGGGCCGACAGGACGCGGGTGCTGCTTGCCGCGCTGCTGCTCTCTCCCCATATCCCGCTGCTGTTTATGGGCGAGGAGTTCGGTGAAACGCATCCGTTCCTGTTCTTCACCGATTTTCACGGCGACCTGGCAAAAGCGGTGCGGGAAGGGCGCGCGAAAGAGTTTACCGGCCACGCCGGGCACGATGAAGCCGTCCCGGATCCGAACGACGTTAATACCTTCGTTCGCTCAAAGCTCGACTGGCATAAGATTGCTACCGACGAAGGGAAAACGTGGCTGCGCTTCACCCGCCACCTGCTGACGTTGCGCCATCGCTATATCGTTCCGCTTCTGCATCAGGGCGGCATCGTTGAAGGCAAGGCGATCGAGACCGCGCCCGGCATGGTGGCGGTGAGCTGGCGCTTCCCGTCCGGGACGCTCTCTCTGGCGCTCAATATTGGCCCTAAGCCTGTCGACTTGCCCGCGCTCGCAGGGGAGACGCGCTTCGCCTGGCCGGAGGTAAACGACGTTTTGCCGCCGAACAGTATTGTCGTTCGCTTTGCTGATGGAGACGCATCGTTATGATCCCTTCCGCCACGTACCGTATTCAGTTCCGCAACGGCATGACGTTTGACCGCGCTGTCGAGCTGGTGCCGTATCTGAAAGACCTCGGCATCAGCCACCTCTACGCCTCGCCCGTGTTTACCGCCACAACGGGTTCCACCCACGGCTATGACGTGACCAACCCGAATGAAATTGACCCCGCGATTGGCGGTCGGGAAGGGTTTGACCGCATGGCCGCGGCGCTCAGGCAGGCTGGCATGGGGCTGATTCTGGATATTGTCCCGAACCATATGTCCACTTCGCTTGAAAACGCCTGGTGGCGGGACGTGATTGAATACGGGCATCAGAGCCGCTATTTCCACTATTTCGATATCGATGCGTCGCGCCCGCTTACGCTGCCGTTTCTCGGCGACACCTTTGAGGCGGAGCTGGAGAAGGGTGCCATTACATTAAAACGTGACCCTGTCACGAATAAAGCCTCTCTGGTCTATTACGACACGGCGTACCCGCTTAATCCGGGCACGTACAGCGAGGATAAAAGCATCGCCGAACTGCATGAGGCGCAGAGCTGGCGGCTGATGTCCTGGCGGGAAGCGCCGAAGCAGCTCTCATGGCGGCGCTTCTTCGAGATCACCGGTCTTGTAGGCGTACGGGTTGAAGACGAGGCGGTCTTTGACGACACGCACCGTCTCATTCTTGAGCTGGTTCACGCGGGCGTGGTTGACGGACTGCGCATTGACCATATTGACGGCCTGGCCGATCCGCTGGGTTATTTGCAGAAGCTGCGGCAGGCAGCCGGACCTGACTGTTACATCACGGTCGAAAAAATTCTCGCGAAGGGAGAGCAGCTCCCCACCGACTGGCCGGTTTCCGGCACCACCGGCTACGAGTTTATCGCCTCGCTGGCGGAGGTGCTGGTCGACGACGATAACCTCTCGCGCCTGGAGACAATCCACGACGAGACGCTGGGCGTCACGGTCGATCGCCACGCCGAACTGCGCGATGCCAAGGGTCTGATGACCGATCGTAATTTTGAGGGCGAGTTCACCACGCTGCTAAACCTTGCGGACGATCTGGCCCGCCGCAATGACGTTGCGCTGCCGCGCGAGGAGATCCGCCACGCGCTGCGCGAGCTGCTTATCGCCTTTCCGGTATACCGCACCTACGGCACTCGCGAGGGATTAACCCCGCCTGATGTGGCGCTGCTTAGCCGCGTGGTCGCCGGCGTAAATACGTCCGAAGCGGCCCTGAGCCTGATTGTCCGCATTCTTACCGGCGATCTGCCGGAAGATTGCCGCGACTGCGCCGCGCTTTTCAGAACCCGCTTCCAGCAGCTGACCGGGCCGCTGATGGCGAAGTCGGTGGAAGATACGCTGTTTTTCCGTCTGAACCTTGAGCTTGCGCTCAATGAAGTGGGCGCTGACCCGACGCCGCGCGCGTTCTCGTTATCCCGCTTTCACCAGGAGATGCGCATTCGTCTCGCCCGTCAGCCCGACGCGCTGCTGGGCACCTCCACGCACGATACCAAGCGCGGAGAAGACGCCCGGGCGCGGCTCTACACCCTGACGGAGGCGCCGGAACGCTGGGGAGAAAATCTCGCCCGCTGGCGGCAGATGAATCAGACCCAGGTGCGTTTTCTCAACGACGGCACCGCGCCGAACGCCGCCGATACCTGGATGATCTATCAGGCGCTGGCGGGCGTCTGGCCCGCCACGCTGTCGCCTGATGATGCCGAAGGGCTTGCATCGCTGGAGACGCGTTTCCTCGGCTTCCTTGAGAAAGCGCTTCGCGAGGCGAAGCAGCGCACCGACTGGATCGACAGCAACGAGGGCTATGAGAGCGTGGTGCTGAGCTACGCGCGGCATCTGCTTTCCCCGGATAACGCCCCGTTCCTGCACGATTTCAGCGAGGCGATGCAGCCCTTTATCCGCGCCGGGCTGATGAACAGCCTCAGCCAGACGGTCATCAAGCTGACGGCGCCCGGCGTGCCGGATATCTATCAGGGCAGCGAGGCGCTCAACTTTAGCCTCGTCGACCCGGATAACCGGCGGGAGCCGGACTTCAACGCGCTGGTGCAAAACCTCAGCGCGGCGGATGCTTCAGTGTTTGAACACCCGGCCTGCTGGCGGGAAGGCAGGGTAAAGCAGTTTGTCACCGCCACGCTGCTGCGGCTTCGACCGCATTACGACGCGCTTTTCCGCTACGGCGACTGGATGCCGCTCAAGGTTTCCGGTGAGCGCGAGGAGAACCTGATTGTCTATGCGCGCGTTAAAGACGAGGAGGCGCTGATCGTTGCCGTGCCGCGTCTGGTTTTTGGCATCACCGATAATCATCAGCTGTGGGTCAATACCACGGTAGCGATACCCGACGAACTGGCCGGGAAGCGCTATCGGGATCTGTTCAGCGGTGAAAGCCGCATTCTGCAAGAGACGCTGGATTTAACGTCAGAAAAGGGATGTGTACTGGTTCTGCTTACCTGCGAATAATCGTGGAGAACGAAAATGGCAAAGGAAACTACGTTTGAAATTCGGGCCGGTCATGGCCAGCAGTTGGGGGCGAATTATGACGGGAAGGGCGTTAACTTCGCGCTGTTCTCCGCGCACGCGGAGCGGGTGGAGCTCTGTCTGTTTGACCCGTCCGGGAAAACAGAAATCGCCCGGCTGGAGCTGCCGGAGTATACCCATGAGGTCTGGCACGGCTATGTGCCTGACCTGAAACCCGGTGCGCTGTACGGCTATCGCGTCTACGGCCCCTACGATCCGGAAAACGGTCACCGCTTTAACCCGCATAAGCTGCTTATTGACCCGTATGCCCGTGAACTGGTGGGCGATATCGACTGGAACGACGCCCATTTCGGCTATGAGCTGGGGCATGACGAACTGGATCTTAGCTTCGATACGCGGGACAGCGCGCCGTTTACGCCGAAATGCAAGGTTATCGACCCGAACGCTTTCGACTGGCAGGACAACAACCGGCCAAACGTGCCCTGGCCACATGCCGTCGTCTATGAGAGCCACGTGAAGGGCTTTACCCAGATGAACCCGGCCATCCCGCCCGAGCTGCGCGGGACGTTCGAGGGGATGGGACACAAAGCCTCGGTCGACTACATCAAAAGCCTCGGCATTACCTCGGTGGAGCTGCTACCCGTTCACTGGTTCCCGGACGACCAGCATCTGCTCGACCGTGGCCTGAAGAACTTCTGGGGCTATAACACGCTCGGCTTTTTTGCTCCGGCGTCGCGCTACTATGGCCCGGCGGGGATCCAGGGCTTTCGCGACATGGTGCGCGCCTATCATGACGCGGGCATCGAGGTGATTCTGGACGTGGTCTACAACCACACGGCGGAAGGTAACGAGCTGGGGCCGACGCTTTCATTCAAGGGCATTGATAACTACAGCTACTACCGCACGCTGCCGGACCAGCACCGGTATTACATTAACGACACCGGGACGGGGAACACGGTGAATACCTCCCACCCGCGCGTGCTGCAGATGGTGATGGATTCCTTGCGCTACTGGGCCGAATCCATGCACATTGACGGTTTTCGTTTCGACCTGGGGACGATTCTGGGCCGCGAGCCTGAGGGGTTCGACCCGCGCGGGGGCTTTTTCGACGCCGTTACCCAGGATCCGGTGCTCTCTAAGCTCAAGCTGATTGGCGAGCCCTGGGATATTGGCCCCGGCGGTTATCAGGTCGGTGGCTTCCCGCCAGGCTGGGGAGAGTGGAACGACAAATACCGCGATACCGTGCGCGAGTACTGGAAGGGGGACAACGTCTCGACGGACTTTGCCGCGCGTCTGCTGGGCTCCGGGGATCTGTACGACCTGCGCGGGCGTCGCCCGTGGGCCAGCGTCAACTTTATCACCGCCCACGACGGCTTTACGCTGAATGACCTGGTGTCGTACAACGAGAAGCACAACGCCGACAACGGCGAGGACAATAACGACGGGCATAACGATAACCGGTCGTACAACTATGGCGAAGAAGGGCCGACGGAGAACCCGGACATTATCGCCACCCGCGAACGGCAGAAGCGTAATTTCCTGACCACGCTGCTTTTCTCCCACGGTACGCCGATGCTGCTGGCGGGGGACGAGTTTGGCCGTACGCAGAAGGGCAACAACAACGGCTACTGCCAGGACAGCGAGATCTCATGGATCGACTGGAAGGGGCTGTCCGAAAACGACGCGGCGCTGCGCGAGTTCACCCGCCGGCTCATTGCCCTGCGCGCGCAGCAGCCGCTGCTGCGTCGTGAGAGCTGGCGCGACGGGCTGGAGATCCGCTGGTTCAATGCCGGAGGCGGTCCGCAGCAGTCCGAGCAGTGGGATGAAGGATCAACGCTCGGGGTCTCCATCAGCAGGCCGGATCTTCAGCAGGAGGACGGTATCTGGCACGACGTGCTGATGCTGTTCAATCCGTTTGAAGGCACCGTGCCGTTCCAGATCCCGCAGTTTGGCGAAGGGGGATGGGTGCTGGAGCTTTCTACGGCGGATGACGCTGCCGCCGGGACAGCGTTCACCGAAACCGTAGAGTACGAACTGGCCGGACGCAGCATTACCCTGTTCAGACGTCCGTAATTCAGAGTGATGCCGCCGCGCGGGCGGCGGTGTCATACAGGGAGGAGATCGCGCGTAGCAGCTGCGCGGTTTCGCCGATGGATTTCCCGGAAATGCCGCTCTCCGCATGAATGGCGATCAGACACGCTTCACGCACGTCCCGGTACTTCATGCACAACGCTTTCCCTTCCTCCGTGGTGGAGAAAAAGAGCTCTTTACCCGCTTTCTCGCTTGTCACGTAGCCCGCTTTGACCAGCTTTTTCAGGGCATAGGTCACTACATGCGTATCTTCCACGTTGAGAACAAAGCAGATATCGGCCAGCTTTTTCTTGCGGTCGCGGTGGTTCACGTGATGCAGCAGCGAGACGTCAAAAGCGCCCATATCCGGCTCTCCGGCTGCGGCCATGCAGCGCACCATCCACTTGTTAAACGCGTTGCCGGTCATGATCAGCGCGTACTCCAGCTCTGACAGTTCCGCGCAGCGCTCCGACACCAGATGGCGGGAGGAGACGATCCGGCCATCGTTGATATCATTGCAATCGGGTGAAGCACTCTTTTTCGAGGTCATAACGTTCCTTAGCCAGAAATGTAAACTCGTCGATAAAATAAGAACATTTTATTGATAATTTGTTTACATGTTTTTGAGGTTCAGATATAGCTTTTTAGCGCAGGTTTTGTGAAGCCTGGCGAAAAACACAACATCGCTCGCCGCAAATTAAAAAAATAGCCGTCGGCGCGCAACGCTCACTTTCGATAGGGTAAACGTTATGGACGGTACTACGCTGTTGCCGCTGATCGGGATACCGATCGTGGTCATTGGTTTTGCACTGCGCTTCAACCCGCTGCTGGTCGTCGTGGTGGCGGGTCTGGCGACGGGCCTGCTGGTCGGGATGGATTTCGGGATGCTGCTGGAGACCTTTGGCGAGAAGTTCGTCAATAGCCGATCGCTGGCGACCTTCATCCTGATCCTGCCGGTAATTGGTCTGCTGGAATATTACGGGCTTAAAGAGCGCGCCCAGGCCTGGGTGGCGAAGATCGCCAGCGCCACCTCGGCGCGTATTCTGATGCTCTACTTCGTGGCGCGTGAAGGCACCGCCGCGCTGGGGCTGATGTCGCTGGGCGGCCATGCCCAGACGGTACGCCCGCTGCTGGCCCCGATGGCCGAAGGGGCAGCGCTGAACGAATACGGCGAACTGCCGCAGCACATTCGCGACAAAATCAAGGCCCATGCCGCGGCGTGTGACAACATCGCGGTCTTCTTTGGGGAAGATATCTTTATCGCCTTCGGTGCGGTGCTGCTGATTGACGCGTTTCTTAAGGAAAACGGGATCGAGGGGATCGAGCCGCTGCATATCGGCCTGTGGGCCATTCCCACCGCCATTGCGGCATTGATTATTCATATGACGCGCCTGCTGCGCCTGGATGCCAGCATCCGCCGCGACGTCATGGCCTGGCGTGCAGAGCAGGGTACGCAGGGGGCCGCGCAATGATGACGCTTATCACCATTAACCGCGTGTATTACCTGATCGGCTTTGTTGTGATGCTGCTGGTTGTCATGACCCTGCGCGACCGCGCTAATCCGAAGCGTTTTACCACCGCGCTGTTCTGGTTTTTATTCGGCGGTATCTTCCTGTTCGGTGACCTGATGGTTCAGGAGCTGGGCAAATCGCTGGCGTACCGGATCGTTGGCGGTTGCGTTATCGCAATCGCGCTGCTGGCGGGTTTTGGCCTGGTCGGGAAAGGCCACTATAAAATGGCCTCCGACGAGGAGCGCATTGCCTCGTCAAACCGCCTTAAAAACTGGCTGTTCCTGCCCGCGCTGATGATCCCGGTGGTGACGGTAATCGGGACGCTGTTCCTGAAGGGGGTGTCGATTGGCGGTGTTTACCTTCTCGACCAGAAACAGCTCACTCTGGCGGCGCTGTGCGTGGCCTGCGTCGCGGCGATCCTTACCGGCTGGTGGCTGACCAAAGGCACGCCGCTGCACGCCATTCGCCAGTCACGTCGTCTTGTCGATACCATCGGCTGGGCGGTGATCCTGCCGCAGATGCTGGCCATGCTCGGCGGCGTGTTCGTGGCGGCCAATACCGGTGATTCGGTGCAGAAGGTGGTGAGCCTGTTCGTGAACCCGGACAGCCGCTTCATGCTGGTGGTCATTTACTGCGTGGGGATGGCGCTGTTTACCATGATCATGGGTAACGCCTTTGCGGCCTTCCCGGTGCTGAGCGCGGGGATCGCCTTGCCGTTCCTGATCAACGTGCATCACGGCAACCCGGCGCCGCTGCTGGCGATCGGCATGTACGCGGGCTACTGCGGCACGCTGATGACGCCAATGGCCGCGAACTTCAATATCGTTCCCGCCGCGCTGCTGGAGCTGAAAGACAAATATCAGGTGATCAAGATCCAGATCCCGACCGCGTTAACCCTGCTGGTGGTGAACGTGTTCCTCATGTATTTCCTCGTGTTTCGCTAAGGAGCTGTTATGGAATTGACGCAACATCAGGCTGACGCGTTTGCCCGCATGCCTTTAACCTATTTGCGCCAGGAATACCCGAACCACATCATGCATCTGCTGAATGATGACGGTGACGTTCTGCCGCCTCGCGAGCTGCACCCGATTTTCTACGGCTGTTTCGACTGGCACTCGGCGGTGCACGGCTACTGGCTGCTGCTGCGCTGCGTGCGCCTCTATCCTGAGCTACCGTGTCGGAATGACATCGTCGCGCTTTTCGACGAGCACCTGACCGACGAGAATGTGGCGAAGGAGCTGGTCTATTTCACCGCGCCGTTCCGCGCCTCGTTTGAGCGGCCGTATGGCTACGGATGGCTGCTGGCGTTGGCCCAGGAGCTGAAGCAATCGTCGCTGCCGCAGGCCGCAGGCTGGTACCAGACGCTGGAGCCGCTAACCCAGGATATTCGCAACCGGCTGGTGGATTACCTCAGCAAGCTCACCTATCCGATCCGCGTCGGAACGCACTACAACACGGCGTTTGCCCTCGCGCTGGGGCTGGACTACGCCCGAGCCGTGGAAGATAGCGCGCTTGAGCAGGCGATTGTGACGGCGGCGGAGCGGTTTTATCTCGCCGACACGCGCTACCCGGCCCACTACGAGCCGGGTGGCGATGAGTACATCTCTGGTGCGCTGACGGAAGCGCTGCTGATGAGCAAGGTCGCAGAGAATTTCCCGGCCTGGTTTGACGCGTTTCTGCCGGATATCGGCTCCATTGCGGCGCTGATGAACCCGGCGGAAGTGAGCGACCGTACCGACCCGAAAATTGCCCATCTGGATGGGTTAAACCTCAGCCGCGCCTGGTGTATGAAGCATATCGCCAGGGCGCTTCCGGTAAACCACCCGGCTCAGCAGGCCCTGCGTGATGCCGTGGCAAAACACCTGGCGGCAAGCGTCGGGCACGTGGTGGGCAGCCACTACAGCGGCGGGCACTGGCTTGCGAGCTTTGCGCTACTGGCTCTGGAGTAAACAAATACGCCGTCTTTCCTGCCGGGTGGCGCTGCGCTTATTTGCCCTAAATTGTGAAATGCACAATTCCTGTAGGCCCGCGCAAGCGTAGCGCCGCCTTAATTTTTTTGATTTTTAATGCGGTTAATACCTTAGTCGGATATTTTTCCGTCATTTCTCTGTAAACAGATATCTTTTTTACCATCGCAAAGGTGTACGATATGCGGCCATATACCCACATGAAATAGGTGGTTAATATGGCTGTTATACCTTTGTTACCCAAAGAAGGAATCGCTCTTGTGTTGGCAAACATGAGGATTGCAAGAGCGCATGGTATGAGCAGAAACATGGCTATCCCTACAACCTATCTTTGGTTTTATCAAAAAGTAAGAAATAAGGGACCGTGGGATTACAAGCAAGGACACCCGGAGTTAGCAAATTTTGGGAACTTCAATTATGGTTCGGCTGGCTATGCTGCCGGGATACCATCAGAAACGCTATTGATGGGTGCTGGATGGGCGCAGGAAAGAGCTAAAACCTCCAAAAAGAAATGGGGGCACTGGTATCAAAAACCGCCTTATGGGGATGATCCACACGATCAGTTTTGGATAAGGCAAGGTATAGAATATGCAAAGAAATACGGTTATTAAACGGCTCCATTGCTTACTCACAACGATTCTGTTGCTCGTTGTTTGTGGGTTTCTGACATATCAATACTATTTTAATGCATCTCCTCACGATAGCTTTGTCAGCAAACAGAAACTCTCTGATACCGTCACACTGTACATAACTAAGTATGATGATGGAGACGCTACGGTGTCGGATGTTTACCGCTTCTATTTAGATAAAGACAACAGCGGGAACATTATGAAAGCCCTTGAAGAACGATCACCCTTCCTGGAAGCCGATACAAGCAATGTCACAGCTTCAGCTTATGGGAACACGGTAAATGTAAAAATCACGGGCAAGGTTTATTCATTCACTAATTCTGATCTGTTCTATGCCGATGGTGTAGCGATCATGCCTGTAATTAATCTCATAGCCAATGGAATAAGAAATTAATTAACATAAGGAGTTTTAAAAATGGCTGTACCAGTACACCTCTTTTTGAAAGACGATGGCGGAGCAATGATCCGTGGTGGTTCTGATGTTGCAAACCGTGAAGGAAGCATAGAGCTTAGAGATCTGATCCATAACCTGAGCATTCCAACAGATGAGGCAACAGGTAAACTTACAGGTACAAGGCAACATTCAGCCTCAGTTTAACAAAGGCAATTGACTCATCTTCACCCTATCTATACAAAGCAGTGGCTACAGGTCAGACGCTTCAAAGTGCCGAATTAAAGTTCTATCACATCAATGATGCTGGTCAGGAAGTGGAATACTTCAACATCCTGATGGAAGGCGTGAAAGTCATTTCAATAACTCTAATAATGCATGATACAAGAGATTGTCCCGGTACTGGTCACATGGAAAATGTATCTTTACGATATGCAAAAATCACATGGAAAATTCTGGACGGAAATATACAGTACACTGATGCGTGGAACGAACGTCCTACAGCGTAGTTGTTATAAACAAGCAGCGCCGAGAGGCGCTGCACAGCGTTACGCTGATGCCCGCACCCCAGGGCGCAGCCTGCTCAGGCTAAACAAAACCGATCCCGTCGAGGCGATGACGGCGATCCACAGTGCCAGATGCACGGCCCGATCGTGGTCTGATCCGGTCGTCGCAAGCAGCACCCCCACCGCGGCGGCCCCCAGACATTGCCCGAACGTCCTGACGATAGACAACACGCCGGAGGCATAGCTGGCATATTCCCGCGCCACGTTAGCGAGCATCTCCCGGTTATTGGGGCTCTGGAAGCAGCCAAACCCAATCCCGCAAACCAGACTGCGCAGGCAGATATTCCATACGGACGGATTTTCCGGCAATGTCGCCAGCAAGACCAGCCCACCGACAAAAATCATCAGCCCGATAGTCGAGATCAGCGGCGCGGAAAGGGTATCTGCCCAGCGCCCCGCGTGCGGCGCGATCAGCACAATGCCAATTGGCCACGGGGTGAACAGCAGCGCCGAAACCACCGGGCTGAAGCCATACACGCTCTGAAACAGGAACGGCAGCGCGACAAAGGTGATGCCCTGGCTGACAAACGAGGCCAGCGAGGTCAGGGCGGCGAGGGTGAAGCGTCCGTTTCTGAACATAACTGGCGGCAGTATGGGACTGCGCGCGCGCCGAATACGCCAGACGAAGGCGATAGCGCTGACCAGCGTGAGAAGCCCCCAGCCTGCGGCTGCCGGGTTAATGCCTTGCGTTATGTGCTGAAGGCTGTCGGCCAGCATGATTGCAGAACCTAACAGCACGGCGGAGAGCGCGGCGCCCGGCGCATCAAAGGGGGAGCGGTCAACGTCCGACTGGCGCGGCAACGCCTGCCATGCCAGCAACAGGGCAATACTGCCCGGAACAAGGTTAATGGCGAACAGCCACTGCCAGCTCAGCGCGTCCAGTATCGTCCCGCCCAGCACGGGGGCAATTGCCGTGCTGGCGGCAATAAGCAGGGCGTGCAGCCCCAGAATGCGGCCAAGCAGTCGCCCCGGAAAAACGGAACGCAGGATCGCCGGGGCGATACTCAGGGTAGCCGCGCCGCCGATGCCCTGCAGAATACGCATCCCGATCAGCATGTCGGGCGTTTTCGCCAGCGCGCAGCCGAGCGAGGTGAGCGTAAAGGTGGCAAGCCCGGCAAGAAAAACCGGTCGAAAGCCCACGCGCGCCGCCAGCGCCGCGAAGATGGCCAGCGTCATTGCCGCCGATAGTAGATAACCGTTGGCAAACCACACCGCAACGTTCGCGGGGACCTGCATCGCCCTTGCCATGGAGGGCAGCGCGATGTTGATCATGGTGCCGTCAAAGACGCCCATCAGCGTGGTGGTCATGACGGCGGCCATCACCCGGGCGCATTCATGACCGGGTAAGCCTTCATCGCCGGGCTGGTTTGAAAAGAGCGTCATCGTCGTTACTCCGCATAAGAATAGTGATGACGAAACTATAATCATGGGGTATACAGGGCGGAAGACGCAGCGCTTGCACTTTATCGTTGCATATAACGCCTTATCTGAGGAGCCATCGTGTCCGATCCTGACTTTAACCTTCTGGTTGCGCTCGACGTTCTGCTGGCCGAAGCCAGCGTGGCTGGCGCGGCGCGGCGCTTAAACCTGAGCACCTCCGCCATGAGCCGTACCCTGAGCAGGCTGCGGGAGGTGACAGGCGATCCTATCCTGGTGCGGGCCGGTCGGCAGATGGTGCTGACGCCCTGGGCCGAAGCCACCCGGGATCGGGCCAGAAGCGCCGTGCATGAGGCAAGGGCAGTACTGCAACCCTCCACGGAAACGCTGAATGTTGAGCGTATGGAGCGCCTGTTCACCATCCGAGCCAACGACGGCTTTGTGGTGGCGTTTGGGCCACTGCTCATTGCCGCAGTGGCGGCAGTGGCGCCCGACGTCTGCATTCGCTTTTCGCCGAAACCTGAGAAAACGTCGCGCTATCTGCGTGAGGGGCTGGTTGACCTGGAGATCGGCGTGCAGAGCAATATGGGGCCTGAAATTCGTCTGCAACGGCTCTTTCAGGACCGGTTTGTGGGCGCGGTACGCCAGGGGCATCCGCTGGCCTCGCTGTCGTCAGTCAGCCTTGAGGATTATGTCGCCTGGGGGCACGTGGTGGCCTCGCCCGACGGCTCGTTACACGGATTTGTCGATGAGGCGCTGGCGGAACGCGGGATGAAGCGCAAAATTGCCAGCGTGGTGCCAGGGTTCCCGACGGCGTTATCGGTGGCGCTGGTCTCCGATCTCGTTGCCATGGTGCCGGCGCTCTATCTGCTCAATCAGCCGATGACCGAGCGCGTGCACGTCTTTGAACTGCCGTTTAAAACCCGGAGCATTATGGTGTCACAGATGTGGCATCCGCGCATGGAAAAGGACCCGGCGCATCGCTGGCTCAGAGAAAAGGTGCTGGAGGTGTGCCGCGCTGTACGCTGACGGCTCAGGCCACTTTTTTCGGCACGGAGAGAATGAAGCGCGTCGATACCGCATCCGATTCCACGCGAACGTTCGTTCTAATTGTGTGATGTGCGTCAGGTTTTAGTGTTCAATAATATTACCTTTTACTCGATGAGCGATTGCTTAATACCTCTCCGACAACAGGAGCAGCGGTAAATGCGTTTGGCCAGCCAGCGTAAAACGCGGCTTGGGTAACGATCTCCCCAGCTTCCTCAGCAGAAAGTCCATTATCCATCGCCCTGTTAAGGTGATAGCCAATCTGCGCACTCTGTCCGGATGCGATTAACGCGCTGACCGTAATCAGGCTTCTGTCGCGGGGTTTCAGCGCGGGTCTTTGCCAGAGATCCAGGAACAGGGGGTCAGCAGTAAATTTAACCACGCCTGGAGATATTGGGCCTACATTTTTTTCCACTGTCTCTGAACGCTGCTTTTCTGCTTCCTGATTGAGAGGAAGCAGGTCCGGAGAAGCTTCAGGAAGTGCATCTGCCGTGACGCCACGAGTTTCAAATACTGCTTTGGTCACGCTGACGGCTGACATTGCATTTGGCCAACCTGAGTAGAACGCCAGATGGGTAATGATTTCTGATAATTCCGCTGGCGTCACGCCGCTATCGAGAGCGACGTCAATATAGTGCTTAAGCTCGGCAGGCTGGTTACGGGCAATCAGCATGGCGACGGTCACCATACTACGATCTCTGGGCGAGAGGGCATCGCGTGTCCACAGATCTCCAGTAATCGCTTCTCGACCAAAGCGCGCAAGAGCCGGTGAGACGGAACGAATATCAGCTTCAGGAATCGCTGAAGGTTCAATTTTCATCATAGCTTTACCTCTTGTTTCCTCAGCATTAGCAAAATCAGAAATAACAAGCGACATGGCCGCCGCTGCAATTACGCTTTTCATGTTAATCCTCACTGGTCAACGGTGCGGATCCTGTTTGATTCCGCCTTTGTTACGAAGAAATACCGGTTTTACCGGGATAGCGTCCTTCCTGGCGCTCATATGCGCCGTTTGCTTGAGATAGTCCAGGAAGTGCGGCGTTTGTCGGTGCAGTTGATAATCCTCCTCACTGGCGTAAATCTCATAGAAATACCAGCGGTTCGGACTCTGTGAGTCTGTAGCGGCATACATGGCTAACACGCCTTTCTCTACTTTGAGCGACTCGGCCATTTCAGGAAGGACGATGTTTTTAAATTCGGTCTGAAATTCAGGCTTTACCTCGACGATCACCAGATTATTAATGGTTCGCTCATTCGGTATGATGTGTTTGTCCCCCAGAAACTGTGGCTCCAGAGTGATTTTATTTTTCCGATCGATAATGTCAGGTGCCCGGGCAGCGAATGCCTTGTATGGTTCGGCATTCAGATGTTTGCGGTAAGCACTCTCGTTTTCATAGAGTTCGACCATGAATGCCTTACGTGGATTGTCGCTTCGTTGCAGGGCGTACATCGCCAGCGTACCTGCTTCATGATCAACCGAAGCGGAAATCGTCTGCCTGGCCACGTCTTCAAACTCTTTGTCCCGATCGGGTCTGACGCCGAGCTCAAAGATATTCATCACTACCTTATCCGGCGCGTCCGGTTTTGTTGCAAAGACAGGGCTGCTTATTAGCATGCAAATTAAAAGCATAAGGGGCTTTTTCACGTTGATCCTTTTACTGAAATGACTGTTTGCTACCGCGTCCAGACCTGCTTAACGTCTTTCGTTTGCGGCGTGTTTTGCGCCATAATCCCCGTCAGAACGTGCGGCTGGTAGGTTTCTTCCAGAAACCGGATTTCCTCAAGGCTCAGTTGAAGATTTACGGCGTTTACCGCGCCATCAACGTGATCTTTTTTTGTGGCCCCTACGACAGGTGACGTGACCTTTGTCAGCAGCCAGGCGAGTGAGATTTCCGTCATGGACACCTGATGTCGTTCAGCAAGTTCGGCGACGCGCTCGATAATGATCCGATCCTGTTCAGCCGTGCTGTCATACTTCCCGCGCGCATAATCATCCTCCGCGGCTCGCCGCGTGTGGCCTTCTTTCCGGGCGAGACGACCGCTGGCCAGCGCGCTATAGGGGGTCATGGCGATATCATCTTCAGCGCACAGACCGAAGAGCTCTCGTTCATCTTCACGCATAATCAGGTTGTAGTGGCTTTGCACGGAAACAAAGGGCGTCAGCCCTTCGCGTTCGGCAAGGGCGTTCGCTTTCGCCAGCTGCCAGGCATAGCAATTGGAAATACCAATAGCGCGCACTTTGCCCGCAGTAACGGCGGCATGCAGCGCTTCAAGCACCTCAATAACTGGCGTGTTGTAATCCCAGATGTGGTAGATGTAGAGGTCGATGTAGTCCATCCCCAGATTCTGCAGGCTCTGGTCGAGCGATCGGGCTATTGCCTCTTTTCCGCCGATCCCCGCGGCAATTTGCGCGGCGGTTCGTGGCAGAAACTTGGTGGCCAGCACCACGTCCTCGCGTTTTGCCATCTCCCGCAGCGCCCGACCAACGTATCGCTCGCTGGAGCCGTTCTGATAGGCGATGGCGGTATCGTAAAAATTGATACCCTTTTCGAGACCGTAGCGGATGATGTCCCGGCTTGCTGTTTCGTCCAGCGTCCAGCGATGCTGGCCCGTTAACGGGTCGCCAAATCCCATACATCCCATACAGATGCGGGAGACCAGTAAGTCACTTTTACCGAGCCGGGTATACTGCATCGTTATTCTCCCTCTGGATTATTCACGACGGAATTGAGCAGATCGACAAGCCTTGAAGCGTGTTCCCGGGCAAGCGTTTTTTGCTGCGCGATTTTGTCGGCATCCCGGTCGGCATAGCTGATACCGCAGGTATAAACCGGCGCCAGGAGCTCAAGATTGCACAGTCTTGCCGTGGTCTCGAACAGAATAAGATACTCTTCAATGGCATGGCCAAAGAAACCGTCAGCGTTATAGAGCGCCTGTGGCGCCCCTGTAGTGAAGGAGAGGATCAGCTTTTTACCGCCCAGTTTCGCCGTTGAGCCATGCGCGAAGCCGTGGACAAAGACCTCGTCCAGCCATTGTTTCATTAACCCGGGCAGCCCATACCAGGAAAAAGGAAACTGCCAGACAATCACATCGGCCCTGAGCAGGCTTTCCTGCTCCGAAGCGATATTGAATTTGCCGTCCGGATAGAGCCAGTCCAGACGACGAATTTCAGCATCGGGAAGGGCGGTCGCCACTTCATCAAGGATAGTGGCGTTGGCGACGGAATGGTTCAGCTCAGGATGACCTGAAATAACAAGGATATTTTTCATTTCAATACGTTAAAGAGGCTGGTGAATTTTCAACCCAGTATAGAGTGACACCATTATTTTTTTTAGAGCAGTAAAGGCTCATTCACTTTTAGACAAAAACTAATAATGGTCGACTGTTCTCATTGTGCCCGGTCATCATGAACCCGTGAACTACGCCATGATGCCCAGTAAACGTTCTGCATTGCGAAACGCGATGGCCTCTTTTTCAGCCTTGTTGACGGGCAGACTGTCGATAAATGTTTTTACACCGTCCAGGGTCTGATAGGGGTAATCAACGGAGAACAGGATCCTGTCTGCCCCCATTAACGCGTAGATAAACTGGAAGTGCGGCAGTGTCAGCATACCTGACGGGGTAACGTAAACGTGTTCCTGGAAGGTTCTCGTTAGCGTGCGTGACAGACCCGTTGCAGCCAGCGGAAGGCTGTCATCAAGACGCTGCAGCCAGAAGGGCAGCATCTCCCCCCAGTGGCCACTGATTACCTGCAGGTGGGGATATTTATCAAATGCGCCCGATAACATCAGCCGTAACAAATGGATCCCGGCTTCGTGATGCCAGCCCCAGCCAAACATAGAGAGCCGGGCGTTGACCTCTGCGCTGAAGCCCGTGAAGTAGGCCTGTTGCACGCTTTTAACCGGTAATCCGGGATGAAGATAGAGTGGCACATTCAGTTTATTAAAGCGGGAAAGCAGGGAGTCATAGGCAGGATGATCGAGAAAGCATGAAGAGGGTCGGCCATTCAGAAGTGCCCCCTTAAACCCCAGTTTTTCAACTGTGCGGACAAGCTCTTTTTCAGCCTCTTCTGGCTGTGCCCAGGGAAGTGTGGCAAATGCCGCGAAGCGATCCGGATGATTTCTTACCGCCCCGGCAAGGCGGTCGTTTGCCGCCGTATTTAATGTTACCGCTTTATCACCGGGAGCCAGCTGGGGGAATCCGCCCACAGAGAGGATCTGCAGGGTAATTCCAGCCTCATCCATATCCCTGAGGCGGCGGCTTCCCAAATCAGCGCCTTTCGCGTTTATCAGCGCATTCTTTTCTATCTGCGGCCGGCTTCGGTCAGGATTATGACCATCAGCGACGGTTTTCCCCCAGTCGCCAAGGAAAGGTGCCTGCTCAAGCGCAACAGGCATACACGCTCGCCCTAACTCGCTGTCGAGATAATGTTCTTCGAGGCAAATGATTTTCATATTCTCACCCTTCATACAAAGCAGTAAAAGTGATGTAGATTAGGATCGCCCGGAACAGCCCGTTCGTGAGTGTCATTCATGACAGTCTGTCCCGGACAGGGTTTACACCATCGGTTTTTCCCAGGCGCCTCGTGTATCCACTCTGGTCTCTGTGGCGAGTTGTTCCAGCAGGATGATTTCCTCATCGCGTAACTGGATGTCTGAAGCGCAGGCGGCGTCCAGAACGTGATGGACTTTAGTCGCACCAACGAGGGGAAAGGTACCTTTTGCAATAGCCCATGCGATGGCTATCTGTGCAACGCTGGCATTCCTTTCGGCTCCCATTTTTTTCATGGCGGCGGTTAATCTTTCTATCTGCGGCAGTACTGCGTTATAACTTTCGGCCCGGCCACTCCCGGCAGGCATGGGATGATTTGAATCATAACGACCACTGAGCGCGCCTTGCTCCAGGACCATGTGCCGAGCGCGACGGGAGGAAGAGTTTTCATATTCAGTTCCTGAAAAAAGGCCGGAACGTTGCTGACGTAAACCGGCCAAAGAGGGTGAGTAACGATGAAAGACAGATGAATGAATTAAGTTGGCTGGCGGAGGGCATTTAACAGCGCCACACCGACACCGTGCGCTGAAGCGGGATTCTGCCCCGTGATAAGGCGTCCGTCGGTAACCACATTTTCAGACCAGTTCGGGGCTTCATGATGAAGCGCGCCATGCTCGCGGAGCGCAGTCTCAAGCAGGTAGGGAACCACATCTGTGGTGTGAACTTCTTCCTCTTCGTTGTTGGTAAAGGCCGCCACGTTTTTGCCTTTCACCAGGTATTCGCCGCTGCTGAGCTTTGCGTCAACCAATGCCGCAGGCCCGTGGCAGACGGCTGAGACAATCCCATCACTTTCATACACTTCGCGGATAATACGCTGGGCATCCTGGCTGTCGCGGAAATCCCACATGGTTCCATGCCCGCCCGCAAAGAAAACGGCGCTGTAATCGGAACCGTTCAGCTCGGATAACGCAGGCGTTGTTGCCAGGCGCTGCTGAAAATCGGTTTCGTTCCAGTACCAGGCGTTGACAGGATCACTGAGGTCAAATCCATCCACCGGCGGCTGTCCCCCGCGAATGCTGGCTATCATCGTTTTTAGTCCGGCATCTTCCAGTACTTTCAGCGGATGCGTCAGCTCAGCCAGGAAAAAACCGGTTGGTACACCGGATGCGCCTTTAATCGGATGGCTGGAAACGACACACAGCACGGGTTTATCTGCAGGTTTCATATCGGGCCTCACTCTTTATTTTTAAATTCAGCGGCAAAGAGATTTTCCCAGTTAATAAAGGAGCCAAGCGGAATGCACTCAAAGCTTAATAAGCCTGCTTTTGCCAGCGGGAATTCGGCCATTACGTTCATCGCTTCATCGACAGAGTCACATTCAAGAAAAATAGCGACGCCAGGTCTGTCCTGACGGAAGTAGATGTCGCGGATGAAGCCGGATTTATACAATCCCCAGGCGTGCAGCGCTTCAGCGTTAAGGTGTGGAGCATACTTTTCCAGCGATGCTCCAGGTGCGGGGATGTCCAGACATAAAATTCGCATAAGTGTCTCTTGTTCTCAGGTTTAAAGGGAAAGAGAGAAGAGTATATGAGCGCCATTTTGAGAAGATTAGGTGGCCATTGGCTTAAGCATATTTAGTCTGTACTTAATAATCAGGTGAGGAGTGCGACAGGGTAAATCTATGCCAGACATATTTGTTCCTGCATCTGTATATGAATAGTCTGGCTTAATCAGTCTAAAACTCGGGCTGGCTTTCATATTCAGAACGTGCCTTTTCAACCTCGCCCTGATGAATCAAGGACCAGTCTATAAGTGTCATAACTGGCCCCATTAATGTCCGTCCAAGTGGAGTTAGCTCATATTCAACACGTGGCGGGATCGAAGGGAATACCGTCCGCGATACTAACCCGTCTCGTTCAAGACTTCTCAGTGTTAACGTCAGCATTCTCTGAGAGACCTGACCGATGGTACGTCTGAGTATATTAAACCGCAAAGGTCCCTCGGCAAGATGAGCAATGATTAAGATACTCCACTTATCACCAATCCGACTGAGCAATTCGCGGGTGAAAATATTGCAGGTGGGTGCTGTCCGTTTATCTGACGGTATCATGAATGTGCCTTCTTGCGGGTAAAATAACGGTATGTAATATAGCCCTGGTTACAAAACAAAACGACTCGTTTCTTACTGAGAATAAAGGTACCGCTCCTTGAAAAATGCACCCCTTACGCTTTTATCCCCATATAACATCGGGGAATTGACACTAAAAAATAGAATGGTAATGGCCCCAATGACCCGCAGTCGGGCCGTTACCGGTAATGTACCTAACCCTCTGGCTCCTGTTTACTATGCGCAGCGGGCGCAGGCAGGGTTGATAATATCTGAAGCTACGCAGGTTAGCCGTCAAGGTACCGGATATATAAGAACACCGGGAATATATTCCCTCGCTCAGATTGAGGCATGGCGTCGCGTAACAGATGCAGTTCATGAAGCCGGGGGAATTATTTTTGCGCAACTGTGGCATGTCGGACGCGTTTCGCATCCTGAGTTCCATGATGGTGTCCTTCCGGTTGCCCCATCTGCAATTAATGCAGAGGCAGACGTTTTTACGTCTAATGGACTAGCACAAACTCCTGTTCCTCGCGCGCTTTTAACAAGTGAAATCGCCGATGTCGTCTCACAGTTTCGTCAGGGTGCTGAAAAAGCTTCTGAAGCCGGTTTCGATGGAGTAGAAATACATGGTAGTTCAGGATATCTCCTTGACCAGTTCCTTCGTGACGGTTCTAACAAACGAGAAGATCATTATGGTGGGACTATTATAAACCGTGCACGTTTTCCTCTGGAGGTCGTCAGTGCAGTGAGCGAAGTGCTCGGCGCCGATCGCGTTGGTTTCAGGGTTGGTCCAAACATGTCGCTACATGGTATGTCTGATTCTTCGCCGGTTGAAACATTCAGTTATTTAGCGACTCAACTCGACGCTATTGGCATCGCCTACCTTCACGTAACAGAAGGTATTGCCGGGCCCGATGCTCCGCTCGCAGGTTCACAGCGGATTGCACCTTATCTTCGTCAGTGTTTCTCGCGAACTTTTATTCTGAATGGTGGATATGATGCTCAGACCGGTGAGGATGCAATTAACAAGGGTGAGGCCGATCTCATCGCCTATGGTGTTCCATTTATTGCCAATCCCGATTTACCCGCAAGATTTGCGTGCGGCAGCGATCTCAACGTTCCGGACCCTGCAACCTTCTATGCGCCGGGACAGAACGATGCGGTGGGCTACACTGACTATCCCGCACTAAACAATAGTTAAAAAACATGAATACCTTAATGTCTTATGCCTATTGGCATCCATTCTGTGCCGTGAATGTCATCTGAATGAGTACAGGTGTATTTCAAAATACGTGGTTAACAGTGGATCGCAGCATCAGTAAAAACGAACTAAAGGGATATTATTGACTTAAGCATCTTTAGGCTGTAGTTAACAATTAAGCAGTGATTGCTTAAGGAACACATTATGAATAACGCCCTGTATAACCAGATACGGATCTTTCAGAGCATTGCACGTGAGAGCAATATTTCGGCAGCCGCAAGAAAACTGGAAATTACGCCTCCCTCCGTCAGCAATGCGCTTAAGCTGCTGGAAGATCATATTGGCCATCCGCTTTTTGTGCGTACGACCCGCCGTATTGAGCTGACGGAAACCGGGCAACTGTTGCTGGAACAGACCGCTGCGGCGGTGGAGTCGCTGGAAAATTCGCTTGAAAGCATTCGCGACCAGAATCAGGAGCCCTCTGGTATCGTGCGTATCACGCTCTCGCGTTTTGCCTATCTGTTAATTCTCAAACCTGCAATGGCGGAATTCTGTCAGCAATACCCGGGTATACAGCTGGAAATTTCGGTTTACGACGGTACCGTGAATATCATCGAAGAACGTTTTGATCTTGGGATCCGTTTTGGCGATATCCTCGAGGGTGGGGTGGTAGCGCGGCCGTTAATGAAACCCTTTCGTGAAGGGTTATATGCATCCTCAGCCTATCTCCGCGAGCATGGAACGCCTGAGGTGCCGTCAGATCTCAGTCAACACAAGCTGATTGGCTACCGTTTTATTACTAACAACCGCATCCTTCCGTTGATCCTGAACGACCGCGGAGAGCAGTTGACGGTTGAGATGCCCGGGCAGTTAATCAGCAACGATATTGACGTTATGGCAGACGGGATCCGTAACGGCCTGGGAATTGGACGCCTGTTTGAACCCATCTGGCAGTTACAGCCCGACAGGGAGCGCTTTATCCCCGTGATGGAGAGCTACTGGAAAACCTACCCGCCAGTGTATCTCTATTATCCCAAAAACGCGGGCAAAACGAAAAGAGTGAAGGCCCTGATTGATTTTCTGATATCCGCTACGGGGCGATAAAGACGATAACGCCTCGTTCAGTATGGAGGTGCTATTTCACAACCCCAGCGGCCTGGCCTCCTGTATGAACTCAATCAGAAGGCGAAGCCCGGTCGGCAGTTGCCGGCGGCTTGAATAATAGATATAAAAACCTTCCTCCAGCGGGGACCATTCCGTAAGCACCAGGCGGAGCCGTCCATCCTTCACATAGGGTGCAACAAGAGGCTCCGGAAAATACATCAGGCCGGCCCCGCCTAATACGGCCACAAGACCCGTTTCAGCCTGGTTGACCGTCACTGAGCCAGGCACAGTGATTTGGTACGTTTCGCCATCTCGCTCAAGTTCCCAGCGATAAATCCGATCGTCGCCGAGACGATTGCTTATACAGCGATGGTGTAACAAATCATCCGGATGTTCAGGCGTTCCGTAGCGTTCAAGGTAGTCGGGGGATGCGGCGATAACCCAGCGAATATCGGCAGATAAACGCCGGGCAACCATGTCTTCCGGGACGGTGCCACCATAGCGGATACCGGCATCGAAGCCCGCATCAGTGACGTCAACCATACGGTTGCTGGCCACAATATCGATTTCAATATCGGGATAGCGATCCATAAACGCGGGCATAACCGGTGCAAGCAAAAGATTGGCCGCTTCAACGGCTGCATTGATGCGGATACGCCCGGTAGGCGTATTACGATACCGGTTAAGCGATTCAAGCGCGCCTTCTATCTTGTCGAAAGGCTGAAGGACAGACTGAACCAGTTCTTCACCTGCAGCCGTAGGGGTAACGCTCTTGGTCGTGCGATTAAGCAGGCGAACCCCGAGCCGGGTTTCCAGTCCCTTCAGGGCATGACTAAGCGCTGATGCACTGACACCTAATTCAATCGCCGCACGGCTGAAACTGCGATGACGTGCAATAGCCATGAAATAAATGAGATCGGCGACATCAGCTCTGCTTATTTGCATACAGAATCGTTTTCCTTGTGCGTTAAGGCCCGAATGCGTTGATAGGGAAATGATATACACCATAGACCGACCACGGCTAATCCGTTGCTGAATTTTTTTCACAAGTCCATCCACCCATCGCCTCTCACTGAACATATTGTGCTTCGTTATTCTTGAAAATTATGCGCTCTGGCCGTCGGTCAGGGCGGAACATTCACCTAACGGAGCCGTGTATGAACTATACGCATCTTGGCCGCACCGGCCTGAAAGTCAGCCGCCTTTGTCTCGGAACCATGAATTTTGGTGATGTCACCGACGAGAAAACCAGCGCCCGCATTCTGGATGAAGCGCTTGAGGCGGGTATCAATTTCATTGATACAGCAGACGTGTATGGCACCGAGCAATCACCCGATATCCAGCAAGGTTCGGGGCTGTCTGAAGAGATTATTGGTCGCTGGCTCCAGCAGGGTGGCCGCCGTGACCGTATCGTTCTGGCGACGAAAGCCTATCAGCCTATGGGACCGGGTCCGAACGATCGCCGTCTTTCTGCTTACCATATTCGCAAGGCCTGCGAGGACAGCTTGCGACGGCTTAAGACCGACCATATTGACGTCTATCAGATGCATCACATCGATCGTTATACACCATGGGAAGAGGTCTGGCAGGCCATGGAGCTCCTTGTTCAGCAGGGAAAAGTGCTTTATATCGGTAGCAGCAATTTCGCAGGCTGGGACATTGCGACTGCGCAGTCAGTTGCCACGGCTCGTCATTCCCTGGGCCTGGTTGCTGAGCAAAGTCTCTACAATCTGACTGCCCGAACCGTTGAGCTGGAGGTCATTCCCGCATGCCGTCATTTTGGCCTGGGACTGATTCCCTGGAGTCCACTTGCCGGAGGGTTGCTTGGCGGCGTACTGAAAAAGATGGCAAGCGGGCGCCGTGCGAGGCCCGCGTTTGCCCGTCTAATCGAACAGTATCGTCCGCAGCTGGAAGCCTACGAAGGATTATGTGAGGACCTCGGCGAAACCCCTTCCGATGTGGCGCTTGCGTGGCTCCTGCAGAATCCTGTTGTTACTGCTCCACTTATCGGGCCTCGTACGGTCGAACAACTCCGGGAGGCGCTTCACGCAACGACAATCACGCTATCAGACGACACCATGAGCTGTCTCGACGAAATCTGGCCCGGACCCGGGGGAGAAGCGCCCCAGGCTTATGCCTGGTAATGACCACATTAATGAATCCTTTCTTCGCTATAGGGGGTTCCAGTTTATGAGCAAGATGATGCATGACCAGCATTCTGCTTCCGTACCCGCTTCCCGGGATCGTCGCAATTTTCTGATCGCCGGCGCCGGTCTGGCGTTGGCCGCTACCACCCTTGGCAGGAGCGGTGCAGTGATGGCGAACCCGGCTGGTCAGGACTCGTCGAACGCCCCTTCGGATGCTGTTCCCGTCCAGAAGGAGACCTTAACCACGCGTAAACTCGGCTCGCTGGAGGTTTCCAGCATGGGACTGGGGTGTCTGCCTATGGTGGGGTATTACGGCGGTGGTCCGCGCGATCGTAAAGCCATGGTGTCGCTCATCCGGGCCGCCTTCGAACAAGGCATTACGTTCTTTGATACTGCCGAGGTGTATGGTCCCCATCTCAGTGAAGAATTTGTCGGGGAAGCACTGGCCCCCGTTCGCGATCGTGTGGTGATTGCCACTAAGTTCGGTTTCGGCGTGGAGGAGGGGAAGCCAACCTCTCTTAACAGCCATCCTGATCATATCCGCCGCGCCGTAGAGGGCTCGCTAAAGCGTCTGAAAACGGACCATATCGATCTGCTTTATCAGCATCGCCCCGATCCGAATGTGCCGATCGAGGATGTGGCGGAAACCGTGAAGGCGTTGATCCAGGAGGGTAAAGTGAAACACTGGGGATTGTCGGAAGCGAGTGCCAGGACAATCCGCCGCGCACATGCGGTACTCCCTGTGACTGCAGTGCAGAGTGAGTATGCCATGTGGTGGCGTGAACCGGAGACGCGGATATTTCCAACGCTCGAAGAGCTGGGTATCGGCTTTGTACCTTACTGCCCGACCGCCCGGAGTTTCCTTGCCGGGGCAGTCAATCCAGATCAGCGGTTCGACAGCACAGATCGGCGGCATAACCTGCCACGTTTCCAGCCCGATGCCCTGGCCAAAAACATGGTACTGCTTGAATTTGCGCAATCGTGGGCCCGCCGCAAAAACACCACTCCGGTTCAGTTCGCGCTGGCCTGGGTGATGGCTCAGCGGCCATGGATAGTCCCCATCCCGGGTACGACGCAATATCCGCACCTGATAGAAAATAGCGGTGCACCGCAAGTCCGGTTGACGGACAGCGAGTTACGCGAAATCGATGCAGCGCTTGCCAGGATCCCATTGCAGGGTGGTCGCGCAGATCCGTTTACCGAAAGTCAGTTTGATAAAAGTTAAACGGTGATGGCCACCTTTATACTTACTGTCACAGGGAGACTGTAGGTAAAGTCTCCCTGTCTGGCGATCCGACCCGGACATCAAGAGTTGTTCATTGTCACCAACAGCGGGACCGAACCAACGCCGGGCCAGGGTAGGGCATTAACAGTCCTGTATTGCTGAAGGCGGCGTGAGTGAAGGTGGCGTATCCGGAAGCGGGGGAATGATCCCGTCGACGGGGTGCGGCAGATAGCGTGCCTCGAGTTCCATGATTTCGGCGTCGCTAAGTGAAAAGTCCAGCGCGCTGATAGCCGTGGAAAGATGTTCTGGTTTCGTCGCGCCGATGATCGGTGCTGTGATGACCGTTTTTGATAGCAACCAGGCAATTGCAACATGGGCTCTTGGCACATCGTGCTTTTCAGCAATGCTGGCAACAACATCAATAACGGGCTTATCCAGAAGGGCTGCGTTCTCATACATTTTTAACGCAAAGGCATCGTTTTGCGTTCGTCGGGACGTGACACTCCAGTCGCGCGTGAGCCTGCCGCGTGCCATCGGACTCCAGGGGATCACACCAACGCCCTGGTCTTCACACAGGGGCAGCATCTCGCGCTCTTCTTCCCGGTAAAGCAGGTTGTATTGCGGTTGCATCGTAATAAATCGGGTCCAGCCGTTACGCTCTGCCGTATGCTGCATTTTTGCAAAGCGCCAGGCTTCCATAGATGATGCGCCGATGTAACGTACTTTTCCTGATTTAACGAGGTCATGCAGAGCCTCCATGGTCTCTTCAACAGGCGTGGAGTGGTCAAAGCGGTGAATCTGAAAGAGATCCACGTAATCCATGCCTAAGCGCATCAGGCTATCGTCAATAGACTGAAAAATGGCCTTGCGGGAAAGAAACCCGGTATTGGGGGAGTTGCGCCACGGAAAGAAGGTCTTTGTCGCCACAACGATCTCATCGCGTCTGGCCATTTCTCTCAGCGCTTTTCCAGTGATCTCTTCAGAACTTCCGCCCGAGTAGATATTCGCGGTATCAAAAAAATTAATTCCTGCTTCAAGCGCCTGACGGATGAGCGGACGTGACGCCTTTTCATCCAGGGACCAGGGTTGAGGCAGACGTTCAGGTTCACCATAGCTCATACAACCGAGACAAAGACGGGAGACTTGCAAACCGCTACGACCCAGATTCACATACTTCATTCTGTGTTCCTTCTTTTATTGCCAGCAATTCTGTATGTGAAAGGGTATTGCACTGACATGAAGGGAACCAGCATGCGCCATCGAATGGTGTTATGAGTTTTTTTCACAGATGGGCGTAATCGTCAGTGGGTTTTACATACAAACTGCGTGGCCAACGGTGAATCCTCAAGACTGAGGAGGGATACCTCCTGAGGCACGGCAATATTCTTATTTAACATAATATACATTATGCGCACCAACGTAATGCCAGTCAAAATCTGCCTTCCTACGGTCGTGATTCCCCTGGGCATTGATAGTTTGTGAAATCCCAACTTCTACGTTTATCCAATGTTAAAAGACGTTTTGATATACTCTTGGCTTTGACCACCGCTGTGTAGACTTATGGAAATCGAGCTCAATAAAAGCTTCAAAGAAAGGATTTTCCACGCTGTCATTTTTGAAGTGACGGCCAACGTTATCATCGCTCTGTCTCTTGCGTGGCTGATGAACGTTTCGGTACTCCAGTCGGGTTCGTTGTCGGTGATATCAGCGCTTACCGCAACGGTCTGGAATTTTGTCTTCAATAAGTTCTTTGACTCCCTTCAGAAAAAACATCAGTTCCAACGAACGTTTCTCGTTCGCGCCATCCATGCCGTTGGGTTTGAAACGGGCCTTATCATCTCCTTAATCCCTGTGGCCATGTTCATGCTGAATTTAACGATCGCGGAGGCATTTTTTGTTGAGATTGGCCTTGTACTGTTTTTCCTGCCATACACGATGCTTTTTAACTGGCTCTATGATTATCTGCGTTGGATATTCGTAGGGAGTAAACGGTCTGTTGTGTAGCGAGTATTGATATCGGTCACATTCGCAACCCCTTGATCGTGTTGGACTCCACTCTCTTTCTATACTTCTCATTTCACCATCACTTTTGAGGAGTCCATAATGTTTGATCATGTAAAATTCGGCGTCAGCGATTATGAGAAAAGTAAAACCTTCTTCCTCATGTCGCTTCAACCGCTCGGTGTCGAACTCGTCGATGAAGGCTCTCCAGACTATGGCGTCGAAATGAGTTCCGGCGATGTTTCTCTTTGCCTTTTTCAGTCGAATGATAAACCCGCTCCGCTTCATCTGGCCTTTGTGGCCACGACACGCCAGCAGGTTGATGACTTTTACCATGCCGCACTGCGCGCAGGCGGACGCGACAATGGCGCACCGGGATTGCGCTCCTACGGTAAAAATTACTATGCCGCATTTGTCATTGCGCCTGATGGTCATAATATCGAAGCGGTATGCCATGCCCCCGAAGAAAGATAACTTAATTTCACCCGCTTGCGAGTACCCGCGCCAGCCAGTTTTCTGGCTGGCTCACGCTCAGGCCAATACGACCGATACCCCTTTTTCCGATATCGCATTGACCCAGCCGCGGTCGGTATCGCCTTCGACGACAATCGTATTCGCCAGCGCCACATCGCCAATAACAAATGATGACGCCGTATTTATTTTTTCCGGCGACGCCATGACAACCGTCTCGGCGGCTCTGCCGGAAAATGCACGTTTGATGCACGCCTCTTCGAAATCTCCGGTCGTCAGCCCTGCTTCCGGATGGATACCGGTCACGCCCATAAAGAACAGATCCGCATGAATGTTTTCGATTCCTTCGATGGCCGCCGCGCCGACGGCGACAATCGAGTGTTTATACAAACGGCCGCCGATCAGAATCACCTCAATAAAAGGATGATTAACAAGCCCCAGGGCAATGCTCGGACTGTGCGTCACCACGGTAATACGCAGGTCATGCGGTAAAAAGGCGATCAGTTCTGAAGTGGTAGTTCCACCGTCAACGATCACCACCTGGCCCGAAGAAATCAGCTGCGCCCCCTTCTGCGCCACCTTTCTTTTGGCATCCATTTTAACGGACTGTCGTTCCGCGAAAGGCACAGTAGCGGAAGACGACGGCAGCGCGCCGCCGTGAACCCGCTGTAAACGCCCTTCTGCCGCCAGCTCGCGCAAATCGCGTCGGATGGTGTCTTCAGAGACGTCGAAGAGAACGCTAAGCGCTTTAGACTGGACCTGTCCTTCGGCGCCGAGTTTTTCAAGGATCAACTGTTTTCGCTGACTGGTGAGCATGACGTATTCCTGATGTTGCATGTTTAATCTTGAAAATGCACGATAATGCTGATATTGATAGTTACTCTACGTAAGGAGGACGAAACGTGCAATCAAAACGTGCAGATGTGCGCATCATTGACAGTGAAACCCTGTCCGATAACTGGTACTTACTTAAAAAATATACCTTTGACCTGCAAAGACGCGATGGCGAATGGCAGCGGCAAACGCGTGAAGTTTATGACCGGGGGAACGGCGCCACGATCCTGCTCTACAACCGTGACCAAAAAACGGTGATTCTGACCCGCCAGTTCCGCTTCCCGGTCTTCATAAATGGCCATGAAGACAATCTGATTGAGGCAGCGGCCGGCCTGCTTGATAACATGGATCCGGAAAGCCGCATTAGAGCAGAGGCGGAAGAAGAGACCGGGTTTAACGTGTCGAGCGTGCAGAAAATCTTTGAAGCCTACATGAGCCCAGGCTCCGTCACGGAGAAACTCTATTTCTATCTTGCCGAGTATCAGCCGAAGGACAAAACCAGCGCAGGCGGCGGGATCAAAGCGGAGGGAGAAGATATCGACGTGCTGGAAATGCCCTTTGAAGAGGCCTTGCGGGGAATTGATACGGGCAAAATCGTCGACGGAAAAACCATCATGCTGCTCTACCATATTGCACTGAAAGGCATTCTGTAACCTGCCGGTCGCCCGACGCCTGTCCAGGTGCAGGTGTCGGCCTGTGCTATCCTTGCTGAAACACGCAAAACGGAGATCTGAAGATGGCCGACTGGAACCCTTCGCTTTATCTGCAATACGGCGCTGAACGAACGCGCCCTGCCGCCGAGCTGCTTGCCAGAATTCCCCTGAGTGACGTTGCCACCATCGCCGATTTGGGCTGCGGGCCGGGAAACAGCACCGCGCTGTTGCAGCATCGCTGGCCTAAAGCGCAGATTGTCGGCGTCGATAACTCACCGGCTATGCTGGAAGAGGCGCGCAGCGCACTGCCCGACTGTCAGTTCGTTGAGGCCGATATCCGCCAGTTCAGGCCAGGCCAGCCGTTGAACCTCATCTATGCGAACGCATCCCTACAATGGATACCTGACCATTACGATCTCCTGCCGCATCTGGCGTCACTGCTCGCGCTCAATGGCGTGCTGGCGATCCAGATGCCGGACAACTGGCTTGAGCCCACGCATGTGGCGATGCGTGAAGTGGCGCTGGAGCAAGGCTACCCGGACCGTGGGCGCGAGCCGCTGCCTGGCGTGCATGCCTATTACGATATCCTGTCGGAGGCCGGCTGCGATGTGGATATCTGGCGGACAACCTATTTCCATAAAATGAGTTCGCACCAGGCCATTATTGACTGGGTCAGCGCGACCGGTTTGCGCCCGTGGCTCCAGGAACTGAACGAGAGTGAGCAGCAACGTTTCCTGAAACGCTACCATGAACTGCTGGAAGAGCAGTATCCGCTCCAGGAAAACGGGCAGATACTGCTGGCTTTTCCTCGACTGTTTATGGTTGCCCAGCGCCAGCCCTGAACGGCGCTATGAACGGGCCTCTTTGAGCAGCTGCTGGATAATCTTTTCCTGCTGCTCATAATTCCCTTCGCCAAACGAGGTATAGCGTAGCTGACCTTTAGCATCGAAATAGTAGTGCGCGGGCCAGTACTGGTTGCCAAAAGCGTTCCAGATCTGATAGTTGTTGTCCGTCACAACCCGGTACGGCAGTTGCCATTTATTTACCGCGTTTTTCACCGAGGCGATCGGTTTCTCCCAGGGGTATTCAGGCGTGTGTACCCCTATGACGACCAGGCCCTGAGACTGGTATTTTGTTGCCCAGTCGCGCACGTGCGGAAGCGTATGCTGGCAGTTAATGCAGTCCCAGGTCCAGAAATCGATCAGAACCACCTTCCCGCGCAACGATTCAGACGTGACAGGGTCACCATTTACCCACCCTGTTCCACCGCTTAATGAAGGCAGCTGGCTGCTGGGCTCGGTCATGACGACCGGTTGAAGCTTCGCCGGTTGCGCGGCGGGCTTTGCCAGATTCAGCAGCGCGATTTCAAGACGATTCGCGACGCCGTTTGCGCCTTGCAGAGCAGACGTCATCCCCGTTGCGTTGAAGACGACTGCCGCTAACATCACCACGCCTGCCCCCTGACGTAATTTTTCCATCAGCGCCGATCTTGCTCTCAGCGGCGCCATCAGCGTGCGGCCTCCGAAAACGAGCAGGCCCAGCATCAGCGCGCAGCCGCTACCATAGGCGGCCAGCAAGGCTCCTGTGGCAATGGCCGAGTGTCCGGCAATATTGATGCTGAAAATGGCGCCCAGAATCGGTCCCGCGCAGGGAGACCAGAGCAGCCCGACGGCAAGGCCGGCCAAAAAAGCCGATGCCATACCACGCGTTTGCCCGCTTCGGGTGTTGAGGACATTTCCCGCGCAGACTGCCGGCCCGGCGATACGCTGGGCAAAGACCGGAAAAATTAAGGCCAGCGCGGCCGTGGCCAGGACGATAAGCGCGATCCAGCGCCCGACGATAGTTGCCTCTGCTATCCACTCGCTGGCGACGGTGACGACCATCGCCACCAGGGTGAACATGACGATCATCCCCGCGAGCAGCGCCAGAATATGTCGCCGCTGCCCCTGAAAACCGGCGAACAGGAGAGGAATTACCGGGAGCGTACATGGACTGAGCAAGCTTATCATCCCGCCCAGGAAAGCAATTATCAGAAACATAGACACCTCACAATACAAGTCCTGCGACGCTGCAGTGAGGCTATTTCATCGTGCGGATGTGTTCAGCATATGTGTAAAAGCGTGGGTTTTGTCTGGCTCTGTATCGGCCTCGCGGGGAGATACAGAACCGTACAATTAAAGGCGCGGGAGAGTAATCGAAACGTCCAGCCCGCCCTCTGCGCGGTTCTCCAGCTTTAGCTTTCCGTCCAGCTGAGCGGTAAGCTGCGCTGCGATCGCCAGGCCGAGCCCTGTCCCGCCGGTGTCGCGGTTGCGTGATGTTTCTACCCGATAAAACGGCTGTAATACCGCCTCCAGCTCGGCATCCGGTATCCCCGGCCCGCCGTCCATGATGTGAATCACCACCTCTCCGGCAACCGAGTCATCAATGCTAATGATGGCGTAGTCGCCAAATTTCAGGGCGTTATCCAGCAGGTTGGTCAACACCCGGCGCAGCGCCTGTGGACGCGTGACGATGGGCAAACGGTTTTCGCCTGCCTGAAACTGCACGTTTTTACCGATGTCCTGATAATCGCAGGCGATGCTGTTTATCCAGGCGTTCAGCTCCAGCTTCAGCGAGGTCTCTTCCAGTGATTCTGATGACCGGGCATACGCAATACCCTCCCGCACCAGACGCGACATGTTATCAAGGTCGTTTAAGAGCTTGTCGCGCAGGTCAGGCTGATCCGCCATTTCAACACGAAGCTTCATGCGGGTAATGGGCGTCTGGAGATCGTGCGATATGGATGCCAGGATCTGCGCCCGCTCCCTGAGATAGGACTGAATGCGCGCCTGCATCGCGTTGAAGGCATGTGCTGCCCGCTGCACCTCGACTGGCCCCTTTTCCGTCATTGGCGTGTTGGCGGCCGGGTCCAGGGAGTCTACCGCGCGGGTAAACTGTGAAAAAGGCCGTATCACCTGGCGTACGGCGATCCAGGAGCAGGCAGCCAGCACGAGCAGCTGCAGAATAAGAACAACGGGCAGCCAGCTGGCGACCGGAGGCATCCGAGGGATCAGGTCAATGGTCAGCGGCGCGCCATCATGTAACGTTAGATGCGCCTGGATATGTGAAATGGCGCCGGGAACGGCGGTGAAGCTGAGCGGGTACTGTGCTGCAAGCGTCGCTTTTAAGGTTCGGATGGCGTCCCGGGAGCGCTTGTCCGTCGGCGCGTTGCCAGGATCTCCCGGCCCCAGAATATAGCGGTAGTTACCCCGTTCAAGGCGCGGCAACCAGGCCGCGCGCTCGCTGGCGGGTAAGCGGTCTAAAATAGCCACGCTGGTCGCGACATCGTATTCCAGATTACCGAGCATCACCGTTCGGGCGCTGTGCATTCGCTCTATCATGACCAGCGTCAGGCTCAGGGCATTGGCGAGCAACAGGCCGGGCAGCACGACGATCAGCAAGCGGGCCAGCAGCGAGCGAGGCCAGAGCGTCATTCGTTAGCCTCTATGATGGTGACCGGCATGGTAAACACATATCCCTCGCTGCGCACGGTTTTGATATACGCGGGCGTGCGGGCATCTTCATTCAGACGCTGGCGAACCCGGCTAACCAGCAGGTCGATTGAGCGTTCAAACAGCTCGGCGTCACGGCCCTGCGTCAGGTTGAGCAGCTGATCGCGGGTCAGCACCCGCTGCGGGTGGTCAAGGAAAACGCGCAGCAGGCGATACTCCGCCCCGCTGAGCGCCACAATCACCCCTTCCGGATCGATCAGGTGGCGGGCAACGGTATCGAGCTGCCATTCGCCGAACGTTACCAGCCGCCCTGCTTCCGTCACCTGTAAATTGGGCGGCATCGTGCGAAAACGGCGTAAAATCGCTTTGATACGCGCCAGCAATTCTCGCGCGACGAAAGGCTTTACGACGTAATCGTCGGCTCCCATTTCCAGACCCAGGATCCTGTCCGTCTCCTCGTTGCGCGCCGTCAGCATCAGGATGGGCAGATCTTTATATTTCCCGACGCGTAATTGCCGACACAGCGTAAGCCCGTCGTCGCCGGGCATCATAACGTCCAGCACCACCAGGTCGATATGCTGCTTGTCCAGCACGACGCGCATCTCTTTGCCGTTTGCCGCGCCAGAGGCGCGATAACCGGACTTAACGAGATAGTCGATAATCAGTTCACGAATATCCCTGTCGTCATCGACGACAAGGATATGATCAATATGCTCCACCGAAATCTCCAGACCGAAGGGTAACGTACTGAAAATAGCACATTTCAGAGTTTGTCAGCGTCAACAACTGCCTTGACGAAATCCTGCGGATCTTCCTGAGGCGGATTGTGCCCCACGGTTGCGCCGAAGGTACGGTGTTCATACTTACCGGTGAATTTTCCCGCGTAGGCCTGCGGTGCCGGATGCGGCGCCCCGTTGTTTCCGCCTTCGATGGTGATCGTCGGAACGGTGATATTCGGCAGCGTGGCCAGTTTTTGCTCGTAGGCGTCGTATTTGCGCTCGCCTTTTTCCAGCCCTAAGCGCCAGCGATAGTTGCTGAGCGTTACCGCAACGTGATCCGGGTTATCAAGGGATTTGGCGCTGGCGTTAAAGACAGCGTCGCTAAATTTCCAGTCAGGTGAGGCCTGAGACCAGATCAAACGAGCGAAGTCATGCGTGTTTTTGGCATAGCCTTCAGCGCCGCGCTCGGTGGCGAAATAGAACTGATACCACCACTGCTGCTCCGCTTTTGGCGGCAACGGCTGTTTACCAATCTGCTGGCTGCTGATGAGATAACCGCTTACCGAAACGAGCGACTTAACGCGCTCTGGCCACAGCGCCGCAACGATATCGGCCGTACGGGCACCCCAGTCATAGCCTGCAAACACCGCCTGCTTGATATTCAGGGCGTCCATCAGGTTCACGATATCTTTCGCCATCGCGGAAGGCTGGCCGTTGCGCGGCGTTTTTGCCGACAGGAAGCGCGTAGTACCGTAGCCGCGCAGAGAAGGCACAATCACGCGATAGCCTTTTGCCGCCAGCGCAGGCGCGACTTCAGCGTAGCTGTGAATATCGTAGGGCCAGCCGTGTAACAGAATGACCGGTTGGCCGTCTTTAGGACCAATGTCGACATACCCGACGTTAAGATCGCCGGCGTTAATTTGCTGTGGACGATCGAAAGCCGCCGCTAAGTTAGTGCCGGTGACTTCGGCCTGACATGACATGACGGTGCCAAGGGAAACGGTGAGAGCAAGCGTTGAATAAGCGAGTTTGCTGAACATGTTGGTATCTCCGGTTGAGTACAATTCACGGGGATATAACAACAGTTCAATGTATAGCGGATATGTGCGGAAACGCGTTTATTGCAAGCCTGTGTATGTATCTGGAACACGGATACAGTGTGATACAAACACAGGCATTTTTGCCTTAAAGGGAGAGACGATAGCGGACGTAATCGTCAGCGTCACCGTATCGATCGTAGAGTTTACGTGCCGGATTGTTCTCCCGGGTAACCCAGTAGAGCTTTGACCACCCTTCGCGCTTGCCTTCCGCTATCAAGGCATCAATCAGCGCCTTACCCGCTCCCGCGCCGCGCTCGGCTGCATCAACAAACAGATCTTCCAGGTAGCAGATGGGCGCGGTTGACCAGGTTCCTTCGTGCAGAACACACATTGCGAAACCGATGACCTTTGCGTCTCTCTCTACCACGCGGCAGAACATCGGTGAATGCGCTGAGAGCGCCCTTTCCCATGTCGATGCGGTAACGGACTCCTCGAGGTAGCAATCATAAAAATGGGTATAGCCATCCCACAGCGGTCGCCACTGGGGATAGTCGTCTTCGCGTAGAGGTCTTATCGTGACAGCCATGCGTTCCTCACATTACAAGTCGATTGCCATTTCAAAACAGCGTAAATCAGCCCCCGCCATACGCGAGTGATGATAGTTTCCATTTCTGGTAGTGAATAACCACAGCACGCCTCACCAGAATGTGATAGAGATGAAAATACCAGAACGCAAACAAAAACATAACGCTTAAATAAGGAGATCCGCAGATGACAATACCGACCCTCACGACAGAACGTCTCCTGCTGAAACCGCTGGTCGCCGAAGATGCGGTTCAGATTCAAAAGCTGTATCCGCGCTGGGAGATCGTTCGCTATTTGGTCTCTTCCGTGCCCTGGCCCTACCCGGATAATGGCGCGGAAAACTATGTGAATAACGTCGCGCTGCCGGATATGGCAAAAGGGATAGCCTGGATCTGGAGCATCCGCCGTCGTGAGGTGCCGGATGCGTTGATGGGGATTATCTGTCTGTACGATGTTGACGATAATAACCGCGGATTCTGGCTGGCGCCGGAGTTTCAGGGACAGGGATATATGCGTGAGGCCAGCATTGCCGCGACGGATTACTGGTTTAATACGCTCAACAAACCCGTTTTGCGGGCGCCGAAGGCCGCCGCGAACAGCCGCTCCCGTCGTATTTCAGACAGCAGCGGCATGCGGCTCATCAGAACGGAAAAGAAAGCCTACGTCAGCGGGATATTGGACTCCGAACTGTGGGAGATCACCCGCGACGAGTGGAACGCCAATCAGGTCAGCTGATAGTACTTATCCGGCATCAGCCTTTCCGGAATGTTCTCTTCATCGTTCATCTGCAGCAGATCGCGTTCCATCATGTTGCAGATGGCGTCCAGCGGAAGGTCGTTATCTTCTGTGCCAAACGGGTCTTCCAGCTCTTCCGCCAGGGTGTCCAGCGAGATAAAGGTGTATGAGATCAGCGCCGAGACAAACGGCGTCATGTAGTGCAGATCCACAACCAGCGCGAACGGCAGCATGATGCAGAACAGATACACCGTGCGGTGCAAAATCAGCGTATAGGCAAACGGCACTGGCGTTGTCGCAATCCGTTCACAGCCGGAAAGGACGATGGACATATCGTTCAGGCGGTTGTTAAGGCTGTGGAACAGGATGTCCGAAAGCTGCCCGTTACGCCGCCGCACGGCCAGCCACTCCCCCATGACCAGCAAAATACGGTTCGCCGGCGAGTTGGCGCCCATTACCTGAGCTAAAACGTCCGGGGCAAGATAGCGAGAGAGCTGATCAGCGTTCATTTCCCGGCGCAGGGTCATGCGCAGGCAGTTGGCAAAGGCGATCTGCAGGCGGACAAATTCCCCCAGGTGCTTATCGTCCGGCAAGGTGTTTTTTACCTCGCGAAACAGCGAGCGTGCCGCTATCATCAGTTGCCCCCACAGCTGGCGAGCTTCAACGTAGCGTGAATAGCAGGCGTTGTTTCTGAAACCAAGAAAGATTGCGATCGCCACGCCGAGAATGCTAAATGGCGCCACGGTAAATTTGATGCCCAGCGAGGTATACCACGGCAGCATCAGGATAACGGCGATAGAAAGCAGGAAGTTGAGCAGCAGTCGGGTATAGATTTTGGGGAGTACCGAACCGTGCCAGACGAAAATCAGTTGTAGCCAGTGCTGTTTAGGACGAACAATCATAGTGAGTTTCAGGCAAGAAAAGAGCGTGGCTATTAAACGTGATCCCCATCACGGTTGCAAGCATGTTAACGGAACATTGCATTCTCTCACCTGAAGAATGAAAACCGCACGGTGCTGCATTTGATTTTAAAAACAGGGCAAATAGTATGTTGTAACTAAAATAATGCCTGTTTAAACCCGGCCGAAGCCGGGTCACGTAATTAGCAAAGCGGCTTCACCGCTGCGCGCATGCCCTTCAGCAGAATGGCATCAAGATCCCGCGTCACCTGGTCAACCAGACCGTCCACCTTCGTCAGGTCCTGCTCCCAGTGCGCTTCTACGCTCAGCACGGCGTGCACCAGTTCGCGGGTAGCGAGCTGATTATCGCGATGCTGCGCCCATAGCTGTTGATAACGTTCCAGCCAGAACGCATCATCCTTCACCGGATAGTTCTCTCCGTTACGCTCCGCGCGATAAAATGCGATCAGTGCCGCTAACGCAAACGTCAGACGCGCTGGCAGTTGACCTGAGGCCTTCTGCCCTGCCAGCAGCTGCGGCAGAATACGCGTGCGATACTTGGTCATGCCGTTGAGCGCGATGGAAAGCAGCTGGTGTCTGATGTAGGGATTTCGAAAACGCCCCGTTACCGCGCTGGCGAACGACTCCAGTTCGTCGCAGGGCAAATCGAGAACCGGAATAATCTCCTCATAAATTGCTTTTTCGACGAAAGCGCACACGTCTTCATCATTCATCGCCTCGCCAACCGTATCCAGCCCGGCCTGATAGGCCACTGGTACCAGCGCCGTGTGCGCACCGTTGAGAATGGCGACTTTACGCTCTTTATAGGGCTTGATGTCGTCGACAATCAGCACGTTTAACGGGTACTTATCCAGGCGCAGTTCACCAGCCAGCGAGGCTGGCCCCTGAATTACAAACAGATAAAAGTGTTCAGCCGTGTCCAGGAACCCATCGTGATAACCCAGCCCGGCCTCAAGCGTGTCCACTTCATCGCGCGGGTAACCGGTTACGATACGGTCAACCAGCGTTGAGCAGAAGTGGTTTACCTCGTTAAGCCACTGGATAAAGGCGGCAGGCAGCGCCCACTCCTGGGCATAGCGCAACACAAGTTCACGCAATGCGTCACCGTTGTAGTCAATCAGTTCACACGGAATGATAACCCAGCCCTTGTCAGGCGCGCCGTTAAAGTGGCTAAAGCGCTCAAACAGCAGGCGCGTTAGCTTCGCCGGGTAGCTGACGGCAGGCGCATCGTCGAACTTATCCCCCGCGTGATAGCTGATACCGGCTTCGGTGGTGTTCGAGAAAACAAAGCGCATATCCGGACTGTGTGCCAGTTTCAGAAAGGCGTCGTAATCGTCGTAGACGCTGATTTCACGGTTAACAGAGCGGATAAGTCGGGCTTCGCTCACCTCTTCGCCCTGCTCATTCAGGCCACGAATGATGGTGGTGTACAACCCATCCTGCGTGTTCAGCGACGGCGGGAAGTCGCTCTGAATAGGACGAACGATAACCACACCGGCGTTGAGATCGGTATGTTCATTCAAAAGGTCAATTTGCCAGTCGACAAACGCACGCAGGAAATTGCCTTCGCCAAACTGAATAATGCGTTCGGGATACTGCGCACCGGGAAAATCACGACGGTTGAGCGTGTTCACAAGAGGGTTCCTTTTATGATTAGTCATACAGCCTGATAAGATTGGTACGATAACTTATCAAAACTTTACGACCAGAAACCCTGTTTCGATCAATCCCCGGCGTGGTTGTGAAAAAATTATAAGAATTTATAGAACACCGACGTGGCCGTCATAGCGCCGTCCGGCATCAGGGCGTAGCGCGGGATCTCACCGACCTTTTGCCAGCCGGCACGCTGGTAGAAGGTTTCGGCGCCGCTGCCGGTGGAGGTATCGAGCACCAGAACCGAAATGTTTCTGGCCTGGGCCTCAGCTTCCAGCGCTTCCATCAGCGCCATTGCGGCCCCTTTTCGACGCGCTTTTTCATGAACCAGCAGCTTTGCCACGTCCGCACGGTGCGGCTGGTTTTCCGGCTGGTCGGTAATCAGTTGCACCGTGCCAATGACGCCCTCCTGCGGATCAATACTGGCCAGCACCACGCGCTCGTTGCGCCCTACGCTGTCAGCTATGCCGAGCCAGAATGAACGGGCCTTCTCCAGGTTAAAGGGCAGCATAAAGCTGACGGATGCGCCGCCGTTTACGCAGTTTTCGAGGATCCCGGCCAGCGCATCAAGATAGGTGAGAATGTCGTCGCGGGTGAGGTTTTTGATTTGCAGTGAGGTATTCATTTTTTTGTCCTTAGGATGAATACCCTCACTTTGCATTTAACATTTCATTAACGCAAACGGAACGGTCATACGCTTTTGTTATGTCATCTGGCCCGCTGCCGCTGCTGCTTCATGGCATACATTTTTTCATCGGCATCTTTGAGCCACTGCTGCAGGTCGTTGCCGTTATGATCGAATTCGCTCAGCCCCCAGGAGAACAGAAGCGACCACGGATGTAGCTTGCGTGCATTGTAGTTTTCGACCTGCTCGGCGAGATACTGCATGGCAATCCACGCGCCCTTCTCATCCGTATCAGCAAACAGCACGGCAAACTCATCGCCACCAAAACGAACCAGCATATCCGCTTCGCGGAAAGAGGCGCGCATCAGCTGCGCCATGGTCTTTAACGCCTTATCCCCCTCTTCGTGCCCGTAGCGATCGTTAATCTCCTTGAAACGATCCAGATCCAGCCAGCCGAGCGTTAACGGCTCCGCCCGGCGACGGGCGATGGAGAGCGTGAACCGCACGAGCTGGTTAAAGCCCCGTCGGTTGAATAATCCGGTCAATTCATCCGTGGTCGCCGCGCTGATTGCCGCAAACTCATCTTCAGCCAGCGCGCCCAAATCCCCCAGCACGGCGAGATCGGTCGCTGAGAACTCCCGCGGTGCGTAGTCAATCAGGCAAAGCGAGCCAACGCTTGCGCCGTTGCGTAAACGCAGCGGAAAGCCTGCGTAAAACCGCACGCGAGGTTCGCCGGCCACCAGCGGGTTATCCGCAAAACGATCGTCCTGAAGCATATCCCCGACGATCAGCGGTGCTTCGGTGAGGATGGTATGGCCACAAAAAGAGATGTTGCGCGGAACGGAATCGGGTGCCTGCCCATCCGCCGACTTAACGATCAGCGTATGCTCATCAATAAGGTTGACCATGGCCAGCGGTACCTGGAAAAAACGTTTTGCCAGACGCGTTAAGCGGTCAAACGCCGGGGAACTGTCAATCTCAAGCAGACCCGATTCGCGCAGCGCGTTAAGTCTGTCAATTTCATTTTCAGGTGTTGCAGGTGCTTTCATAATGTCTCCTGACGTAAAGCGTTACTCAAAGCGTAGCTTAAACCGAGACATTGTCAGCGTTCGACGTCCTGTTAAGCCGCTATCCATTTCACGTCAATGCGTTATGACGATTTGCTCGTCCGCTAGCCGGGTACGAAGCTGCAGGCGGTAAGCGCAGAACGCATTAAATATCATTTTTGGGCGTTCATCTGTATCACCAGCCAGCGGTGGATCACGCTGACGATATAATGTTGCTGCTGCGCGCTCAGCTGCACGCCCTGGGGAATGTTATGCCATTTTGTCAGACAGCCCCGGCAGCAGGTCGCGGTGGCATGCTGGGCGATAAACACCGGGTGGCCACGCATGGGCGTCTGCTTGCCGTCGTTTACGGGTTGCGCGGGTGCAAGGCGTTTAGCGACAAAATCGGCGGCATGCTGGTCAATGGTTTCGGGGCCTTTGTCCCAGCAGTAATGTCGTTCCTTATTGCCTAAGCGGAAGCGCGAGCGAAACGTCGATCGCGCCAGGCGGGAAAAAAGGGGATCCAGGTCAGACATCAGTATACAGAACGTCCCAGGCGCTGGGTCAGCTTCTCCAGAACCGCCACGCCGGCAAGTGAATTTCCCGTTTCATCCAGCTCCGGGCTCCAGACGGCAATCGCCATTTCATGTGGCACAATCGCCACCACCCCGCCGCCAACGCCCGATTTGGCCGGAAGGCCAACCCGCCAGGCAAACTCCCCGGCGTTCTGATACATGCCGCTGGTAGCCATCAGGGCGTTAACCTGACGCGCCTGAAGCGGGGAAACCACCTCCTGATCGAGATGCGGTGCGTGCCCCTGGTGCGCAAGGAACAGAAACGTCTGGGCCAGCTCAACGCAGTTCATCTTCAGGGCGCAGTAATGGAAGTAGTTTTGCAGCACGGTCGCCACGTCGTTGTGGAAGTTACCGAAGGATTTCATCAGCCAGGCGATAGCCGCGTTGCGGGCGGAGTGTTCAAACTCCGAGCGCGCCACCACTGAATCATAGGCAATGTCGTCCACGCCAGAAAGCTGACGAACAATCTCAAGCATTCGCTGACGCGGTGCGCTGAGGCGGCTTTGCAGCATATCGCAGACCACCAGCGCCCCGGCGTTGATAAAGGGGTTACGCGGTTTACCCTGCTCGATTTCGAGCTGAAGCAGTGAGTTAAAGGGCTGGCCGGACGGATCTTTTCCCACGCGCTGCCAGATCTCTTCTTCCTCATACTGGCGCATCGCCGCGACCAGACTCAGCACTTTAGAAATAGACTGAATTGAAAAGCGTTCAGTGGCATCGCCTGCCTGATATCGCTGTCCGTCTATGGTACAGATAGCGATGCCCAGCTTATTCCCGCTCACCGAGGCAAGGGCCGGAATGTAGTCGGCCACCTTCCCCTTTCCCAATAACGGACGAACCTGCGCCAGAATCTCGTCCAGCATCTCATTATGGATGACCGCAGCCACTCTTTGCTCCTTGCCCTCAGGCTAAAACGGGCTGCGAGTATAACAGAGGCTAATGTATTGCGTCAGGCGCTAAGACGAAAACGCGAAACGGCCTGCAATAAAAGCTCGGACTGCTTTTGCAGGCGTTCAGAGGCCTCCGAGGCGTCAGACACCAGCAGATCCGTCTGGCGCGAGACCTGATTCAGCGCCTGAAGCTGGCGCGTCATCTGGTGAATACTTTCTCCCTGACTGAGCGTGGCGGTCGAGATTTCATTCAGCAAACTGCTTAAATTGCCCACCAGACCGGTGACCTGCTGCAGGTTCTCTTCCATCAGATTCACGGCGCGGGAGCCGTCTTCAATGCCCTGCACGGAGCGGTTGATCAACTCCTGAATGGTCTGCGTCGAGTGGCTGCTCTTTCGCGCCAGGAGCCCGACTTCCCGGGCGACGACGGCAAACCCGCGCCCCTGGTTTCCGGCATGGGCGGCCTCAATGGCGGCGTTGAGCGCCAGAATGTTAGTCTGAAACGCCACGCTGTCGATCATCGCCACGATCCCGCGCATCTCTGACGATCGCTCGACGATCGCCTGCATGGAGGCATTCACGGTCGACATCATCTGGTCGCCTCCTACGGCAGCCTGACGCGCTTCATCCGCGCGCGAGCTGGCGAGGCGGGCATAGCCGGTATTCCCTTCCACGTGGGTTTCCAGCGCCGCGATATGCGCTGTAACCTCCTCCAGCTCCTTTGCCTGACGCGCCGACTGCTGGTACAGCTTCTGGTTTCCCTCCGCGAGGGAGCCAATGTTCTCCACCATCGTGGCTGTGGCGTGGCTGACCTGCGTCACCAGCTGCTGCAAGCCGCGCTGCATGGTGGCCACGCTGTCGCTAAGCTGCCCCGTCTCCCGGTTAAAGCGCATCACGTTTGGCGGCGTGCCGGAGAGATCTCCAGCGGCCAGCCGGTTAATATGCGCAATAAGCCGACGCAACGGCGTAATCACCCACCTGGACATGCCGAACCAGACGGCTGCGGCGATGGCGAGTAGCAGAACCGGCGCCAGCAGGAACAACGTTTGCAGACCGGAGAGCTGCGCCATTAAGGCCTGACGCCCCTGCATGGCCTGCTTCTCGCTGGCCTGCTGATAGCGCGCGTAGTTGTCGTTAAAGTCGGTCTGAAACGCCTGTGCCGGCACGGCAAAAAAGGCATCAATCGAGTTGGTTCTGACAAGCGCTTCCGATTGCTCCTTAATGGCATCGTAGAAAAGCTGGTAACTGTTAATCAGCGCCTCATCTTTTGGCGGGCTGAGCGCCAGCCAGGCCTTCCATGCCTGCTGAGAAACCGCCAGCGACTTTTGTGCGTCGTCCATCAGGCTGTGCCAGCTTCCTTCCGAGCCGGTTTCTTTATCCTGCATAAACCAGACGCCGGAGCGGTTGAGCAGATCGCTCGCCGCCAGCAGGGAGACGCGCGCCAGATCCAGCTTGCTCTGCTGCTGATACGCCAGCAGGTTTTGTCGTTCATTGCGCTGAGCTTCCTTCAGGGAGGCGTTCAGCAGAAAGGATGAGGAGAGCTGCAGCGCGGAGAAAAGGCCAATAATACAAAAGATACCCGTCAGCAGGCCAAACTGGCGAGGGATAAGACGCTGCGCAATACGGCGAAAAATTTGCGTTAGGTTCATAATTTTCTTCAGTAACAAGACGTTAGACGCGTGCGAGTCTACGAAACGAAAATGACAGAACCATTGCAGATAAATGACAACGGCCCTCGTAATGAGGGCCGAATAAATTACACGCGATCCTTCCACACCGTCTGCACATTACAGAATTCGTGCAAACCAAAATGGGAAAGTTCGCGGCCAAAGCCACTTTTCTTCACGCCACCAAAGGCCACGCGCGCGTCGCTGGCGCTGTATCCGTTGATAAACACCCCACCGCACTCCAGCTCGCGAGAGAATTTATCCGCAAGCGCTGCGTCGGAGGTGAAGACCGTGGCAGACAGGCCAAAGTCGCTGTCATTGGCAAGCGTCAGGGCGTGCGCCGCGTCTTTCGCAACGGTAATGGCCGCGACCGGACCAAACAGCTCCTGGCGGAAGGCCGTCATCGACGGGGTGACGTTCGCCAGCACGGTTGGCGCGTAATAATTCCCCTCACCGCTGATTTTCTCTCCCCCCAGCAGCAGCGTTGCCCCTTCTGCCAGGCTCGCCTGCACCTGCTGATGCAGTTCATCGCGCAGATCATAGCGCGCCATCGGGCCAAGGTAGTTCTCTTCTTCATCCGGCGAGCCCATCTTTAACGCGGCGACGGCGTCAACGAAGCGTCGGGTAAAGGTGTCTGCAATACCCTCTTCCACAATGAACCGTTTGGCCGCCGCGCACACCTGCCCGGTATTCTGGTAGCGCCCTGCTACCGCCGCCTTCACGGCAAGATCCAGGTCGGCATCGTTGAGAACGATGAACGGGTCAGAACCCCCAAGTTCAAGAACGCATTTTTTCAGCGCCGCCCCCGCCTGCGCGCCAATGGCTGCCCCGGCGCGCACGCTGCCGGTGACGGTTACCGCCGCAATGCGACGATCGTTAATCGCCTGGCTTACGCCGTCATTGGTGGCGTTCACCCAGCCGAATACCCCTTCAGGGAAGCCGGCGTCCGCAAAAATCTGCGCGATAAGTTCCGCCGAGCCGAGCACGTTGGGCGCGTGTTTGAGCAGATAGCTGTTACCTGCCAGCAGGATCGGCACCGCGCCGCGCAGCACCTGCCAAAGCGGGAAGTTCCACGGCATCACCGCCAGAATTGGCCCCAGCGGACGATACTCGATGACCGCGTTGTTATTCTCGACCTGCGTGGGTTCAGCATTCAGCATCGCCGGGCCATGTTCGGCATACCAGTCGCAAAGGCCCGCTGATTTCGCCACTTCCGCCCGCGCCTGCTGAATGGGTTTTCCCATCTCGCGGGACATCATCCGGGCCATCTCTTCCGCGCGACCGCGCAGCGCGGTGCCGAGATCGCGCAGCTTCTGCGCCCGGTGGGCTACGCTTTCGCACCGCCAGTGACGAAAGCCCGCATCAGCCAGCGCGATGGCACGTTCAACCTCTTCCTGCGTCGCCCACGGATACGAGGCGAGCGTTTCGCCCGTTGCAGGGTTAACGGACAGAGCATGTGTAGCAGATGAATATTTCATGATGTTCTCCACGCATTTCGGTTGATTAAGTGTGGCTCACTCTGCTATTTCTTAAAAATGAATAATACTGACCACCTTATTCACGAAACGAGAATACTATGGACTTAACCCAGCTTGAAATGTTCAACGCCGTCGCGCTGACGGGCAGCATCACCCAGGCGGCGCAGAAGGTGCATCGCGTTCCTTCGAATCTGACGACCCGCATCCGCCAGCTGGAGGCCGATCTTGGCGTGGAGCTGTTTATCCGTGAGAACCAGCGTTTGCGCTTATCTCCCGCCGGACATAACTTCCTGCGCTACAGCAGGCAGATCCTGGCGCTGGTGGATGAAGCGCGCATGGTCGTCGCGGGCGATGAGCCGCAGGGGCTGTTTGCCCTCGGCGCGCTGGAGAGCACCGCCGCCGTGCGCATCCCTGAGACGCTGGCGCAGTTTAACCAGCGCTATCCGCGCATCCAGTTTGCCCTTTCTACCGGGCCGTCCGGGACGATGATTGATGGCGTACTGGAGGGAACCCTGAGCGCCGCCTTTGTCGACGGGCCGCTGTCGCACCCGGAGCTGGAGGGGATGCCGGTCTACCGGGAAGAGATGATGCTGGTCACCCCTGCCGGGCAGACAGAGGTAACGCGCGCTGCGCAGGTGAGCGGCAGTGATGTTTATGCCTTTCGCGCAAACTGCTCGTATCGCCGACACCTGGAGAGCTGGTTTCATGCAGACAGAGCCGCGCCGGGACGCATTCATGAGATGGAGTCCTATCACGGCATGCTCGCCTGCGTCATCGCGGGCGCGGGCATCGCGCTGATGCCGCGCTCAATGCTGGAAAGTATGCCGGGCCACCATCAGGTTGAAGCCTGGCCGCTGGCGGAAAACTGGCGCTGGCTCACTACCTGGCTGGTGTGGCGACGCGGGGCGATGACCCGCCAGCTGGAAGCGTTTATAGCGCTGCTAAACGAACGTCTTCAACCAGCGCCTTCTCCATAAAAAGGCTAAGCGGATCGTCCACATACGGGGCAAACGCCGGACGCCGATCGTAGCCGCTTCGTTCATAAAGACGAATCGCGGCATGCTGTTTGATGCCCGTTTCCAGCCGTACGGTATGGCAGTGACGGCTCAGGGCCTCATCTTCCAGCGCGGCCAGCAGCTTCTCAGCCAGATGTTGCCCGCGATGGGCCGGATCGATATAAACCCGCTTCATCTCCCCCGTTCCGTCGCCGTTGAGCACGATAGCTCCACAGCCAACGGCCTGAAGCTGCGGGTCGCGGACGATCATCAGGATAAGGGATGCCGCGGGCAGTTCTGAAAGATCGAGCAGATGGTTGCTTTCGGCGGGATAGAGTTCGCTCTGATAACGGTCGAGGGCCGCAATCAGCATAAGAATGTCCGGATGACGTGCAGATTCAGAGGTAATGGAATACATGGCAGGCTCCTTGCTTTATTTGTGAAACTCAATGTCAACATAGCGCAGGCCTGCCAGGCTGCTTCATAGTATTAACTTATCGCGCAGCCGCTAGCGTAAAAAGATCCGCCCTTTCAGGTACAGGGTGGCCTGACCGGCAATGAGTACCCGGTCGCCCTTCAGCTCGCAGCGAAGATCCCCGCCGCGGTACGACACCTGGCGGGCGTTAAGCGACGTCTTACCCAGCCTTTCACTCCAGTAAGGGATCAGCATGCTGTGCGTGGACCCGGTAACCGGATCTTCCGGCACCCCTTCGCCCGGGCAGAAAAAGCGGCTGACGAAGTCATATTCCCCTTCGCCCGGCGCGGTTACGCAGACCATTTTGCCCAGCGGAACCATCGCGCCAATATCCGGCATTAATGCCTCCACCTGCTGCTGGCTCTCCAGCACCACGCAGTAGTCTCGCCCGACGCGCACCTCTTTTGCCGCCGGGATGCCCAGCGCGCTAAACAGTGCAGGCGGTGGGTTATCGACGACCTCCGTGGACCATGCGGGGAAATTCAGCGTCAGCCAGTCGCCGCTGCGTTTGACCGTCAGCTCCCCAACGAAGCGCGTGGTAAAGTGGATTTCCGTATGCGGATAGTCCAGATACTCAAAAATGACGTGTGATGCCGCGAGGGTCGCATGGCCGCAGAGGTTAATTTCATGCAGTGTGGTGAACCAGCGCAGTTCAAATCCACCGTCGGTTCGCACAAAAAACGCGGTTTCCGACTGGTTATGCTGCTGTGCCATTTTGAGAAGCGTCTCGTCCGGCAGCCACTCTTCCAGAGGACATACCGCTGCCGCGTTGCCGCCAAAGGTTTTGTCGCTGAAGGCATCCACCAGATAAAAATCAATTTCCCGCATTGTCTCTTCCTCTTTTGTTATCAGTTTTAGCGCAGATACACAGTGCCTTTCAGGTAGCACGACGCCTGACCGCTCATCAATACGCGCTCCCCTTTCAGCTCGCAGCGCACATCCCCGCCGCGCGCCGAAACCTGACGGGCAAACATTGCCGTTTTCCCCAGCTTTTCGCTCCAGTAGGGGATCAGCATCGTGTGCACGGATCCGGTCACCGGATCTTCCGGAACGGCAACGCCCGGTGAGAAGAAGCGGCTGACAAAGTCATATTCCCCTTCACCCGGTGCCGTCACGCTCACTTTATGCTCGCCCGGCGTCATTGCCGAAAAGCGCGGCGCAAGTGCTTCAACCTGCCGGGGATTTTCCAGCACAATCACCCAGGCGCGGCCTTTACGGGCTTCAACGTAATGGCGGATACCGAGCGCCGCGAGCATCTCCGGCGGCGGCGTCTCTTCTCGGGTCGGACACGCCGGGAAGTCCAGCGTCATCCACTCTCCCTCCCGGCTGACCGTCAGTCGGCCAGAGGCGGTATCAAAGTGGATCCGCGAGTCGGGGTAATCGAGTTCATTAAACAGAACGTACGCGGCGGCCAGGGTGGCGTGACCGCAGAGATTGACTTCAGTGAGCGTGGTAAACCAGCGTAGCTCAATGCCGCCCTTAGTGCAGACGAAAAATGCGGTTTCCGACTGATTATGCTGCTGCGCCATTTTCAGTAACGTTTCATCCGGCAGCCATTTGTTCAGCGGGCAAACCGCTGCCGGATTGCCGCCGAACGAGATATTGCTGAATGCATCTACCAGATAAAAATCAATCTCCTGCATTGTCTTAACGCCTGTTTTTGCTGTGTCGTACTTTTATATTCAATGAAAACAACGCCCCCGGCTACCGCTTTCATAAGGTAAATATTGAGATCTGCGTCACATAATGGTTGAGTTTTCGCCGTATGGCGTTTTAAGATCGCCTTCTCATCTTTCCAGCAACGAATCTCCGACATCCCTATGACAACGAACACAGTTTCCCGCAGGGTCGCGTGGCTACGCGTGGTCACGCTGGCCATTGCCGCATTTATTTTTAACACCACAGAATTTGTTCCGGTTGGGCTGTTGTCTGACATAGCAGAAAGCTTCCAGATGGAAACGGCGCAGGTGGGGATTATGTTAACTATCTACGCCTGGGTGGTGGCGCTGATGTCTTTGCCGTTTATGTTGCTGACCAGCCAGATGGAGCGGCGCAGGCTGTTGATCGGCCTGTTTGCCCTGTTCATTGCCAGCCATGTCCTGTCGTTTATGGCGTGGAATTTTACGGTGCTGGTCATTAGCCGCATCGGCATTGCCTTTGCCCACGCGGTGTTCTGGTCGATCACCGCGTCGCTGGCTATTCGGCTCGCGCCGGCGGGTAAACGCGCCCAGGCCTTGAGCCTGATTGCCACCGGCACCGCGCTGGCGATGGTGCTGGGGCTGCCCATTGGCCGCATCGTAGGACAGTACTTCGGCTGGCGTACCACCTTCTTTGCCATCGGCATGGGCGCGCTGGTGACGCTGGTGTGTCTGATTAAGCTGCTGCCCGCGCTGCCAAGCGAACACTCCGGCTCGCTGAAAAGCCTGCCGCTGCTGATGCGTCGCCCGGCGCTGCTGAGTATCTACCTGCTTACCGTTATCGTGGTCACCGCGCATTACACGGCGTACAGCTACATTGAACCGTTTGTGCAGGTGGTCGCGGGCTTTAGCGCAAACTTTGCCACCCTCTTACTGCTCATTCTCGGCGGCGCGGGCATTATTGGCAGCGTGCTGTTTGGTAAACTGGGTAACCAGCATGCCTCCTTGCTGGTGAGCAGCGCCATCGGCCTGCTGCTGGCGTGCCTGGTGCTGCTGCTGCCTGCGTCAGGCAGCGAAAGCCAGCTGGCGATCCTGAGCCTGTTCTGGGGCGTGGCGATCATGATTATTGGTCTCGGCATGCAGGTGAAAGTCCTGGCCCTGGCGCCGGATGCCACGGACGTGGCGATGTCGCTGTTCTCGGGGATATTCAATCTGGGGATTGGCGCGGGGGCGCTGGTGGGCAATCAGATTAGCCTGCACGTATCGATGTCGGCGATTGGCTATCTGGGGGCGATTCCGGCGCTCGTCGCGCTCGTCTGGTCGGTACTCATCTTCCGCAAGTGGCCGGTTGCGCTGGAGGAACAGGGGCAACACGGGTGAGGTACGCTTGTGCCGGGCAAGGCGTAGCCGCCACCCGGCAATGACATCAGTGGTAGGTCTTAATAATCTCCAGCACGCCGTTAATAATAAACTGCACGCCCATACAGACCAGTAAGAAGCCCATCAGACGGGAAATCGCCTCGATTCCGCCCTTGCCCACCCAGCGCATGATCGCACCGGAACTGCGCAGAGACGCCCACACGATAACCCCAATAAGCGCAAAAATTAGCGGTGGCGCAACGGTGAGTACCCAGTCCGGGAAGGTAGAGCTGTCGCGCACCGTCGATGCAGAACTGATGATCATCGCGATGGTACCCGGCCCGGCCGTACTCGGCATGGCCAGCGGTACAAAAGCAATATTCGCGCTCGGTTCGGACTCCAGCTCTTCAGATTTGCTGGTTGCCTCCGGAGACTCGTGCGCTTTCTGCGCCGGGAACAGCATGCGGAAGCCGATAAAGGCCACAATCAGCCCGCCCGCAATACGCAGCCCGGGAATTGAAATCCCGAAGGTGTTCATCACCAGCTGTCCGGCGTAGTAGGCCACCATCATAATGGCAAACACATACACCGAAGCCATCATCGACTGATGGTTGCGCTCGGCGCTGTTCATATTCCCTGCCAGCCCCAGGAACAGCGCCACCGTCGTTAACGGGTTAGCTAACGGCAGCAGTACCACCAGCCCGAGACCAATTGCTTTAATCAAATCCAACATAGTGCGTTGTTGTCCTTATCCATGTTTAACATCGCAATTATAGGGTGAAAGTGTGACGTTCAGCCATCGGCGCAACGTAACGATAGTTTTCCTTTGGGAACGATACTCATTAGTTATCTTCCTGATTTGAAAGGTTGCAAAAATCGTTCATGAAACGTTTTAGCAATTCGTGGCATCGGCTGATTCATTCAGTTGACTTATACTTGCCTGAGCAATAATATCTGCCGTGATTAAACTACTTGCCAGGGCAACCATTGTGAAAAGCACCAGTGATATCTTTAACGACGTTGTTCCGCTGGGTCGTCTTATTCATATGGTTAACCAGAAAAAAGATCGCCTGCTCAATGACTACCTGTCACCGCTGGATATCACCGCAACACAGTTCAAAGTGCTGTGTTCCATTCGCTGCGAAGTGTGTATCACGCCGGTTGAGCTGAAAAAGGTGCTCTCTGTCGATCTGGGTGCGTTAACCCGCATGCTCGATCGTCTCGTCTGCAAAGGATGGGTAGAACGAAGCCCTAACCCGAATGACAAACGCGGCGTACTGGTCAGGCTCACCAGCGATGGTGCGGCTATGTGCGAGCAATGTCATCAATTAGTAGGACAAACACTGCATCAGGAACTAACAAAAAACTTAACGGCAGATGAAGTGGCTACCCTTGAGCTTTTGCTGAAGAAAATACTGCCGTAAACAGAAAAAGAGGTATGACGATGTCCAGACGCAATACTGACGCTATCACTATTCATAGCATTTTGGACTGGATCGAAGATAACCTGGAATCGCCGCTCTCCCTTGAAAAAGTGTCTGAGCGTTCAGGTTACTCCAAATGGCACCTGCAACGGATGTTCAAAAAAGAGACCGGTCATTCATTAGGTCAATATATTCGCAGCCGCAAGCTGACGGAAATTGCCCAGAAACTGAAAGAAAGCAATGAACCGATCCTTTATCTGGCGGAGCGTTACGGATTTGAATCACAGCAAACCCTCACGCGTACGTTCAAGAACTATTTTGACGTGCCGCCTCATAAGTACCGAATCACCAGCGTGCCGGGTGAATCCCGTTACCTGTATCCGTTAAAACACTGTAGTTAATCATCGCCTGTAAAAGACGTAACCGAGGAAAAAATGAAAGTTACCGCCTCCGCCGCCCTCGCCTTGCTGGTGCTGTTTTCCAGCCAGACCTTCGCGGAGCAAACCCCAGGTGCAACGCAGCAAAATAATCATGACACGATGATTTTGCCGTCAGCACATGACCAGTCGCCTTATGATTTCAACCACATGGGTGCTGGTAGCGACAAATCCGACGAATTAGGCGTGCCTTATTATAATCAGCACGGCCTCTGATTCGTTTTTGCCCCGCAGCCGCGGGGCTTTTTTATGCCCTATCCCCTTACCCGCGCCGCCCGGCGAACCCGCAGGCCAAACACGTTGATGTACAGCCCGGCCATGATCAGCACGGCACCGAGCAGCTGCAGCGCGCTCAGCGTTTCATCCAGCAGTATCGCCGCACTGGCAAGCCCCACTACCGGAACCAGCAAAGACAGCGGCGCGACGCGCCAGGTCTCATAGCGCCCCAGCAGCGACCCCCAGATCCCGTAGCCCACGATGGTGGCGACAAACGCGAGATAGATAAGAGAAAGGATCGTGGTCAGATCGATCTCGACCAGGCTGTTCAGCATCACCTCCGGGCCATCCAGAATAAACGACGCCACCAGAAACGGGATTATCGGAATCAATGCGCTCCAGACCACCAGGGACATCACCTGAGGCCTCGCCTCGTGCTGCATAATCAGCTTGTTGAAAATATTGCCGCACGCCCAGCTCAGCCCCGCCGCCAGCGTGAGCATAAACCCGAGCAGCGCCACATCCTGACCGTTCAGGCTGGCTTCAATCAGCACCAGCACGCCAAATACCGCCAGCGTTATCCCCGCCAGCTGCTTGCCCTGCAGGCGTTCGCCAAACACAAATGCGCCGAGAATAATGGTAAAGAACGCCTGCGCCTGTAACACCAGCGAGGCCAGACCGGCCGGCATGCCGAACTTGATGGCGCAGAAGAGAAACGCGAACTGGCCAAAGCTGATGGTCAGACCGTAGCCCAGCAGCAGTTTTAACGGGATTTTCGGACGGGCGACGTAAAAGAGCGCCGGGAACGCCACCAGCATAAAACGCAAACCGGCCAGCATCAGCGGGGGCATGTTGTGCAATCCCAGCTTGATGACCACAAAATTGAGTCCCCATACCACGACCACCAGCAACGCCAGCAGTCCGTCTTTACGCGTCATACCCTGCCCCTGAATTATTAATAATTTGTTAACACTTCAAGGTAACAGAAAAAAGTGTGCCGCGAGAAGATCATTATTTCTGGCAGGCAGCTGAAGCACTTAGGGATAAATCGGGTGCTATACAAGCCCATTATGTCATGGTAATCCTGTTAACACTCGTCTAAAAAAAGCATAAGCAACCGTCGGGAAGGAATATGAAACCATCTCTCAGGCGCTCAACCGCAGCGCTGCTGGCATCGTCATTGTTATTAACCATCGGTCGGGGGGCAACGCTGCCGTTCATGACCATTTATCTCACGCGCGTGTTTAATATGAGCGTCGAGAATATTGGTTATGCCCTGACGATTGCGCTGACCGTTGGCGTGGTGTTCAGCCTGGGATTTGGCATTCTGGCCGATAAGTTTGATAAAAAACGCTATATGCTGATCGCGATCGTGGCTTTTATCGCCGGTTTTGTCGCGATTCCGCTGGTGGATAACGTCACCCTGGTAGTGCTGTTCTTTTCCCTGATTAACTGCGCCTATTCCGTCTTTTCGACGGTGCTGAAAGCCTGGTTCTCGGACGTGCTGACCTCCAGCCAGAAAGCGCGCGTCTTCTCGCTCAACTACAGCTTCCTGAACATTGGCTGGACGATAGGGCCGCCGATTGGCACCCTGCTGGTGATGTACAGCCTGCAGCTGCCGTTCTGGCTGGCGGCCTTCTGCGCCGCGCTGCCGCTCGGGTTTATACATTTCTTCGTGCAAAAAAGCGTCGCGCTGGATACCGCCGAGGAGAAGATGCCCTGGCAGCCGTCGGTGCTGCTGAAAGATCGCGCCCTGTTCTGGTTCACCCTCTCCGGCCTGCTCGCGTCTTACGTGGGTGGATCGTTCGCCAGCTGCATTTCGCAATACGTACTGGCCGCCAATGCCGACAGCGATTTTGCCCAGAAGGTGGTCGCCGTGGTGCTGCCCGTTAACGCCGCCGTGGTGGTAACGCTGCAGTACGCGCTGGGGCGGAAGATCTCCGCCAGCAATATTCGGCCTTTAATGACCGCCGCAACGCTGTTTTTTATCCTGGGGCTGGGAGGCTTTATGCTCTCCGGGGAGAACCTGATTTACTGGGGCATCGCCGCCGCCATCTTTACGCTGGGTGAGATTATCTACGCACCGGGTGAATACATGCTGATCGACAACATCGCCCCGCCGGGGATGAAGGCGAGCTATTTTTCCGCGCAGGCGCTGGGCTGGCTCGGCGCGGCGGCAAACCCGATGATCACCGGCATTATCCTGACCAACCTGCCGCACTGGTCGCTGTTTGCAATCATGATGGTTGCCATCGTCGTTGCCTGGCTGATGATTTTGCGGGGAATGAGCGTGAAGGCGTGGAACGAATCCCCCAAAGCGGCGTAAAAAATAGTGGCCGGGTAAGGCGAAGCCGCCCCCCGGCAATAACGCATCAGTGGTGCAGCATCTCCTCCACCACCTGCTCTTTGTACATCTCGTTTGGATAATAGGTCGGCCAGTTGTCCATCTCTTTTAGCAGCGCCTCGTGGGAGGTATTGCCCATAAAAATATGGAAATGCGATGAGGCTTTCGGCCCGATGATGTGGTCGCTGAACTGCACGAACTTCGGCGCCTTGCTGTCGGCATCCTTACACTCAAACAGATAGCGAACGCCTTTTTTGCCCGATGCGTAGGTCAGAATTTTGTAGCCACTGTAGTCATACTGACAGCTGCTGACCGCCTTGCCTCTGTGGAATTCCATTACGTTATTTTCAATGCCGATGGCATCCACGTCCGTGGCATATCCCTTGCGGTAATACGCTTTCACCTCGTCAAAGGTTTTGCTTTTATCCTTCTGCGCTTTCTGTTTGAAGACCGGATCCAGCGAACCGTCCAGCAGGAACGGATACACCGACTGCCAGGTGCCGTCCCAGTCGGACAGCGTTCTGTCCTTCACGTATTTATCCTCAAACACGCCGTTCGCCGCTTTCTGTTCCGCTTCGGTCATCTGATGGCCGTGCGAGTGAGCAAACAGCTGGCCACTGACCAGCAGCGCCCCCAGAGTCATGGCAAATTTTCCAATATGTGCAGCCAAAGTAACGCCCTCATTCCGTTTTATAAGAATGAGGATGTTATATTATAACATTTCAGATCGCAACCAGCCCGCGAACGCCCTCCTGCTCCATATTTTCGCCCCTCCCGCGCTGAATGATAGTGCCGCGGGACATCAGGAGATAGCTGTCGGCCAGCTCGGCGGCAAAGTCGTAAAACTGCTCGACGAGCAGGATTGCCATGTCGCCTCTGTTTGCCAGGGTGCGGATCACCTGGCCAATCTCTTTGATGACGGAAGGCTGTATGCCTTCCGTCGGTTCGTCCAGAATCAGCAGCTGCGGACGGCTCGCCAGCGCGCGACCAATCGCCAGCTGCTGCTGCTGCCCGCCGGAGAGATCGCCCCCGCGGCGGTGCTTCATCTCTTTGAGAACCGGAAACAGCTGCCAGATCTCGTCAGGAACCTGCTTTGCCTCGCGGGCGGAAAAACGCGACAGCCCAAGCAAAAGGTTCTCTTCCACGGTCAGGCGCGGGAAAATCTCGCGGCCCTGCGGGACATACGCCACGCCGGACTGCACCCGCTGGTGCGGCCTGCTGTGGGTGATCGTTTTACCCTGCCAGATGACCTCCCCGGTTTTCGCCGGGATCAACCCCATCAGGCACTTCAGCAGCGTGGTTTTCCCGACGCCGTTGCGTCCCAGCAGACAGGTGACTTCACCGGGAGCGGCTTCGAAGCTCACGCCGCGCAGGATATGGCTGCCGCCGTAGTACTGATTCAGTTCGTTAACCTGTAACATCATCGCTCCTTAGCGGCCCAGATAGACCTCAATCACCTGCTCGTTGGCCTGCACCTCGCGAAGCGAGCCTTCCGCCAGCACGCGCCCCTGATGCAGCACCGTGACGTGGTCGGCAATCGTTTCAACAAAGCCCATGTCGTGCTCCACCACCATCAGCGAATGCTTGCCCGCCAGGGTTTTGAACAGCTCGGCGGTGTATTCCGTTTCCGCATCGGTCATCCCGGCGGCGGGTTCATCCAGCAGCAGCAGGTGCGGGTCCTGCACCAGCAGCATGCCGATCTCCAGGAACTGTTTCTGCCCGTGCGAAAGCAGCCCGGCGCGACGGTCCCGCTCGCTACCAAGACGCAGAAGAACCAGCATCTCGTCAATGCGGTCCCGCTGCTCGCCGTTGAGTTTTGCCCGCAGGCTCGCCCAGACGGATTTATCGGTTTTCATGGCGATCTCAAGGTTCTCCCACACCGTCAGCGCTTCAAAGACCGTGGGTTTCTGGAATTTTCGGCCAATCCCCTGACGGGCAATGGCCGCAGGCTCCAGCCCGGTCAGGTCGATAGACTGGTCGTAAATCGCTCTCCCGCTTTTGGGCCGGGTTTTGCCGGTGATCACGTCCATAAGCGTGGTTTTACCCGCCCCGTTGGGGCCAATCACGCAGCGCAACTCGCCCACCCCGATATTCAGGGTGAGATCGGTCAGCGCCTGGAAGCCGTCGAAACTGACGTTAATAGCCTCAAGCTGAAGCACCGGGTCAGTCTGGTCCCGGTAGCGATCGCCGGGCAACTGGCGGGTAAATAACTCTTCCGTTGGCTGCATTATTTCTCTCCCTTACGCAACAGACCGTAGACGCCGCGCGGCAGGAACAGCGTGACGGCGATAAAAATCAGCCCCAGAAACAGCTGCCAGTACTCCGGCATGGCAACGGTAAAGAAGCTTTTCGCCCCGTTAACCAGAGCCGCGCCAATCACCGGCCCCACCAGCGTGCCTCGCCCGCCCAGCGCCACCCAGATGGCGGCTTCTATCGAGTTAGTCGGCGACATTTCACCGGGGTTAATGATGCCCACCTGCGGAACGTACAGCGCCCCCGCCAGGCCGCACAGCACGGCGGAGAGCGTCCACACCAGCAGCTTGAACCCGCGCGGATCGTACCCGCAGAACGTCAGGCGGTTTTCCGCGTCGCGCACGGCGGTCAGGATGCGGCCAAACTTGCTCTTCGCCAGCGCAAATCCGGTGCCCAACGCCAGAAGCAGCAACAGCACCGTCGCCAGGAACAGCGCGATGCGGGTGGTCGTTTCCGTCACCGAAAACCCGAGCAGCGTGGTGAAGCCGGTAAAGCCGTTATTGCCGCCAAAGCCGGTTTCGTTGCGAAAGAACAGCAGCATGCCCGCGTAGGTTAGCGCCTGGGTCATAATCGAGAAGTAAACCCCTTTGATCTTCGAGCGGAAGGCAAACCAGCCAAACACCAGCGCCAGCAAACCCGGCACCATCACGATCAGCACCAGCGCCCAGGCAAAGTGCTGGGTGCCCCACCAGAACCACGGTAGCTCGCTCCAGGAGAGAAACGACATAAACGCGGGCAGGCCGTCGCCTGACGCCTGGCGCATCAGGTACATGCCCATCGCATAGCCGCCCAGGGCGAAGAAGATGCCGTGTCCAAGAGAGAGCATGCCGGCGTAGCCCCACACCAGATCCAGCGCCACCGCAACGATGGCATAGCAGAGGATCTTGCCGATGAGCGTCAGCATCCAGGTCGACAGCGCCAGCGGATGCGTGGCGGGCAGCAAGGCGAAAAACGGTAATATCAGCAGACACGCCACCAGCAGGCTGCCTGCAATCTGTGTCGTGCGCGGCGCTTTACGCGCCAGCGTTAAGGTCAGCGGCTGGCTCATCAGTCAATCACTCTCCCTTTCAGCGCAAACAGCCCCTGAGGGCGCTTCTGGATAAACAGGACGATCGCCACCAGAATCACGATCTTGCCCAGCACCGCCCCCATCTGCGGCTCAAGGATTTTATTGAAAATGCCCAGCCCGAACGCGGCAGCCACGCTGCCTGCCAGCTGGCCTACGCCACCGAGAACGACTACGAGGAACGAGTCGATGATGTACCCCTGACCAAGCTCCGGCCCGACGTTCCCAAGCTGGGATAAGGCCACGCCGCCTAACCCGGCGATCCCTGAGCCCAGCCCAAACGCCAGCATATCGACGCGCCCGGTCGGTACCCCGCAGCAGGCGGCCATGCTGCGGTTTTGCGTCACCGCGCGCACGTTCAGACCAAGACGGGTTTTATTCAGAATCAGCCAGGTGAAGAACAGCACCAGCAGCACGAAGCCCAGCACCACAATGCGGTTCCACGGCAGGGTCAGGTTGGCAAAAACCTGCACCCCGCCGGAAAGCCAGGCCGGGTTTGCCACCTCCAGGTTCTGGGCACCAAAGGTCATGCGTACCAGCTGGATGAGCATCAGGCTGATCCCCCAGGTCGCCAGCAGCGTTTCAAGCGGACGACCGTACAGGTGACGGATCACGGTGCGCTCCAGCACCATTCCAATGCCCGCCGTCAGGCAGAATGCCACCGGCAAGGCGATAACGGGATAGAGCGCCAGCCACTGAGGGGCAAGCCCGGCCATTGCCTGCTGCACCATCCACGTGGCGTACGCCCCCAGCATCAGCATCTCGCCGTGGGCCATATTGATGACGCCCAGCAGGCCGTAGGTGATCGCGAGCCCCAGCGCGGCCAGCAGCAGCACCGACCCCAGAGAAAGCCCCATAAACGCCTGGCCCAGCAGATCGCCCCACATCAGGCGATGCGTAATCTGGCTAAGACTCTCTTCTGCGGCCGCGCGAACGCCGGCATCCGGCTCGGTCTGCGCCTGGGTAAACGGAGTGAGTCTGGACTGTACGTCCGGATCGTCTGACTGGCCCAGCAGTTCGACGGCCCTGCGGCGCACCTCCGGCTGCGGGCTCGCCAGCTGGAGGTTTGCCGCCGCCAGCAGCAGCGCCTGACGCGCCACAGCGTCCGCTTCATCCCCGGCGCGCTTTTCAAGAAAAGCGAGCATGTCGGGCTGAGCATCACGCTGGAGCTGACAGGCTGCAGCCCGTCTTTCGGTGACACTGTCACTAACAAGCTGATGCGTGGCAATGGCCGTTGCAGCCAGCACGCGCAGCCGGTTTGTCAGGCGTACGGCTTTGGTTTGCCCTACTGCCGCGCGGGCCTCACCGAGCGAAACCATTTCGCCATTACGCTTCGCAAAGGCGTGCTTTTGGCTGTCGGTATACAGGTTTTCCTTTTGCAGGGACTGAAGCAGCGGAAGCCTGGCGGCATCCGGCGCGGCGGCCCACTGCGTGAGGAGCTCCGCCTGCTGGCCGCGGCTGGCGGCAACAAAACGATCGGCATCCGATGCCTGCGCCATCCCTGGCAGCAGTCCGGAAAGCCATACAAGAGCGATGAACATGCGCATGGCGTTCATGACGTTTCTCCCTGAGGCAATGGCCTAGTTGCTGGCGGTTTTCATCGGCTGGTCGGGCTTTTTGTCATTCCCGGCGATGAACGGACTCCACGGCTGGGCGCGCACCGGCTGTTCCGTCTGCCAGACCACGTTGAACTGGCCGTTGCCTTCAATTTCACCGATCATGACCGGCTTGTGCAGATGATGGTTGGTAGCATCCATGGTGAGCGTAAAGCCAGACGGCGCCTTAAATGACTGACCGGCCATCGCCGCGCGCACTTTATCCACGTCGGTGGTGCCCGCTTTTTCCACCGCCTGTGCCCACATATGGATCCCCACGTAAGTCGCTTCCATCGGGTCGTTGGTCACCACGGTATCGGCATTCGGCAGCTTGTGCGCCTTCGCATAGGCTTTGTAATCCGCGACGAACGCCTGGTTGGTTGGATTATCCACGGACTCAAAGTAGTTCCACGCCGCCAGGTTACCCACCAGCGGTTTGGTGTCGATTCCGCGCAGCTCTTCTTCGCCGACGGAGAACGCCACCACCGGCACGTCGGTGGCCTTCAGCCCCTGGTTAGCCAGCTCTTTGTAGAACGGCACGTTGGAGTCGCCGTTGATGGTCGACACCACGGCGGTTTTGCCGCCGGCGGAGAATTTCTTGATGCTGGCGACGATGGTCTGGTAGTCGCTGTGACCAAACGGGGTGTAAACCTCTTCGATGTCCTTATCCTCAACCCCTTTCGAATGCAGGAACGCGCGCAGGATTTTGTTGGTGGTGCGCGGGTAAACGTAGTCGGTCCCCAGCAGGAAGAAGCGCTTCGCCCCGCCGCCGTCTTCGCTCATCAGGTATTCCACCGCCGGGATAGCCTGCTGGTTCGGCGCCGCGCCGGTATAGAAGACGTTTGGCGACATTTCCTCGCCCTCATACTGCACCGGATAGAACAGCAGGCCGTTCAGCTCCTCAAACACCGGCAGCACGGATTTGCGCGAAACCGACGTCCAGCAGCCGAACACCACCGCCACTTTATCCTGGCTCAGCAACTGGCGCGCCTTCTCGGCAAACAGCGGCCAGTTTGAGGCCGGATCCACCACCACCGGCTCCAGTTTCTTACCCAGCACGCCGCCTTTGGCGTTGATTTCGTCGATGGTCATCAGGGCGACGTCCTTCAGCGGGGTTTCGGAGATGGCCATCGTGCCGGACAGAGAGTGCATGATCCCCACTTTGATGGTGTCGGCCGCCTGCACGCCAAAACTCATTCCCATCGCCACGACGGACGCGGATAACGCAAAGGCTTTTAATAAGGTACGACGCTGCATATTTTCACTCCTGAAAAAGAACGCTGTGCGAAAACGTCCGTTACGGCATGGACGCGGAAAAAAGGTGTCAGCGAAGCAGGAGCAAAAAGGATGCCAGAATGGAGGAAGCGCTATTGCAGGAGACAGACGGCACGATGTAAAGAGAACGACTCAGAATGGCACAGCGCTGCACTTTTATAATGCAGCGCTGAGGAAGCGGTTTACCAGACTTCGCTGGCGATCTGCGTCACCAGACGGACCTTATCCCACTGCTGGGACTCGCTCAGGCTGTTGCCCTCTTCGGTGGAGGCAAAACCGCACTGCGGGCTGAGGCAGATTTGATCTTTCGCCACGTATTTCGCCGCCTCTTCCAGACGGGCCTTCACGCCTTCCGGGTTCTCCAGCTCACCGTTTTTCGTGGTGATCAGCCCCAGCACCACCTGCTGCTTGCCCGGGCGAACGAAGCGCAGCGGCGCGAAATCCCCGCTGCGGTCGTTATCGTATTCCAGGAAGAATGCGTCAACGTTGACCGTCCCGAAAAGCACTTCCGCCACCGGCTCGTAGCCGCCTTCGGAAATCCAGGTTGAACGGAAGTTACCGCGGCAGACGTGCAGCCCGATGGTCAGATCCTCTGGCTTGCCTTCCAGGGCCTTGTTCAGTACGCGGGCATAGATTTGCGCCAGCTCATCGGCATCGTCGCCGCGCTCGCGGATCTGACGGCGCTGGTCGTCCGAGCAGAGATAGGCCCAGACGGTGTCGTCCAGCTGCAGATAACGGCAGCCCGCGTCGTAGAATGCGCGTATCGCGTCGCGCCAGGTGGTTGCCAGATCGTCGAAATAGTCGTTCAGATCCGGGTACACCGTCGCGTCGATGTCTTTGCGCCCGCCGCGGAAATGGAGCACGCTTGGGCTGGGAATGGTCATCTTCGGCTGGGCATTGCCGCTGATGCTTTTCAGATAGCGGAAGTCTTCCAGCATCGGGTGGTCGCCAAAGCCCAGCTTGCCGGTCACGCGCACGCCGTAGGCTTTGGTTTGTACTCCGTTGAACTGAATCCCCTGCTGTGAATCGTAACGCTCAACGCCCTGAAGACCGTCGAAGAAATCGAAGTGCCACCAGGCACGGCGAAATTCACCGTCGGTCACCACATGCAGGCCGCACGCGCACTGCTGCTCGACGACGTGGCGAATAGCCTCGTCCTCCACCGCGCGAAGTTGTCCGGCATCAATCTCGCCGCTGGCGAACTTCAGGCGAGCCTGCTTGATGGCATCCGGGCGTAAAAAGCTGCCGACTACGTCGGCGCGGTATGGGGCGTGCTGTCGTTGCATGGAAATCTCCTCAGTCTGCCGGTATTAATTGCCCGCAGTGATAATTCATTATTTGAATCTTTAGGCTTCTGGATGTCTAAACGTCCAAAAAAGATGTCATACCTTACCGTTTCCGGCAAACGAGAAAATTTCACGGGTGTTGAAAAAAATTCATCTTCACAGCGCGTCAGCGTGCGCCTGGCTGGCAAAGGCGTAGCGTTCATCTTCCCAGCCGGTGATGCCGCCGAGCATGATTTTGACCGGCAGCCCGAGACGCGCCAGCTTCAGCGCGGCTCTGTCCGCGCCGTTACAGTGCGGTCCCGCACAGTAGACGACAAACAGCGTCCCTTCCGGCCATTGGGCCATGCGCTCAGCGGTCATCTGGCTCCAGGGCATATGCAGTGCGCCCGGCACATGGCGGCGGGCAAACTGCTCCGGGCTCCCCACCACGTGCAGCAGCACGAAGTCCTGCTCATTATTGGCGATGGCGTGATGCACGTCGGCGCAGTCGGTTTCAACGCTCAGGCGACGCAGAAAATGGGTAACGGCTTCCTGCGGCTCGGCAGCCGGAAATTCAGTAACATAGCTCATGATCCTTCCTCATCTTTGGCGTTTGTGTTAACACTACTCTATCCACAAATTCAGCCCGTGAATGCGCTCGCTTATGCCAGAAAACAGCAAAAAGATGACAAACTTAAGACAGGTTACCCGCCCGCAGGTGGTGGTGCTGGCGTATGACGGGCTATGTACCTTTGAGTTTGGCGTGGCGGTTGAGATTTTTGGCCTGCCGCGTCCGGAGCTGGGCGACGACTGGAATCGTTTTGCGGTGGCGAGCGTGGATAGCGGAGAACTGCGGGCGACCGGCGGGATCCGCATCGTTACCGATGGGGACTTGAGCCTGCTTGCGTCGGCGGACCTGATCGTGGTTCCCGGCTGGCGGGGGCTGGACTCACCGGTTCCTCCGGCGCTCTGCGAGGCGCTGCGCCAGGCCAGCGCGCGCGGATGTCAGCTGCTGTCCATCTGCTCGGGCGTGTTCGTGCTGGCCGCTACGGGGCTGCTGAACGGACGTAAAGCCACGACGCACTGGCGCTACATTGACGCGCTTAAGGTCCGCTACCCTGACATCGAGGTGGTTGAGGATGTGCTCTACCAGGACGAGGGCGATATCCTGACGTCCGCGGGCAGCGCGGCGGGGATCGATCTCTGTCTGCACGTCGTCCGGCGGGACTATGGCATGGAAACCGCCAACAGCGTGGCGCGTCGGCTGGTGATCCCCCCTCACCGGGATGGTTCACAGCCGCAGCAGCTGAGCCGCCCGGTGGCGCAGCTGCGAGAAAGCCAGCGCCTGGGCCAGCTGTTTGATTTTCTGCACACGCACCTTGTCGAGCCGCACAGCGTCGACTCGCTGGCACGTCGGGTCGGCATGAGCCAGCGCACCTTTCTTCGTCGCTTCGAGGCGGCAACGGGCACGACGCCAGCTCGCTGGCTGCTTAATGAACGCCTGCTGAGAGCAAAAGATTATCTGGAGAGCAGCCGTTTAAGCATCGACAGCATCGCGGAACAGACCGGGTTTGGTCAGGCGTCTACGCTGCGCCATCATTTTCGTCAGCAGTTTGCGCTTTCTCCGGCTCAATATCGCAAACAATTTTCACGTTCTGATACTGACCGCTAGCGGAAAAAGCGCAAAAAAAACCGCCATTATCTGGCGGTAAATGCTTGCATGGATAGATTTGTATTTTGGTCTCTACGTCCCCGACGCTCCATGGTCGGGCAGCGGATCTCGTACAAACTAACACCGCCTGTCTCAACGAAAGCTAAACAGCCTGATTAACTCGCGCTGGTGTTGATTTGCAAATAGCGCATCAGGCCCTGCTCAGCGCTCTGCCTGGCATCATCGTTAAGGGCCTCGAGATAAAACGATCGCGATACGCCATAGGGAGCCTTTTCAGAGGGATATACCGCAAACTGGAATGTTTTTCCCCGTGCCGGATGGGTGCAGTCTAATTCCCAGCGCTGTTCATTTACTCTTTTACTATTGCAGGCTACGCGTCCATAGTCGCTGGTTAAATAGGAACCAACGCGAATTTCAGCGGACTGAATATATTCTGGTTCGTCATTACCGATATAGCGAAATCCTGCGGTAGCCCCAACGGCAGCCACGAGGAGCGCAAGTGCGATTATTTTTTTCATTTATTTAGACTCATTCCTTAGCCAGAGAACCTCTATTATATAGGATTATCCTTAAAGTAAATGTCTGTTTACGTACCAGAACAGGTAGTTTACAACGCGTAATTCGTATTTAGGATATTTCTTAAGAAAAATTCCGATCCTACAGTATTTGACACTTTCTTTGCCGTACTTTGAATTATTGAATAATAACGAGAAAAAATAATCGGCATGCTTATTTCCGCAATGTTATTCAGCGGTGAAACCATGGTGAAAAAAGGGTTATCTCTCGTCATGCTTATTTGTGCGCTGTTTTCCGGCCAGCTGATGGCCGGGCACAAAGGCCATGAATATGTTTGGGTAAAGAATGTGGAGCATCAGCTGCGGCATGAGGCCGACAGCGATGAGTTGCGAAGCGCTGCGGAGGAGTCGGCGGAGGGTTTGCGCGAACACCACCTGTGGCAGCAATCGCGCAAACCGGACACGCACGTAAGGTAATTAACTGCCCTTGCGTTTCGGCAGGGTTTTCATCAGATCGTCCGGGCTCACGGACGCAACGATGCTGCCCGGCGGTGGCATTTTGAAAATGTGGTTTTTCATTTTGCCGATAACATGCATTTCACAAGGACGGCAGTCAAACTTCAGGGTCAGAACTTCGTCACCGTTGACCAGCTGCATGGGGGTAGCCTTCCAGCTTTTAATATTCCCTTTCGCCTGTTTCGGGCACAGGTTAAAAGCAAAGCGCAGGCAGTGCTTGGTGATCATCACCGGCACATCGCCCTTCTCTTCGTGCGCTTCATAGGCCGCGTCGATAAGCTGCACGCCGTGGCGATGATAAAATTCACGCGCTTTATGGTTGTAAACGTTGGCCAGGAACGATAAATGGGTGTCCGGATACACAGGCGCAGGAACGGATTCGGCCTTACGGCTGCCGCGCGGATACTGCGCCAGGCGTGCGGCATCCAGCATCTCTGCCGTTTCGCGGCGGAACTGGTTCAGCAGGCTGTTCGGCACGAACAGCGCGTCCGGCAGATTAACCTCGATGGCGCGCGCGTAGTAAATCGTCTGGCCCAGCTTCGCTACGCCGTCCTTCAGGCTGTTAAGCGCTTTATCCGCGTTGTTTGCCACCTCGAACAGACCATCAAGCGTATGCGTTACGCTGATGCCGTCTTCGCAGGTCATGGTCAGGATCAGCTGCTCTTCCCAGCCGCCCAGCTCAATGTCCACCGCGATGCGACGCTCGCTGGAGGTTTTCAGCAACGCCTGCTGCCAGTTATGATCCAGGTTACGGTTGAGCGGCGCGTTCGGCCTTGCCTTGTAGAGATCGGCAGGCATTTCATTCGGCCAGACGCGGTAGCGGTTCTCGCCGGTTTTTTCGACCGTGTTGGCGCGGAAGCCCACCACTTCACGCTTAATCATCACGTTCAGGCCGTCGCCGTTCGCCAGCGGCTCGGTCACTTCAACGTCCAGGTGATCTTTCGCCACTTTCAGCACCTCGCCGACCGGTAAACCGATAAACTTCGGTGAGTCAAACGCGCCAATATCCCCTTTGCGGGCGTTCACGAAATAGTCCGTGCTGCCGCGGTGGAAGGTTTTGTCCGTTGACGGAATAAAGAAATGTTCGGTACGACCGGCCGAGGCGCGCGCCAGGTCACCGCGATCTTCGATGATGGCGTCCAGCATCTGGCGATAGTGCGCGGTGATGTTCTTCACGTAGCTCATATCTTTGTAGCGCCCTTCAATCTTAAAGGAACGCACGCCCGCGTCGATCAGCGCGCCCAGGTTGGCGGTCTGATCGTTATCCTTCATGGAAAGCAGGTGTTTTTCGAACGCCACCACGCGACCTTGATCGTCTTTCAGGGTATACGGCAGACGGCAGGCCTGCGAGCAGTCGCCGCGGTTGGCGCTGCGGCCCGTCTGGGCGTGGGAAATGTTGCACTGGCCGGAATAGGCCACGCACAGCGCGCCGTGGATAAAGAATTCGATCGTCGCGTCGGTTGCCTGGTAAATATCGCGGATCTGATTGAGGTTCAGCTCGCGGGCCAGAACGATCTGCGAAAAGCCCACGTCGGAGAGAAACTTCGCCTTCTCAACCGTGCGGATATCGCACTGGGTGCTGGCATGCAGCTCGATAGGCGGAATATCCAGCTCAAGCACGCCCATGTCCTGAACAATCAGGGCATCGACGCCGGTCTGGTAGAGATCGGTAATCAGACGCTGCGCGGGCTCCAGCTCATCATCATGAAGAATGGTGTTCAGGGTCACGAACACTTTCGCCCCGAAACGGTGGGCGAACGGCACCAGATCTGCAATATCGCGCAGGCTGTTGCTGGCGTTATGGCGGGCACCGAAGCCAGGGCCGCCGATGTAGACGGCGTCAGCGCCATGAAGGATCGCTTCACGGGCAATGGCGGCGTCGCGGGCCGGGCTTAAAAGTTCAAGATGATGGGATTGCAGGCGCATACTTCGTCGTTATCCGTTATGGTCAAAATGGCGGCTATTGTAGTCAGAAGTCTGCGCCAGCGAAACAGTTTTGCGTAGCCTCAGCGGGGATAATGGATCAGAGAGTGAAAATGCACCGGCCGGTCGCTGCTGTTGCGGTAGGCGTGCGGTTTATCGCCGGCAAAACGGACGCCAGAATCGGCATGAACCGTCTGCCACTCGTCGTTGATGTTCATCTCCAGCTCGCCGCTGATGACCACCACATGTTCAATCACGCCTGCCTCATGCGGCGTGGACTCGCTCAGGGCACCCGGTGCCAGCGTGATGGAAAAATGATCGAACCGGAGCGTCTCATCCCAGGGAAAGAGCGGTTTGACCACCATCGCCTGCTGCTGTGAATCAAACACAGCCGGCCTGTCCGCCTCGGGCGTAATGAAAGCGGAAAACGGGACGTTCAGCCCGGTGGCAATTTTCCACAGCGTCGACACCGTCGGGCTGGACTCATTGCGCTCGATTTGCCCGAGCATCGCTTTCGACACGCCCGTTTCGTCCGCCAGCTTCGATAAACTCCAGCCGCGCGCCTGGCGCAGCGTTTTCAGCGTTGCTGCAAGATGTTGTGTAATGTCCATGCTCCCTCCTGATGGCCCTGAGCATACCACTTGTACGCTATAGCGCACAGTGTTACCTTATCGCGGACGTTATAACGCACAGTGGAGTTTCTATGCGCCCTACCTCTCATCTCGTTCCAGTCGTACTGGCTGGATTTGTCGCCGTTCTGGTCGGTTACGCCAGTTCGGCAACCATCATCTGGCAGGCCGCCGCGGCGGCAGGCGCCAGCGCGCAGCAGATTGCGGGCTGGATGACCGCGCTGGGGGTTGGGATGGGCGTCAGCACGCTGGCGCTCTCCTGGTGGTATAAAGCTCCGGTGCTGACCGCCTGGTCTACGCCCGGCGCGGCGCTACTCGCCACCAGCCTGCACGGCGTGACGCTGGCCGAGACAATCGGCGTGTTTATCTTCGCCAACGCGCTCATTTTACTCTGCGGCATTACCGGGCTTTTCGCCCGCCTGATGAAGCTGATCCCACACTCACTGGCTGCGGCCATGCTGGCAGGCGTACTCCTGCAGTTTGGGCTGCATGCGTTTGCCCATCTGGACGGGCACTTTCTGCTGTGCGGCAGCATGATTGCCGCGTGGCTGCTGGCGAAAGCGCTGGCACCGCGCTATGCGATCGTCGTTACGCTGCTGGTGGGCGGGATCGTGGCATGGGCGGGAGGTGACGTTGTCACCGACAAAGTCACCATTTCCTTCGTGACACCTGAGTTTATTGCGCCCACGTTCACCTTCACCAGCCTGGTGAGCATCGGCTTGCCCTTCTTCCTGGTGACTATGGCCTCGCAAAATGCGCCCGGTTTCGCGACCATGAAAGCGTCCGGCTATCCGCTGGCGGTCTCACCGCTCATTATTTTTACGGGCGGGCTGGCGCTGCTGCTGTCCCCCTTCGGCGTCTTTTCCATCTGCATAGCCGCCATTACCGCCGCTATCTGTCAAAGCCCGGATGCCCACCCCGATGCCGGTAAACGCTGGCTGGCGGCCATCGCGGCCGGCGGGTTTTATCTGCTGGCGGGAGTGTTCGGCGGATCCATCACCGGGATAATGGCAGCGCTGCCGCTCAGCTGGATCCAGACGCTGGCCGGTCTGGCGCTGCTGGGTACCATCAGCGGGAGTTTATATCAGGCGCTGAATCATGAAGCGGAGCGCGACGCGGCTATCGTCACGTTTCTGATGACAGCAAGCGGCGTCACGATCCTGGGCATCGGCTCGGCATTCTGGGGGCTGGTGCTGGGCGGCTTAAGCTATGCCCTGTTTTCACGCGCTCGCCGCGCGCAGCTGTGACGGCGTAATGCCCATGACGCTGCGAAAACGGTTACTGAAGTGGCTGGCGGAGTTAAACCCGCAGGCCAGCGCGATATCCGTCAGCGGCGTCGAGGTATGCTGCACCAGGTTTTTCGCTTTTTCCATGCGCCGTTGCATAACGTACTGATGCGGCGCCAGCCCCGTCGACTGGCGGAACATGCGGGCAAAATGGTATTCGCTGAGTGCGGCCTGCGCCGCCAGCTCGGCCAGCGTCAGGGGCTGTCCGAGGTTTTCTTCAATAAATGCCAGCACGTTGCGCAGAACAAACGGCGATAGCCCGCCGGTAACGACCGGGAGCTTCCACTGAACGTTGGCGTAGTTTTGCAGCAGGTGGGTCAACAGCAGCGTAGAGGCCGTGCTCAGGGTGAGCTGGTTGGCCTGCTGCTGCCAGTCGCAGCCAAGCAGAAACTGGCGGTACAGCGCGGTGATCTTCGGGTCGCTGCCAAAAATGCGCTCATCCAGAGTCAGCGACAGGGGCCGCTTGTCCCAGATTTTTTCGCCCACATCGCGCAGGTGTTCATCGGTGCAGTAGAGATGGACAAACGACAGGTCATCGCGGATGTCCCACGTCGATTCGCTCTCTTTCGGCATCAGACAGAAACGGTCCGGTCCCCCGCCGTTCTTCCAGCCGCCCGGCGTCTTTTGATAGCTCTCGTAACCGTCGGCAACGTACAGGCTAAGGGTATGATGATTGCTTTTAACCTTTATCGTATCGTGCTTGTTGTACCACGCCGCCAGCTGAATGCCGGAATTGAGCGCGACCGTTTCCCGCAGGACCGCATTCTGCTGGCGAAGCGTTTCAAAGGTATCGTAAGCGTGAGACATAACCGTTAGCGCGTTATTGAGTGAACTGTCAGTCTAAGAACTGTTGCCCCCCGTTGCCAGCCCCCGGAAAAGAAAAAAGCGCAAGATTTTGCAAGTCTACCGCAAGCCGGTGAAAGCCCCAGAGCGATGTCAGCGCCATACTGCGGGCTTCCGTGGTTTGAGAAGAGAAAAAATATGAACGCGTTATTATACGGACTGGTGGTGATCATCTGGGGAACCACCTGGATTGCCATTTTCCTGCAGCAGGGTCCCGTACCCGCCCCCGTCTCTATTTTCTGGCGTTTCGCGGTGGCCAGCGCCACGATGATGGTGGTGTTACTTGCCCTGCGCCGGCTGCGCAAGCTGGCGCTGCGGGATCATCTGTTCTGCATGCTTCAGGGATGCTGCGTCTTCTGCTTTAACTTCTGGTGTTTTTATACCGCGGCGGCACACATCAACACCGGGCTGGAATCGGTGATCTTCTCCATGGCGGTGCTCTACAACGCCATTAACTGTTTTATTTTCTTTGGACAGCGCCCGCCCGCGCGTTTCTGGACGGCGGCGGCGCTGGGTCTTGTAGGGATCGTGACCCTTTTCTGGGACGACCTGCTGGCCAGCGGCTGGAGCGTATCGCTCCTGACGGGCATTGGCCTTTCCGCCCTCGGCACGTACGGCTTCTCGCTGGGCAATATGATCAGCATGCGCCATCAGCGCAGAGGTCTGGAAACCATGACCACCAACGCCTGGGCTATGCTTTACGGCACGCTGGTGATGGGGGGTATTGCGCTCTTCAGAGGTGACAGTTTTACCCCGGAATGGACGGTCACCTACATGGGCGCGCTGCTCTATCTGGCTCTCTTCGGCTCGGTGATTGCCTTTGGCGCCTACTTCACGCTGGTGGGACGTATCGGCCCCGGGAAAGCGGCCTACAGTACGCTGCTCTTCCCGCTGGTGGCGCTCTCTATCTCAACGGTGTATGAAGGCTACGTCTGGCACATCAACGGTATCGTCGGTTTGCTGCTGATTCTGGGCGGGAATATGGTGATGTTCACGAAACCAGAGACCTGGTTCAGGCGCCTGCGTACGGCGTAAAAAAAACGGCCTGCGCAATGCAGGCCGCTTAACATTATTTCGCTGTTTTATGCACGTCAAACATGGTGGCGTCCGTCGCCATGTCGTCAACAACCTGCTTCAGCGTCGCAAAGGTCATCGGCGTACTTTCGTTATTCAGCTCTTTACCTTCACCTTTACGAACCACCTTCATCACCGGTTTATTGGTGGCCGCGTCGATCAGCTCACCTTCAAAGTAGAGATGGGTATCCATGGTGCGATGGCCGGTTGCCATCTGCGTACCTGCTACCACCAGCGCGACCGGCACCACTTCATAGAACTGCAGACCTTCTTTCTGCGAACTCACCCCGGTGATAGCACCGCGGAAAATCAGGCTGTGTTTACCCGGCGTGGTCACAATCGGCTTACGGGTACCAATAGCCGTTTTCATTTTGTTATTGGTGTAATTCAGCAGCTCATCAAGGGTTTGTTTCCCGATCTGAGTCGTCGGTTTTGGCGTTGGATAATAGGTGATTGGCGTCCAGATAATGCTGTCATAATTGGCTTCGTTATAGGAAGGGTCAACCCAACGCAGCGTTGGTTTACCCGTTGCAGACGTCGTCTGCTGCAAGCCGGAATAATCTTTTAAAAAGCCTGAATATTGTTCTGGAGCCGCGACTTTTGAAGAACAGCCCGCCACTGCCAATAAACCCGTAAGCACTGCAACTTTAAAAAAAGTTTGAGTACGCATGATAGTTTTCCATGTAATCTGCAAGTATGCATTTGAAGTTATAGCAAAAGTTCGGTGGGGTTGTTGTGACAAAAAATGACGCGGGGAGCACAAATTGCGAAAAAAGTGCCCGGCTGCGTACCGGGCAGTGAAAATTACTGATTAATATCCACCTGCCAGAACAAATGTTTGCCAAATGGATCGATTTCGTAACCTGTCACCTCTTTGCGCACCGGTTCGAAGATCGTTGAATGCGCAATCATGACCGCCGGCATCTGGTCATGCATGATCTGCTGCGCCTCTTTATACAGCGCCACGCGCTTGTCGCGATCGGTGGTTGATTTTGCTTCCGCGATAATTTTATCAAACGGCTTATAGCACCACTTCGCCGAATTCGAACCGCCGTTGGCCGAGGTGCAGGTAAACAGCGGGCCAAAGAAGTTATCCGGGTCGCCCGTTGCGGTCGTCCAGCCCATCAGGGCAGCCTGATGTTCACCGTCCTTCACGCGCTTGAGATATTCGCCCCATTCGAAAGTGACAATTTTTGTCTGCACCCCCACCTTCGCCCAGTCAGCCTGAATCATCTCCGCCATCCGTTTGGCGTTCGGGTTATAGGGCCGCTGGACGGGCATCGCCCACAGGTCAATACTCATGCCGCCGGCTAAACCGGCCTCTTTCAGCAACGCTTTGGCTTTTTCAGGATCGTAATCGTAATCCTTCAGCTCGCTGTCAGCGCTCCAGACGCCCGGCGGCAGCAGGTTTTTCGCCGCGGTGCCGGTGCCGTGAAACACCGCGTCGATAATGGCCGGCTTATTGATCGCCATCGCCAGCGCCTGGCGAACCTTCACGTTATCCAGCGGCGGCTTTTGGGTATTAAACGCCAGGAAACCCGTGTTCAGCCCGGCCTTGCTCATCAGCGTAATATCTTTATTAGCCTTCATACGCGGCAGATCCGCCGGGTTCGGGAACGGCATCACCTGGCATTCATTTTTCTCTATTTTGGCAAAACGCACGGAGGGATCCGGGGTGATGGCAAAGACCAGCCTGTCCAGCTTTGATTTCCCCTGCCAGTAGTCGGCAAACGCCGTAAACAGAATGCGGGAATCCTTCTGATACTGCGCCAGCTTAAACGGCCCGGTGCCAATGGGCTGCATATCCACCTTCTCCGGCGTGCCCGCTTTCAACATTGCATCGGCATACTCCGCGGAGAGGATCGAGGCAAAATACCATGCCAGATCCGCAACAAACGGCGCTTCAGGGTGCGCCAGGGTAAAGCGCACCGTGTGGTCATCGACTTTATCAATAGCGGTAATCAGGCTGCCAAACTCCAGGCTTTCGAAGTTGGAATAGCTGCCGTTTGAGACGTTGTGATAGGGATGGTTCACGTCCTTCTGGCGCATAAACGAGAAGATCACGTCATCGGCGTTAAAATCGCGGGTCGGCGTGAAGAATTTATTGCTCTGAAACTTCACCCCTTTACGCAGATGGAAGGTATAAACCTTGCCGTCGTCGCTCACCTCCCAGCGCTCTGCCAGGCTCGGCACCAGTTCCGTGGTGCCGGGTTTGAAATCGACCAGCCGGTTGTAGACCGGCACTGCGCTGGCATCCACGCTGGTGCCCGAGGTGTATAACTGGGGATTAAAGTTTTCCGGTGACCCTTCGGAGCAATACACCAGCGTTTTCGCGGCTACGGTGGAACTGACCGTGAGCGCAGCGAGTGCCAGCGTTAACGTTGTGCGTTTGCTTGTCATCATTTATTCCTGTCTTTTTAATTCGACGGCTAATTAATTCTTTTGCCATTTCATAAATAACATTAAAGTGAAGTGGCAAACACCCGAAAAATAAATAAGGAAGAAAACACTATGGGCTCGCCGCTTTCCAGACAATTAACGCACCGTTTTTTCCGCTATCTTGCGATTACCAGCCAGAGCGATCCGAAAGTGAAAACTCTGCCCTCGACGCCGGGCCAGCACGACATGGCGCGAGAGCTGGCGCAGGAGCTGGTGCAGCTGGGGTTAGACGACATCGTGATTGACGAATTCGCGACCGTGACGGCAGTGAAAAAAGGCAACGTGCCCGGTGCGCCGCGCATCGGCTTTATTACCCACATTGATACCGTAGACGTCGGTTTATCACCGAATATTCATCCGCAAATATTAACGTTTAATGGTGAAGATCTCTGTCTGAATAAGGAAAAAGACATCTGGCTGCGCGTGAACGAGCACCCGGAAATTCTGGCTTATCCGAATGAGGAGATTATTTTCAGCGACGGTACCAGCGTATTGGGCGCAGACAATAAAGCGGCGGTGACGGTGGTAATGACCGTACTGGAAAACCTCACCGCTGAGCATCAGCATGGCGACATTGTGGTCGCGTTTGTGCCCGACGAAGAGATTGGCCTGAACGGCGCCAAGGCGTTGGATCTGAAACGCTTCGACGTGGACTTTGCCTGGACCATCGACTGCTGTGAGCTGGGAGAAATTGTTTACGAGAATTTTAACGCGGCAGCGGCAGAGATCCACTTCACCGGCGTGACGGCGCACCCGATGTCCGCCAAAGGGGTACTGGTGAACCCGTTATTGATGGCGACCGACTTCATCAGCCATTTCGACCGCCAGCAAACCCCGGAGTGCACCGAGGGCCGCGAGGGCTATATCTGGTTTAACGGCATTCAGGCCGGACAGAACGACGCCGTGCTAAAGGCTAATATTCGCGATTTTGATAAAACTAGCTTTGACGCCCGCAAGCAGCAGATTGCGGACGTCGCCGCGCTGATTGCCGCCCAACACCCGACGGCGAAGGTCGACTATCGCATTGAAGATACCTACAGCAACATCAGCAATGCGATTGGTGAAGACCGGCGCGCCATCGACCTGATGTTTGAGGCGATGGAATCGCTAGGCATCACCCCAAAACCGATCCCTATGCGCGGCGGCACGGACGGTGCGGCGCTGTCGGCAAAAGGGCTACTCACCCCGAACTTCTTCACCGGCGCGCATAATTTCCACTCGAAGTTTGAGTTCCTGCCGCTGTCGTCGTTCGAGGCATCTTACAAGACTGCCCTGCAGATCTGCCTGCTGGCCGCCCGTTAAGCGGGCTTGCGCGCCAGCATGGTGGCAAAGCGCAGCTTGATGCGGTTGCCGTTTTCATCGGTGCGGTGCAGTTCGCCAACCTCTTCGTTGTATTTGAGCAGCTCCCAGCCTTCGTAGTAGCTGCTCAGCTCACCGCTTTTGAACGCAAACGGGAAGCCGACGGTGCACGGGTAATCCGCCGTGTCCATCGCGGCAACGATCAGGTTGTAGCCGCCGGGTTTGGTGCAGCGCTGCATGTTGGCGATAAGGCCTGGAATGGTTTTCGCCTCCAGGAACATCAGCACCACGGTGGAAAGAATAAAGTCGTACTCGCCGTCAAAGCTCAGGCTGTTAAGATCTTTGACGGCAGTGTGCAGATTCTCAATCCCTTCTGCCGCCTTGATGCGCTCAATGTTATCAACGCTCATCGGGTTTTTATCCCAGGCGGTCACCTCGTGGCCGTTGGCCGCCAGGTAAAGGCTGTTGCGGCCATTTCCGCAGCCCAGATCCAATGTCTTGCCGGGCTTTACGATCCCCGCGCTGTACAGCACCTCTGAATGCGTACGGGTTAAGCCATATTTTTCTGTGAAGTAATTTTCATCGACAGCCATTATTTTTCCTCAGATTGCATAAGCAGTGCCTTATCAGTGCGCACCAGAAGTTTGCCCTGAATCAGCAGAATAAACGTACGGACCAACAGCATCCCAATGATGAGATTGGTAAAGATAAACAGCGGCACAGCAATGGCGTGGAAGAATCCAGACGAACTGCCATGACCCAGATGCAGCCCGGTGGTAGCCAGAGCCGACACGCCAAACGAGAAACTCCAGAAGGAGGCGTTAAACGGCTGAGACACATACCACGGCAGCAGGCGCAGCATAAAGAGCAACTGCAACAGGCCGTAGCCGAACAGCATTTTGGCGAAGGTGTCGGCTTCCCCACCGTTGACGCTAAACCAGGCGCTGCACGCCACCAGCGCGGGCGCCAGCTGAATGCCTAAAGCGGTGCGCTGCGCGGTGGGAAGCTCCCCGGCGCTGCGAAGACGCTGGAGGATCACCGGCTCCAGGCTGAGCCAGGAAAAGACGCCCGCGCCGAGAAAAACGAGCCCTGCATCGTTGAACCCCAGAGCACCGCACGCCATCGCGCTGATGAAATTATTCGCCACCGTCGGCAGATACAATCCGGGCGTGGTGGCCTCCTGCGGGTGCCTGCCTCGCCAGAGCCCGGCGCTTTGCCAGGCGGAATAAGCAAGCTGTAACACCACGCCCACGCCGAAAAGCGCCAGCGATACCGGGCGGAACCAGGGCACAAAACCGATGGCGACCAGCATGGTGGTGGCCGGAAAAAGGCTGACGAAGCTGCTCATTACCGGGTGGCGCATCTCTGCCAGCACGCTGTGCGGGAAACGGATCGCACGGGTAATAAACGCCGTCGTCAGTAAAAACCAGCAGGCAACTGCGAGAGCGACCAGAATCTCACCCGGCCAGCGCGTCACCGGCCACAGGGTGCTGGCGTATCGCCAGGCGAAACCCATGCCGATGATGCCCAGCACCATGCCAAAATAGCCTGCGGGAAGGTTAAGCGCCTGTTCAGGTTTGTTTAATTTATCCATTAATTTGAATTATTAAAATGTATTTTAAATGCCATTTTAAGGGGTTTCAGCAACGGATGCCAGCACAACGGAAAGCCGAAAGTTTGCTACGTTTAGTGAAGACGCATATCAGGGACCCCACGATGAATAAGTATCGGCTCAGCGATGAAATCCGGCTCTGGCAATGGAAAAATGGCGAAACATCCCACTCAACGACGCTGCGGCAGATTATCGCTACGGTGGACTTTAACGATGTGAAGGCCGGCACGAAAGGCGGCTGGATTGACGATGAGCGCGCCCTTGCGCAGGACGGAGACTGCTGGCTCTACGATGAAAACAGCGTGGTATTCGCTGGCGCAACCGTGTCCGGCAACGCGCGCCTGACCCTGCCGTGCACCGTCAGCCATGACGCGCATATCGGCGATAACTGCTGGCTTGACGCCGCAGAGGTCAGCCACGGGGCGCGAATAAGTGACAACGTCACCATTCAGCACTCCTGCGTGCGGGGTGAGTGCCATCTCTACGGCGATGCGCGCGTGCTGCACAACAGCGTCATCATTGCCGCTAAAGGACTCACGCCGGACCACGACCAGATCCTGCAAATCTACGGCAAGGCGACGGTAAGCCGATCGCGCATTGTGCATCAGGCACAAATATACGGCGAGGCGATGGTGAATAACGCGTTTGTTGAGCACCGCGCCGAAGTGTTCGACTGCGCGATCCTTGAAGGTAACGAACTCAACAACGTCTGGGTGTGCGACTGCGCCAAAGTGTACGGCAACGCCCGCGTGATAGCCGGTTTCGACGATGACGCCATCCCTACCGTGCGCTACAGCTCTCAGATTGCCGAGAACGCCGTGGTGGAAGGAAACTGCATCATCAAGCACCACGTCCTGATCGGCGGTCAGGCATGGCTGCGCGGCGGGCCGATCATGCTGGATGATAAAGTGGTGATTCAGGGACGCGCGCGGATCAGCGGCGACGTACTGATTGAGCATCGGGTAGAAATCACCGACGATGCGGTGATAGAGGCCTTTGCTGGTGAGAGCATTCACCTGCGCGGTGAAAAGGTGATCAACGGCGACCAGCGCATCACCCGCACGCCGCTGCTGGGGGCGCTATAGGGTATAAATTTTGCCGTAGATGTTCACATCGTCATAGGCGCCATTGAGGTATTCCGCTTCCCGCAGGCACCCTTCCAGCGTAAAACCGTTGCGCAAGGCCACGCTGTTGCTGTGCTGATTCGCCACCCGACACTTGATCACAAATCGGCGGATCTCACCGCGCTCAGCGTAGTAGCGCATAAACGCCTGCAGCGACTGCGAGAGGATCCCCTGCCCCTGATGTGCTTCATCCAGCCAGTAGCCGATGTACGCGGCTTTGTTGGCAGGCTCAATCGCATTAAACGACAGTACGCCGACCAGCGCATCCTCCCTGAAGATCAAAAACATTTTGGCGTAGCCGCGCTGGTGCAGCATCTGGTTACTCTGCACGTTGCGTCGGGTGTCATCTTCAGTCCCCACGTGCTGCGCCCAGTCAAAAGCGGTTTGCAGATAGGCTCTGTTTTTGACGACGAGGTTATGCAGTTCGGCGGTGTAACGCTCTTCGACGGCGCGAAGCTCGAGCGCGTCAGATACGGGAATAGTTTCGGATTGTGTTGCGGTCATTGCCCCTCACCCTAACCCTCTCCCACAGGGAGAGGGAATCGATCGTTAACGCATTACCCGGTCATCAACGTAATGACGTTTATCCGGCGCTGGCGGGAAATACTGATACAGCCAGGTTTCGCTGATGGCATCGCCCTGGCAGCGCAGGAACAGGCGCATATCCACCGGCTCCGTCGAATCCGACGTTGGGTACCAGTCAAACAGAATGCGATACCCGTCAAACGGCTCAACATAAAGGATCTCAACCTGCTTCGCTTCACCGCTGGAGAGCGTAATCACCGGCTCAATGCCTTTTGGCGCAGCGGCCTTCAGGTCGCCGCCGACGAAATCAATCGCAAAGCGACGGGCCCACACTTTCGGATAGTGTTCGCCCGGCGCCCAGCCCTCCGGGAATCCGCCCATGCCGGTGCGGGTCGCGTAAACGTTGGCCAGCGGGGAACGCACCGGCGGCTGCGCGCTCCAGTAGAGACGATATTTAAAGTCCAGTTCGTCGCCCGCTTTCACCGGTTTTTCCGGCTGCCAGAAGCAGACCACGTTATCCAGCGTTTCACCGGTGGTTGGGATCTCCATCAGCGCGATAGATCCTTTCCCCCAGTCGTTGCGCGGCTCAACCCACAGGCTCGGGCGCTTGTTATACCAGCCCATCACGTCCTGATAGTGGGAGAAATCGCGATCGAGCTGCAGCAGGCCGAACCCTTTCGGGTTTTTGTCCAGATAGGCATTAAACTGCAGCTTCTGCGGGTTATTGAGCGGACGGCAGATCCACTCCCCGTTGCCGCGCCACATTGCCAGGCGGTCGGAGTCGTGGATTTGCGGGTGAATGGTGTCGCACATGCGGCGTTCGTTGTTGCCGCAACTGAACATGCTGGTCATCGGCGCGATGCCCAGCTGCTTAATGTCCTTACGCGCGTAGAGATGGTTTTCCACCTCCATGATCACCTGGCTCTTCTCGCAGTGGATCACGAATTTATAGGCACCGGTGACGCTCGGGCTGTCCAGCAGCGTATAGACGGTAAAGGTGGTATCGCCAGGCTTGACGGTTTCAAACCAGAAGGAGGTGAAGTCCGGGAACTCTTCCGGGGTGTCGGTAAAGGTATCTACCGCCAGACCGCGCGCGGAAAGCCCGTACTGGTAGGTATCGTCCACCGCGCGGAAATAGCTCGCCCCGAGGAAAGAGACAATATCGCGGCGCGCCAGCTCAGGCGCTTTAAAGGCGCGGAAGCCCGCAAAGCCGAGATCGCTTTGCCCTTCCAGCTGTTTGGTATCGACACCCGTGTCACCGTAGCTGAACAGCTCAGGGCGGAAGTGGATCTCGCGCGCCATAGAGGTAGACTGGTCCAGCGAGAACATCCGCACGCGGCGGCGGAACCCCATTCCCATATGGAAGAACTGCACGTCCAGCTGACGCCCTTCAATGTTGTTCCACAGAGACTGTTTTTCATCGTAGCGGATGGCGTTATACGCCTGCGGCGTCATGGTCGCCAGCGTCTCCGGCAGCGGACGCGGCGCGCCACCCCACGGGGTTTTCGCCAGGTCATGCGCCATGGATTGCAGTACGGAGAAGTCAAACCGACGGCTCTGACCGTCAGCGATGTCAGAGTCAGCCGCATATGCCGCTTTGGAAAACAGGGAAGCGAGGCCGGAGGTACCGCTCAGGGCTGCCACAGCCAGCGAGCCTTTTAGAAAACGTCTGCGATTCATGCCTGGAAAAACGTCCTTATGGTCGTGTGAATGTGTTTCGCGCTCGGCGAAATGACGGCAAGAAAGAACGCACAGCCTAAACAAAAATGGTTAAGAATCCAATTGTTGGCCGGTGATTATCTGAACAAAGTGAGAAATATTTTCTGTCGACCAGAACGGCCCGAAAGTGGTGTAAAGAAAGCCTGGAAAATGTGTAGAAAAATGCCCCGTCAGGACATCAGCTGACGGGGCCAATGAGGCGGTTATTTTACGCTGACATCGATACCCGGGAAGTACTTATCAGCGAGTTTGGCGATCGTGCCGTCGGCACGTACTTTATCAATGGCGGCATCAAGCTGCTTTTTGGTGGCCTCGTCACCTTTGCGCAACCCAAAGCCGATCCCACTGCCGAGGATAGTGTCGTCAGACACCGGTTTGCCGATGAAGCCAAACCCTTTCCCCTGCGGCTTGCTGAGGAAACCCGCCTGCCCGGCCGCGGACATGACCAGCGAGGCGTCAATGCGGCCATTCAGCAGGTCACCCCAGGCCATATTCTGATCTTTATACGACACCACGGTGACACCCTGCTTTTCCCAGTGCTCTTTGGCATAGGTTTCCTGAATCGACCCCTGCAGCACGCCGATGGTTTTCCCCTTCAGCCCTTCAGGCGTTGCTTCGACCGCCGTACCGGCCTTGCCCACCAGCTGAGACGGAATGCGGTAGATCGGCTGGGTAAAATCGATGCTCTTGCGGCGCTGCTCGGTAATGTTCATCGCCGAATTGATGGCGTCAAACTTCTTCGCCACCAGCCCCGGGATCAGCGCGTCAAACGAGGTTTCGACCCAGCTGCACTTCAGCGCTGCCGCTTTGCAGATGGCATTTCCCAGCTCAACGTCAAACCCTTCCAGTTCGCCTGCCGCATTACGGCTTTCAAACGGCGGATATTCCGCTTCCAGACCGTAGCGCAGCTCGGTGGCCGCGAAGGAGGAAAAGGTACACAGCAATCCCATGCCGACTACTAACGCGCGTAATTTCATTTCAAACTCCTCAGAGCCTATCTCAGCGTGATTTAACCCGACACAGGGCTTGAGCACCTGCCCGTAACGTCGCCTCATCTTTCGCAAAAGAGAGACGAATCAATTTATTATCCGTGCCGTCGGCATAAAACGCCGACAGCGGAATGGTGGCAACACCGTACTCAACAATCAGCCGCTTCACCAGCTCGCTGTCGCGCTCGTCGCTAAACTGGCTGTAGTCCGCCAGCATAAAGAACGACCCGGCGCTCGGCAGCAGGGTAAACGGCGAATCGGCCAGCAGGCCGTGCAGCAGATCGCGCTTACGCTGGTAAAACGCCGACAGCGACAGCCAGGTTTGCGGATCGGTCATGTGTTCTGCAAACGCGTATTGCATTGGCGTATCGGCAGAGAACATCAAAAATTGATGGACTTTACATATCTCGTCCATCAGCTCTGCGGGCGCCACACAATAACCCACGCGCCAGCCGGTGACGTGATAGGTTTTTCCGAAAGAAGAAATAATCACGCTACGCTCCGCCAGCTGCGGGTGCGTGGCCATCCCGTAGTGCGGTTCCCCATCAAACACGACGTGTTCGTACACTTCGTCAGACAAAATAATGATGTCGGTATTGCGCGTCAGCGCCGCCAGCTGCTGCAGGTCATTAGCGGAGAAGACCTGGCCGCTCGGGTTGTGCGGCGTATTGATGATGATCATGCGCGTGCGCGGGGTGATTGCCGCACGGACCTCATCCCAGTTGACGGCAAAATCCGGCACCGTGAGCTTGATGGCGACAGGCGTTGCCCCCTGCAGACGAACAATCGGCGCGTAGCTGTCAAACGACGGCTCAAAGTAGATCACCTCATCGCCAGGGTGCACCAGCCCGCTTATCGCCGAATAGAGCCCTTCGCTGGCGCTGGCGGTGACCAGCACCTCGCTGGTAGGGTTATACTGCGTGCCGTAGAGCGCGGCAATCTTATCGGCGATGCGTTCTTTGAGCGGCTGCAGGCCGGTCATCGACGCATACTGGTTATGCCCTGCCTCCATCGCGCGGGTAACGCCGTCGATCAGCTTCGGGTCGCAGGAAAAATTCGGTGCCCCCTGAGAAAGGTTGATGGCGTTATGCTGGGCCGAAAGCTGGCCGATAACGGTAAAAATGGTGGTCCCCACGTCTGGCAGCTTGGAGCGCGTTTGCACCGGCGTTCGTAAAGTCATCCTCTTTCCCTTCTCATGGATATTGCATAACTATTCAAACAACAACTCCGTTGCCGGGACAATCGAATTGTTGTCATAATAGCCATGAGAAAAATGCATAGCTGAGGTGTTTCAATGTCACGCCGTTCGCTCCCGCTCAATGCCATCGACGCATTTTTAGTCACCGCGCGTCATCTGAATCTTACCCACGCCGCCGCGGAACTCTGCCTGACGCAGGGGGCCGTGAGCCGTAAGATTGCCTCCCTTGAAGCCTGGTTTGGCTTTCCGCTGTTTGAGCGCCACGCGCGCGGGTTGCGCCTCTCCCCTCAGGGCAGTGCCCTGCTTCCCGAACTGCAGTCCTCCTTCGAACAACTGCTGAGCGTGGCCGACCAGGCCCGCAGCCAGCACACGGTGATCCGCATCAAGGCCCCCACCTGCGCGATGCGCTGGCTGGTGCCGCGCCTGCTGGAAGTGGAGCGCGAGCAGCCGGATCTGCAGATCGCGCTCACCACCACGACCGATCATAACGTCAATTTCAAAACCGAATCTTACGATGCCGCCATCGTCTTCGGCACGCACATGAGCGCAGGCGATCTGCTGTTCGAAGAGGCGCTGACGCCGGTGTTCAGCCCCGTGCGAGCGGGTGCCGCGCTGGGTTCGCTGACGTTTCTTCATCCGACAAGGGATAAGACAGACTGGTCACTGTGGCTGGCGAATCAGGAAGGTACGGGCTTTGCTATGCACAAAAATCAACACTTCGATACGATGGATCTCGCCATTACCGCCGCCATTCAGGGGCTGGGCGTAGCCATTGCCGACGAAACGCTGGTGGCAGAAGATATCCGCGCCGGAAGGCTAATGCGGCCCTATGAGACCAGCATTAAAACCGGCGCGAGCTACCGGCTGGTGCTGCGCGAAACGCCTTGTCAGGAGAATGGTCTGGCGGCGTTTCGCGCCTGTTTGCTTAATCGAGGCTGACGTGGTGCTTCATTACGCGCTTGAAGAGGCTCATGCGGGCGCGCATAAAGCGGTTTTCAAGCCTGAAACCTGCATGTTTATTCACACCAATACGTAACAGCACGTCCCGCCCTTTGCGGCAGGCGGGCCAGCGCGTCGGCCCGTGAAGGCTGTCATGCGTTCCGGCATCGCGCGCAAAGCTCACCCAGTAATCAGCTACCTGGGCGGCAAACGCCAGATCCCGTTCGTTAACGTACTGGCGCGAAGGCTCCACCTGCCCGAGGGTATCGAACGCGTACGGCACCTCATTGCCGTGCCAGGCACCGTTGATATAGGTGGCGTGTTCCGCTTCGGCCACATAGTCAAACCAGTAGCGCCAGCAAAGCCCGCCGACGCGCTGCTGGGCCTGCATCACCACGTAGCCCATAGTGGTGAAGGCCATGTCGCGGCACACCTGCCTGCCGAGCTCCTCGTCGCCCTTCACGCCCGGATAAAGCAGCTTGATGAGCCCCAGCCCGAAGCGGCGCTCCCGGCGAAGCTTCTGGATCTGCCCGGCGAGATCGACACCAAACACCGCCATCACGCTGGCTTCATCGCTGTTGGAGCCAATCATCACCGGCACGGGATGCTGGCGGGCGGCGAAAAAGACGTCCAGCATCGCCTCCGGCAGAACGCAATCCCCAACGATAGGGGCCGGGGCGACGTTCAGCGGCGCGGTCAGCGGCCAGAACGCCTCGGGCGGGATCGCGCGCAGCTGCTCTGCCGTCGCATTTTCCAGCCCGAAGTGGGCGGCCAGCGCTTCCCCTTTGTGCAGGGCCTGCGCGCGCGGCGTATCCGGCAAAGTGTACCCGCTTTGCACTATCGCCTTATGGAATAGTCCTTTCGCCAGCGGCGAGGCCAGCAGCGACAGCACGCTGCGCGCGCCGGCGGATTCACCAAACAGGGTCACGTTATTCGGGTCGCCACCAAACGCGGCAATATTATCCCGCACCCATTCGAGCGCGGCGATCTGGTCCAGCAGGGCAAAATTATGCACCACCCGCTCCTCTTCACCTTCCAGAGCGGGATGGGCGAAGAAGCCGAGATGGCCGAGACGGTAGTTAATCGTGACGACAACCACCCCGCGGGATGCCAGGGCCTTGCCGTTATACGGCGGCAGGCTTCCGGCGCCGATCGTAAACCCGCCGCCGTGCAGCCAAACCATGACCGGCAGCGGCCCGGTACGGTCGATAGGGGACCAGACGTTCAGATAGAGGCAGTCTTCAGAAAACTGGCCGGGATCGCCCCCGCCCAACTCCTGACAATATTCACTGCTTTGCCAGCTTGAGGGCGAAAAGTTGGTAGCTGCACGCACGCCATCCCAGCGTTCCGGCGGCCGGGGTGAGCGCCAGCGCCAGTCGCCAACGGGCGGTGCGGCATAGGGAATACCGCGCCAGAGGTGAACGTTTTCATCGGTTAAACCAGACAGTGCGCCCTGGCGCGTTTCAACCACAGGGGCGGAAGGATTTTGCATAACGACCTTATTTTTTCCATCACACCCCTGAAGAGTAACGATTTCAGAGCAAACCGCAACGCTGTTTGCTGCGCGTTTCCGCCTCCTCGTAGAGCGTAAATTCGTCATACACCGGGCAGCCGAGCGCGGCTTCAAACGCATTGCGGCTGGCATTCCCGTGGCTGCGCGCCTGGGTTTCATTCCCGAGATTGGACTGGAAAATCCCCGCCGCGCTGACCGGAAGGAAATCTTCGTAAATTATCGGCTGGGCCACCACCCACCCGCGCTCAATCAGAGGCTGCGGGTCATCCCCCGGACGAAACGCGTGACGATGGGCCTCTCCCGCCGGGGTCAGGCGATAGCGAAAATACGCCAGCTCCTGACGGCGCAGGAACATTTCGCTGTCCGGGAAGGCGCTGAAAATCTCCCGCAAATGCAGCTGGTGCGTGAGGTTATCTTTTCCGGTTCCGGCCTGGGCCAGCAGGCTATCGTACAGTTCACGGCCTTTAGGTGTCAGTGCCACGCCGCGCTGTTCAATTTCACCGAAGCGCGCGGTGTGAGTGCCTTTATGTTCCCCGGCGAAAAGCACCGGCTCTTCGAGGGCTTTAAAGCTGGTCTGACGCAGCAGGATCGGCACTTCACGACGCGGCGGCCCTTCGATCAGAATTTTGGGCTCAATCCCGTACTTCGGCATCAGCTCCTGCACCCGGTCAATGTCCAGCGTGCGCGGCGTGAGGTGGTTGATATGGCACCCCGGGAAGCAGACCACGTCAGCTATCAGGCGGTGCTCGTTACTCAACGCCAGGTAGGTCTCCTGGTCGACCGTTGCATGACGGTGCCAGCGGAAGGTTTCTAACGCTTCCTGCACAAACTCGTGCGCCTGCGCTTCGGTAAAGTGCCCTTCCGACTCATGGAGGTCAATAAGTTCCAGACAGCGCGGCGTAAAGATGTTCCGCTGAGAGAGAATTTCTGCCGCCCGCTCGCGTAACGCCACGTTTTCAATCAGCTCAAGGCGCAGCAGTGAGGTAAAGATACGAAACGGATTGCGGCACAGCGCCGCATCGTCAACCGGACGAAACGCCGTTGAGTGGACCGGTACCCCCGCCTGAGAAAGATCGTAATAGCTGACCGGGAACATGCCCATGATGGCAAACATACGACGCAGGGTGGAAAGCTCTTGTGCCGTACCGACGCGGATCGCCCCGTGACGCTCCACGTTCAGGCGTGCCAGCTCGTCGGCGTTCGCCAGTTGTTCATGTAATAGTGGATTATTTTCCAGAACCGCCAGGTTTACGTCCGCGACCAGCTCAAGCAAGGTGCCGTACTGCGGAACTTCCTGCTGGTACATCGCCGACATAGCCTGCGAAAAATGTTCCCGAATATCATCAGCCGTGATGGTGTTCGCCATGATGTCATGCCTCCAGTGAATATTACCTGGAGTGTAGAGAAGGCCGTTCCTTCCGGGGGGAAGAATTTCTGATTTGTGATCTTAAGACGCCAGTGGTTAAACCGTGTGCTACCGACCCCTGTCAGCCACCTCGTCATCTTTTTCCAGGATTTTCCTTATGATTCGTAGCGGCTATTTTTTCTAGCCCTTAAGGGGTAATTTTCTCCTAATCACCGCTTGCAAATTATTCGTTTTTGCTAAGTCATTATTATTGGCCTCAACCTTCCGCTTTTTAAATGAAACTTAGGACTAATCCGATCATTTGTTTACAAGTCCTTCCCACACTTCCATATTTCTAAACCAAGCGAAGCGCAAACGCAGCAATAATTAAATATAACGCAACCGCTAATGGCGCAACGAATTTGACGTATGCCTCACAGCGACTAGAGTTATTACTCGAACGACGAGTGATACGGAATTTCGTATCGTACTGACATAACCAATATATGACTATGAGGTTTAATATGGCAGAGCATCGTGGTGGTTCCGGTAATTTCGCTGAAGACCGTGAAAAAGCATCAGAAGCTGGACGTAAAGGCGGCCAGCACAGCGGTGGTAATTTCAAAAACGATCCGCAACGCGCATCTGAAGCGGGTAAGAAAGGGGGACAGAACAGTCACGGCGGAGGCCGTAAATCTGATAACTCCTGATCTTATTTAGTACTCTTTTAATAAAACCTGAGAGCATGCTGCGGGCTGAAAAGCTCGCAGTACCCTTTCCTTATTTTACCGGAGCGTAATTATTATGAATATGAAAAGTGTTGAGGATGTATTTATTCATCTTCTGTCCGATACCTACAGCGCTGAAAAACAACTTACCCGAGCGTTAAGCAAACTCGCTCGCGCCGCCTCCAGCGAGAAGCTGAGCGCCGCCTTCACCGCGCACCTGGAGGAGACGCAGGGTCAGATTGAACGTATTGACCAGATCGTCGAACAGGAAGACGGTATTAAGCTCAAGCGCATGAAGTGCGTGGCAATGGAAGGCTTAATTGAAGAAGCTAACGAAGTTATCGAAAGTACGGAAAAAAATGAAGTGCGTGATGCCGCGTTAATTGCCGCTGCGCAAAAAGTGGAGCATTACGAAATAGCCAGCTACGGTACCCTTGCGACCCTCGCAGAACAATTGGGCTACAAAAAAGCCGTTAAACTTCTTGCCGAAACGCTGGAAGAAGAGAAAGAGACCGACCTTAAACTCACCGACCTGGCCGTTGGCAATATTAACCAAAAAGCGCAGAAATGACGCGATAAGACAGGTTAAATAAAATGAGCATCAGTCCCAGGACAATTAAACGGTGCCATTTAGCGGCAGCAATAATATGGTTCATTCTCGCTATCCCTTCCGTAATATGGTGGAAGAATAGCGTACTATGGGTCATTATCATCAGCATTTACGCCAATATTGTCGGCCACTTATCTGGCTACAGTGCCGCACGTGCCGATCAGGCTGCTGAAAGTGAGACCAAATAAGCGAACCCCTAATGAGGATACAATGATGAATCACGTAGAACACTACCATGACTGGCTACGCGATGCCCATGCAATGGAAAAGCAAGCCGAATCTATGCTGGAGTCCATGGCCAGCCGTATTGATAATTATCCTGATGTTCGCGCCAGAATTGAGCAACATATTAATGAGACAAAACGGCAAATTACATTGCTGGAGGAAATCCTCGACCGTAATGATATTTCTCGTTCGGTCTTAAAAGACTCGATGAGCAAAATGGCGGCCCTGGGTCAATCCATCGGCGGTATGTTCCCGTCCGATGAGATCGTTAAGGGCTCGATCAGCGGCTATGTCTTCGAACAGTTTGAAATCGCCTGCTACACCTCCCTGCTCGCTGCGGCGAAAAAAGCGGGCGATACCGCCTCTGTGCCTGCCATTGAGACGATCCTCGCAGAAGAGCGCGAAATGGCCGACTGGCTGATTCGCCATATCCCGCAAACGACGGAACAGTTCCTGCTGCGTTCAGACGCAGACGGTGTCGAAGCGAAAAAATAATCCACAGGAGAGTACCTATGTTTCGACACGTCAAACAGCTGCAATATACGGTTCGCGTCGCCGAACCCAACCCCGGTCTTGCTAACCTTTTACTGGAACAGTTTGGCGGGCCGCAGGGCGAACTGGCTGCCGCCTGCCGTTACTTCACTCAGGGCCTGAGCGATGACGATCCGGGCCGCAAGGATATGCTGATGGATATCGCCACCGAGGAGCTAAGCCACCTCGAAATCATCGGTACGCTGGTTGGTATGCTGAACAAAGGTGCCAAAGGCGCGCTGGCGGAAGGGGTGGAAAATGAGGCTGAACTGTATCGCTCCATGACCGAAAACGGTAACGACAGCCACATCACCTCCCTCCTCTACGGCGGCGGTACCCCGCTCACTAACTCGGCGGGCGTGCCCTGGACGGCAGCCTACGTCGATACCATCGGCGAGCCGACGGCGGATCTGCGCTCGAACGTGGCGGCAGAGGCCAGGGCGAAAATCATCTATGAACGGCTGATTAACGTCACTGACGATCCCGGAGTGAAGGATGCGCTGGCGTTTCTGATGACGCGTGAGGCGGCGCATCAGCTCTCCTTTGAGAAGGCGCTGCAGTCCATTCGTAATAATTTCCCGCCGGGAAAACTGCCGCCAATCGAGGAATTCACCAACAAGTACTACAATATGTCTGAAGGTGGAGAGGTTCGCGGAAGCTGGAACAGCGATAAGCACTTTGATTACGTTGAGTCCCCCCAGCCTGCGGTTGATGGCGGAGACGGTAGCGCCAGCGTGACGCTCACAGCTGAACAGGCAACCCTGGTTAAGGCGATGTCTGCCCGCACCAAGTCCGATCCCCATTCCGACCCGCTGACCGGTGCCGAGCTGGGTGCCGGAAAGAGTAAACCGTAATCGGTTTTGCCGGGCATCCTGACCTGCCCGGCAATTCTCGTGCCCCATCGCTTCAGAGGTACGGACCATGTTCGAACTTGATGCATTTCATCTCGCCAGAATTCAGTTCGCTTTTACCGTCTCGTTTCACATTCTTTTCCCGGCGATCACCATCGGTCTTGCCAGCTATCTGGTCGTGCTTGAAGGCATGTGGCTGCGCACCAAAAACGACGTCTGGCGCTCGCTGTATCACTTCTGGCTCAAGATATTTGCCGTTAACTTCGGGATGGGTGTCGTTTCCGGGCTGGTCATGGCGTATCAGTTCGGCACCAACTGGAGCGGGTTCTCCCAGTTCGCAGGCAGTATTACCGGTCCCCTGCTGACCTACGAGGTGTTAACCGCCTTCTTCCTGGAAGCCGGCTTTCTTGGCGTAATGATGTTCGGCTGGAACAAGGTCGGCCCTGGGCTGCACTTCTTTTCAACCTGCATGGTGGCGCTCGGCACGCTGATGTCGACCTTCTGGATCCTCGCCTCCAACAGCTGGATGCACACCCCGCAGGGTTTTACTATCGAGAACGGGCAGGTCATTCCGCAGGACTGGCTGGCGATTATCTTTAACCCCTCCTTCCCTTACCGCCTGATTCATATGGCCATCGCCGCATTTCTGAGCAGCGCGCTGTTTGTCGGCGCGTCGGGCGCATGGCACCTGCTGCGCGGTAACGATACCCCTGCCATACGCACCATGTTCTCCATGGCGATGTGGATGGCGCTGCTGGTTGCCCCCATTCAGGCCGTCGTGGGCGATATGCACGGCCTGAACACGCTTGAGCATCAGCCAGCCAAAATTGCCGCCATAGAGGGGCACTGGGAAAATCCGCCCGGCGAGGCCACGCCGCTGCTGCTGTTTGGCCTGCCCGATATGGACGAGGAGCGCACCAAATACGGTCTTGAAATCCCCGCGCTCGGCAGCCTGATCCTGACGCACAGCCTCGATAAGCAGGTCCCGGCGCTGAAGGACTTCCCGAAAGAGGATCGCCCAAACTCGACCATCGTCTTCTGGTCGTTTCGCATCATGGTCGGAATGGGCCTGCTGATGATTACCCTCGGTCTGGTCAGCCTCTGGCTACGCTATCGCCACCGGCTCTACCACTCGCGTCCGTTCCAGTGGTTTGCCCTCTGTATGGGGCCCGCGGGTCTGGTGGCGCTGCTCGCCGGCTGGGTGACCACCGAAGTGGGCCGCCAGCCGTGGGTGGTTTACGGTTATCTGCGCACGATTGACGCGGTCTCCCTGCACAGCACCCTGCAGATGAGCATCAGCCTGCTGGCGTTCTTCGTTGTCTACTCGTCGGTGTTTGGCGTGGGCTATGTGTACCTCATCCGGCTGATTAAGAAAGGTCCGCAGCCCGTCGATACGCTGACGTCAAACACGTCGGGCACCCCCGCCCGTCCACTGTCTGCCGCGGAGTCTGTTCCGGAACAGGAGAGAAACTGATGGGCGTCGATATCTCTGTTATCTGGTTTGCCATCATCGTCTTTGCCACGCTGATGTACATCATTATGGATGGCTTTGATTTGGGCATCGGCCTGCTGTTCAACTTCGTGGGCGATGCAAAAGAGCGCGATGTGATGGTCAACAGCGTAGCGCCCGTATGGGACGGCAACGAGACCTGGCTGGTGCTCGGCGGCGCGGGGCTGTTCGGCGCGTTCCCGCTGGCTTACGCGGTGATCATTGATGCGCTCACTATCCCCCTCACCGCGATGCTGATCGGCCTCATCTTTCGCGGCGTCGCCTTTGAGTTTCGTTTTAAAGCGACGCCTTCGCACCGCAAGTTCTGGGACTACTCCTTCGCCGGTGGCTCTCTGCTCGCCACCTTCAGCCAGGGGATCGTCGTGGGGGCGGTAATCAACGGCTTTGAGGTTGAGGGCAGACGCTTTGTGGGCTCGCCGCTTGACTGGCTGACGCCCTTTAACCTTTTCTGCGGTATCGGCCTGGTGGTCGCCTACACGCTACTGGGCACCACCTGGCTTATCATGAAAAGTGAAGGTGCCCTGCAACGCCGCATGCGCGAGCTAACCCGCCACGTGCTGCTGGCCCTGATGGTGGTGATCGCGGTGGTCAGCGTCTGGACGCCGCTCGGCTGGCAGTACGTGGCCGACCGTTGGTTTACCCTGCCCAACTTCTTCTGGTTCCTGCCGGTTCCCCTGCTGGTAGGCCTGTTTAGCGTGCTGATCTGGCGGCTGACCCGCAACCCGGCCAGCCACTCGCGTCCCTTCCTGCTGACGCTGGGGCTGATCTTCCTCGGATTTAGCGGCCTGGGTATCAGCCTGTGGCCAAACATTATTCCGCCGCGCATCACCCTGTGGGAAGCCGCGGCGCCCCCCGCCAGCCAGCTGTTTATGCTTGTCGGAACCCTGCTGATAATTCCGGTGATTCTGGTGTACACCGCCTGGAGCTACTACGTCTTCCGGGGCAAAGTTTCGGATACTGAAGGCTATCACTGAGGAACGCTATGACGGACTGGCATACACGGGCCATTATCTACCAGATTGATACCGCGCTTTTTTACGATATGAACGGCGATGGCTGCGGGGACATCGCCGGGATCGCGGCCAAGCTGCGCTATATTCGCCGCATGGGGGCGACGGTTATCTGGATCACCCCGTTTTACCTCACGCCCTTTCTCGATGAGGGCTACGACGTCAGCGACCATCTGCAGGTGGATCCCCGCTTCGGAAAACTGGCCGATATCATCGCCTTTATCGAACAGGCCCGGGAGCTGGGCATGCAGGTTATTATTGAGCTGCTGATCCAGCACACCTCGGACGCCCATCCCTGGTTCCAGCAGGCCCGCCGCAGCCCCGCCTCGCCCTATCGCGATTACTATATCTGGTCGGATAACGACGACGACGATACGCCACCAATGTTTCCCGGCGTGGAAAAGAGCGTCTGGAGCTGGGACGACGAGGCGGGACAGTATTACCGGCACATGTTCTACCGCCACGAGCCGGACCTGAACCTGACCTCGCCCGCCGTGCTTAAGGAGATTGAGAATATTATCCTCTTCTGGCTCAAGCTGGGGGTATCGGGATTTCGACTGGATGCCGCATCACACCTTACGAAGCAGGCGGGCAGCGGTGACGAGAAAAAGGGCCTGTGGATCCTGGAGCACATGCGCCGTCTTATCGAACAGCGTAATCCGGACGCGATCCTGCTCGGCGAAGTGGACGTAGACGTTGAGGTTTATAAAGACTATTTCGGCAATAACGACCGCCTGCATCTGGTGCTCAACTTCTGGCTCAACAAGTATTTCTACGTCAGCCTGGCCAGAAAAAGCGCCCGCCCGCTGCGCAACGCGGTGAAGAAGATGATCGTCCCGCCAGATTCATGCTGTTTTGCCAACTGGCTGCGCAACCATGACGAGCTGGATCTGGAAGGGATTAGCCAGAAAGATAAACAGTTCGTGCTCGATACCTTCGCCCCTGACGAGGAGATGAACGTCTATCAGCGTGGGATCCGCCGACGTCTGGCCCCGATGCTGAATGGCGATCCAAAGCGGCTGGCGTTTTGCCACGCGGTGCTCTTTTCACTGCCGGGCGTCCCGGTGATGCGCTACGGGGATGAGATCGGCATGGGTGACGACCTTGAACTGGAGGAGCGCTACGCCGTCCGCACCCCAATGCAGTGGGCAGGTTCACAGGGAGGTGGTTTTTCGGCGGCCGATCCTGAAAAATTTATTGCGCCGATAATCGACCACGGGCCCTACCGCTATCAGAAAATCAACGTCGCCGATTCGCTGCTCCACCGCAACTCACTCCTGCACCGGATTATTGATATTGCCAATACCCGCTCGGAGTTCCCCGAAATTGCCGTGGCGCCCTTTCGCCTCATCACCCTCAATCATGACGCGGTGCTGGGGATCTATTACGAGACCGACGAGCGCAGCATTCTGACCTTCGTAAACTTCAGCGACCAGCCGGTGCAGTTCACCGCCAGAGGGATCCGCAACGCCACCTGGACCGCCTGCCTCGCGGACAAACGCTACGACGACGCGCTGGTTTGCGGCAAAACCGTCGAACTCAGTATTGGCGCCTACGGCTACCGCTGGTTCTGGACGCACCGCAGCGCGCTGCGCTGATTAGCGTTTCCGGCGGGTTATCAGACGCGTCAGCATAATCCCCGCCACCGCGAGGGCCCCCAGCGCCACCTTGCCCGGCATACCGGAGGTGACGGACGTAGCGCGGTTCTTCGCTTCGTCGGTAAAACGACCATGGATTTTGTGCAGGTCGTCAATCGGCTGGTCGAGATAGTCCCGCCGATCCGCTGCGTTCAGATCGTCGGTCATCTGGCCTTCCCAGGCTTTTTTTACCATCAGACGGTCAAGGTAGCCTGGAAAGAAGAATTGCCCGACGATGGACTGGATAGTGCTGCTGCCCACCCACAGCTCGCGCACCGGTTTCTGCGCAACCTTAAAGATGGCGCTGGCGGCCACTTCAGGCTCAAAGACCGGCGGCACCGGTCGCATCGCCCAGGCGAACTTATTCCTTGCCCATTCGAACTGCGGCGTATTGAGCCCCGGCATCTGCACCATGGAAAGCTGAACCCGGCTGTTCTCGTGCATCAGCTCCGTGCGCACCGCATCGGTGAACCCGCGGATCGCCGCTTTGGCCCCGCAGTAGGCCGACTGCAAAGGGATGGAACGGTAGGCCAGCGCGGACCCCACCTGAATAATTACCCCCCTGTCGCGGGGCACCATCAGCTCCAGCGCGGCGCGGGTGCCGTTAACAAAACCGAGATAGGTAACATCTGTCACGCGACGAAACTCATCCGGCGTCAGGGTACGAAACGGCGCCAGCACGGCCCCCATCGCATTGTTGACCCAGACATCAATCGCCCCGAGGCGATACTCGATCTCGTTAGCCGCATCCACCACCGCCTGACTGTCGGCGACGTCCGCCTGCACCGCGTGGGCATTAACGCCGAAGCGGCGCAGCTCTTCCTGGGTGGAGTGCAGGCTGGCTTCATCGCGGGCGATAAGCCCCACATCGTAACCTGCCTTTGCAAATTTCAGCGCCGTGGCTTTTCCCACGCCCGCCGTCCCGCCGGTAATCACTATGACCGCCATAGAACCTCCGCGTGAATTTAGCCGTTATTGCCGTCCGACAATGTTGTCACCAGTTCAGCGAGCGAAAATTGCACCGCTTTTTCCACCACATCCTGGCAGTCGCCGGAGAAAAGGACGGTGCGGGTTTTCGTCTCACCGCAGATATTCCAGGCAAAGCAGACCGTTCCCGCCGCCGTGCCGTCATCGCCCCCTTCCGGGCCCGCGTAGCCGCTGATGGCGATGCTGATATCCGCCTGGGCAATGTCGCGGATGCTGGCGGCCATCTCGGTCACCGTCTGTTCACTGACGGCGGTATAGCGCGCCAGCGTCTCCTGACGCACGCCGAGGATCCGCGATTTGGCCTCATCGCTGAACACAACCAGCCCGACGTCATAAAAATCGGCCGTGTTTTCCTCTGCACACAGCGCCACCGAGAGCTTTCCTCCCGTGCAGGATTCCGCGGTGGTTAAGCGCAGCCCGGCATCGGTTAATTTACTCGCCAGCTTTTTGGTGAGTTCACTCACGGTATAATGACTGTCGTGTAAAAGATTGCTCATCTTGCCGCCTCTTATTTTTCAACAGGAATGATTGAAATATGTCCATTGCGCTCAAGTATGGCATATTTAATTTCGCTAAGTTCTGTAATGCCATTATTTTGACGCGCTGACACCAGAATATCATCACAAGATACGTCGACTTTTTTTAGCTTATCCGCTAATGGAACGCCATTCTCAACCAGAATCACAGGGGTCCCATCAAGAATATTCTCCACCGGGGAAAAATATTTCTTCATCAGGCCAAATATAATGTCAACGACCACCAGCGTGGTAATGGTAATCATTGCGCCGGTAACGGAGAAATCCTGCCCCAAAAGCGCCTGTTGCGTCGCCTCACTAATAATTAAGAGGAGGATGAGATCAAAGCTGGTCATCTGCAGCAGCGCCCGTCGCCCTGCCACTTTAAATACCACCACGAGAAACAGATAAATCGCCAGCGCGCGAAAGACCATATCCATATCAGCCTCCTAGGGGTAAATAAATTGCCAGAGGTTAATCTCCGGCTCGTTGTTGACGCGGATGACGGTGTTCCATTTACCGGCTCTGGAAGGTGTCGTGAAGTATAAAACAGAGAAGTTGTCTGATTTTTGCAGGTCGTCATAGACCAAATAGAGCGTTTTGCCGTGGCTATACATTTTGTCTGGGTGCGGCCAGACGCTGCCGGGCTCGTATACGTCGCTACTGTCGGTGGTCAGGCTGAGGGTATAGCTGCCCTCCGTTTTCACCGGGAAGGTGACCTGCATTCTTGACTCCGTCTCCCGCCGGCCGAAGCGTTCATAGTTTATGCTCAATGAGTTAGCGGAATTGGTTTTGGCCGTATCGCTCACCATTCCGCTGGAAAACAGACCAGCAACCGCTGCGATGATAATAGCCAGGAGGACCACAAAACCCACCTGGTGAAATGAATATTCAAACCTCAACAAGCGATAACTCTCATCTATCCCGGGTAACTTTTCATTTTCATGCTTCATAGTCGTTGTCACCGTTTCGCTTATTTCAAGATAGTTTTGATTTCCAAAGAGAATGTTTTTAAGACTTATCACATTTGCCACATAAAGGAATAGCAACAATACTTAATATGTCAAGACACTCAAAAATGAAGGATATCAGATGAAATTATCACTTATTTCCGCTTTTTTGATATTTCTGGTACCAGCTGCATGGGCTGATAATAACGGCGGGTTACAAAAAGGTGAAGCACCGCCACCGCCCCACGCGCTGGACAGCGGATATCGTGGAACCGATGACGCGCGTATTATGACCATCGATCAGGCAAAACAATTGCACGATGGCGCGACAATTTCATTGCGCGGTAATCTTATTGACGGTAGCGGCGATAAGTTTGTATTCCAGGATAAAACCGGAAAAATCGACGTTATTATTCCCCAGGCAGTCTTCGACGGCAGAACGGTAAAACCCGATCAGATGATCAGTATCAACGGTTCGCTTGATAAAAAATCATCGCCTGCCGTCGTTCGTGTTGATCGTTTGCAGAAATAATTCAGCGAAGCGTTAACGCTGCAACTATCCATCAAATCTCACCCCTTGGCTTAAGGAGTCAGCTATGAGTGATACTACACAACGTACGAACGCTTACCCGAACCCCCCGTTCCCGGAACAGCCGCAAACGCCGCCGGGACTGGCGTCTGAAATGCAGCCTGTACCCGACCACGGTGAAACAAGCTATAAAGGGCATGGTCGCCTTGCCGGCAAAAAAGCGCTGATCACCGGTGGTGACTCTGGGATTGGACGCGCAGTGGCTATCGCCTACGCCCGTGAAGGGGCAGACGTCGCCATCAACTATCTGCCTGAAGAAGAGAAAGATGCCGCCGAGGTCATCGACCTGATCAAAGCGGAAGGCCGCAAGGCCATCGCGCTGCCAGGAGACGTCCGGGACGAGACCTTTTGCCAGAATCTGGTCGAAGAAGCCGTTTCGAAGCTGGGCGGGCTGGATATTCTGGTCAACAACGCAGGCCGTCAGCAATTCCGGGAATCCCTTGAAGAGCTGACCACCGAAGATTTTGACGCGACGTTTAAAACCAACGTTTACGCTCCCTTCTGGATCACCAAGGCCGCCTTGCGCCACCTGAAAGCGTCGTCCGTGATCATTAACACCTCCTCCGTTCAGGCGGTGAAGCCCAGCCCCGTACTGCTGGACTATGCCCAGACGAAGGCCTGTCTGGCGGTGTTTACTAAATCCTTAGCCAAACAGCTGGGCCCGAAAGGCATTCGCGTCAACGCGGTCGCCCCCGGCCCGTACTGGACGGTACTCCAGTCCAGCGGCGGCCAGCCGATGGAGAAAGTGAAGGAGTTCGGGGGTGATACCCCGCTGGGTCGTCCGGGACAGCCCGTCGAGATTGCCCCGCTGTACGTCACGCTGGCCTCGGATGAGTGTTCCTTTACCTCCGGTCAGGTATGGTGCTCTGACGGCGGCGACGGCGTGATCTAAACCGCTTTGCAGCTTATCCCTCCGCAGTGAGCAATAAATGAACAAGGACGTTCATCACCCACCTCGCCTGAAAAACATGTTGTAACTCAAACAGATCAAATGTTAAAAAATATTTTGCTATCAAGTTATCAAAATTAAACAACTTAACTTGTCACCCGCATCGCTCTGTTTTTAACATCGCCTATGGAAAAAAATGGTCTGTTCAGTCAGCGCATACGCTTGCGCCATTTGCATACATTTGTGGCCGTCGCTCAACAGGGAACGCTGGGGCGCGCGGCTGAAACTCTTAACCTGAGCCAGCCCGCGCTCTCGAAAACCCTTAACGAGCTGGAACAGCTGACCGGCGCCCGTCTATTTGACCGCGGTCGGCTGGGGGCACAGCTGACTCTGGTGGGCGAACAGTTCCTGACGCACGCCGTGAAGGTGCTGGATGCGCTCAACACCGCAGGCCAGTCCCTGCACCGAAAAGAAGAGCAGACCAGCGAGGTGGTGCGCGTCGGCGCCCTGCCAACCGCGGCGCTGGGGATCCTGCCGCCCGTTATTGGTCAGTTCCACAAGCAGCAGCGCAATACCACTATTCAGGTTGCCACCATGAATAACACCATGCTGCTCGCGGGGCTGAAATCGGGTGAGCTTGATCTCGGTATCGGTCGAATGTCCGACCCCGAGCTGATGGGCGGTCTCAATTATGAACTGCTGTTCCTGGAATCCCTGAAGCTGGTGGTTCGACCCGATCATCCCCTGCTGCAGGACACGGTGACGTTAAGCCGGGTGATGGAGTGGCCGGTGGTGGTTTGCCCGAAAGGGACCGTCCCGCGCCAGGCCGCCGAAACCTTGCTGCAGATGCAGGGGTGTACGCTACCCTCAGGGTGCATCGAAACGCTTTCGGCTTCTCTTTCGCGCCAGCTTACCCTGGATTATGACTACGTCTGGTTCGTCCCCTCCGGTGCGGTAAAAGATGATTTGCGTCAGGGCACGCTGACCGCCCTGCCAATCGCCTCCCCCGGTGCGGGTGAACCCATCGGTATTTTGACCCGGGTAGATACTCCCCTTTCCACGGGCGCACAAACGCTGCTGAGCGCTATCCGTAAATCTATGCCTGTCTGATTTCCTTCACCCCTCACCCAGTTCCCTCTCCCCGTGGGCTGAGGGTTCCCCACAAATTAATGCTAGCACTGAACAATCCCCTCGCCCCTTTGGGGAGAGGGTTAGGGTGAGGGGAACATACGGCTGTGGTGGTCATTCCGTTCACTTTATGTTCCCTGCTACTCTGTAACGACATGACCGGTGAACGTGCCAGGGTGGCTCAGTCGCCACCACCCTGGCGACCCGGGCTCCCGGCGGTAAATCGCCGCTTCGCGGTGCCCTCGGCTTATTCCTTCCGGCTTATCGGGTACGGGCGGAGGTAACGTCCCTGTAAAGCCCGCCCTCTCGGCGCATCCCTGCGCCTCGCCCCGGCTGCAGGAAACGCCTCAGCGATTTACAGCCGGACCAGAGCATCGCTGAAAGCCTTAAATCGTTCTGAAACAACGTTAATGCTTCTGCTTAAAAATTACTGGGGATCCCTCAGCCCCGTGGGAGAGGGAACTGGGCTGTGCGTTAATCAAATAATGCGGAATGATCCATTAACAATTGCGTAAAACAAATTAACAGTTTTATCATAACGGCGGATTCACCATTTGGTTCGCGAATCGTTATATAAACAATAATTCACTCGTTTTAATCATTGCTCTCCCCGCATTTATTATCCAGATGGTACACACCCGGCAATGCGGAGAGATTCAAAGGAGACAGAAATGGCATTTGGCAGCGCGCCGCGCGGGATACCTCGTATTTTGCAGTGGCTCCTTGCCGGACTGATGTTGCTCATCGGTCTGGCGGTCGGCGGGTTGGGCTTCAAGCTCGCCGCCGTAGGCGGAAGTTTTTACTTCGTGATAATGGGCGTGGTGATGGTCATTGCCGCGCTCCTGATTTTCCTCAATCGCAGCAGCGGGATCGTGCTTTACGGCATCGCGTTTATTGCCTCGCTGTTCTGGGCGGTAAGCGATGCGGGCTGGGATTTCTGGCCGCTCTTCTCGCGCCTGTTCACCTTTGCCGTACTGGCCTTCCTCTGCGCCATCGTCTGGCCTTTCCTGCGCGCGGCCAACCGCGGCGCAGCGAATAAAGCCCCGGCTTATGGCGTTGCGGCGGTTCTCGCACTGGCGATGCTGGTCAGCCTCGGCTGGATGTTTAAGCCGCAAACCCTCGTGGCGGCGAACGAGCCCGTTCCGGTGAAACCCGTTGCTCCCGGCGAACAGCAGAAAAACTGGGAACACTGGGGCAACACCACCCACGGCGACCGCTTCGCCGCGCTGGACCAGATTAACAAGCAAAACATCAGCGATCTGAAAGTCGCCTGGGTGGCGCACACCGGGGATATTCCGCAGAGCAACGGCTCCGGTGCGGAAGATCAGAACACGCCGCTGCAGATTGGCGACACGCTCTATGTCTGCACGCCGTACAGTAAAGTGCTGGCGCTGGACGTGGATTCCGGGAAAGAAAAATGGCGTTATGATTCGAAAGCCACCGCCCCGAACTGGCAGCGTTGCCGTGGTCTGGGCTACTTTGAAGATCATGCAAACGTGACAGCGTCACAGACCGAAACATCGCCAGCGGCATGCCCTCGCCGCCTGTTCCTGCCGACCACCGACGCCCGTCTGATTGCCATCAACGCGGATACCGGCAAGGTTTGCGATGACTTTGGTGACCATGGCACCGTTGACCTGAGCATCGGCATGGGCGAGATCAAGCCGGGCTATTATCAGCAGACCTCCACGCCGCTGGTGGCCGGAAACGTTGTTGTCGTCGGCGGTCGCGTCGCGGATAACTACTCTACCGGCGAGCCGCCGGGCGTGGTGCGCGCCTACGACGTTCACACCGGTAAGCTCGCCTGGGCGTGGGATCCGGGTAACCCGAACCTGACCGGCCTGCCGCCGGAAGGTCAGACCTACACGCGCGGCACGCCGAACGTCTGGTCTGCGATGTCTTACGACGCTAAGCTGAACCTGATCTACCTGCCAACCGGCAACGCCACCCCCGACTTCTGGGCGGGCGAGCGTACCGCGCTGGACGATAAGTACAGCTCCTCCATCGTCGCCGTCGACGCCGCCACCGGACAGGTACGCTGGCATTTCCAGACCACCCACCACGACCTGTGGGACTTCGACCTGCCTTCCCAGCCGCTGCTGTACGACCTGCCGGACGGCAAAGGCGGCACTACGCCTGTACTGGTGCAGACCAGCAAGCAGGGCATGATCTTTATGCTCAACCGTGAAACCGGCAAGCCGGTGGCGAAGGTGGAGGAACGTCCAGTTCCGGCGGGTAACGTTGAAGGTGAACGCTACTCTCCGACCCAGCCGTACTCCGTGGGCATGCCGATGATTGGCAACCAGACGTTAACCGAGTCCGACATGTGGGGGGCGACGCCTGTCGACCTGCTTCTGTGCCGCATTCAGTTTAAAGAGATGCGTCATCAGGGCGTCTTCACCCCGCCGGGTCTCGACCGTTCCCTGCAGTTCCCCGGCTCGCTCGGCGGGATGAACTGGGGCAGCGTCTCCGTTGACCCGAACAACAGCCTGATGTTCGTCAACGATATGCGTCTGGGGCTGGCAAACTACATGGTGCCGCGCGCGAACGTCGCGAAAAACGCCAGCGGCATTGAGATGGGGATTGTCCCGATGGACGGCACGCCGTTCGGCGCGATGCGCGAGCGCTTCCTGTCGCCGCTGGGCATTCCGTGCCAGAAGCCGCCGTTCGGAACCATGTCGGCCGTTGACCTGAAAACCGGCAAGCTGGTGTGGCAGGTACCGGTTGGTACCGTGGAAGATACCGGCCCGCTGGGCATTCGCATGCACATGCCAATCCCAATCGGGATGCCAACGCTGGGCGCGTCGCTGTCAACCCAGTCCGGCCTGCTGTTCTTCGCCGGCACCCAGGATTTCTACCTGCGCGCGTTTGATACCGCCACCGGGAAAGAGATCTGGAAGGATCGCCTGCCGGTCGGCAGCCAGTCCGGCCCGATGACCTACGTCTCGCCGAAAACCGGTAAGCAGTACATCGTTATTAACGCCGGGGGCGCTCGCCAGTCGCCGGATCGCGGTGATTACGTTATCGCGTACGCGTTACCCGATAAGCAGTAACGGATGAAAAAAGGGACCGAAAGGTCCCTTTTTTGTCGGTCGGGTAAGCGAAGCGCCACCCGACACGGCCGGCGACTCAGAACGTTTCCCAGTTATCACCGTTATTCGCTACCGCCGGACGTAATGCAGCAGGTTTTACTGCCGCAGAGTTCTGCTGTTGAGTACGCCCCTGAGCCTTGCCGCTCAGACGAAACGCCCCGACCGCCTCGGTCAGACGCGCGCCCTGTTCTTCCAGCGACGCCGCCGCCGCGGAGGCCTCTTCCACCAGCGAGGCGTTCTGCTGGGTCACTTTATCCATCTCCGAAATAGCCTGGCTGACCTGCACGATACCGCGGCTCTGCTCGTCAGACGCGGCGGCAATCTCCAGCATGATGTCGGTGACGCGCTTCACCGCCTCGACGATCTCATTCATGGTATTGCCTGCGGCAACGACCTCACCGGAACCCTGGTCTATCAGCGAGACCGATTCGTTGATCAAGCTTTCGATCTCTTTTGCGGCGTTGGCGCTGCGGCTTGCCAGGGTACGAACTTCGCTGGCCACCACGGCGAACCCGCGTCCCTGCTCGCCCGCCCGCGCCGCTTCTACCGCCGCGTTAAGCGCCAGGATGTTGGTCTGGAAGGCGATGCTGTTGATCACCGCGGTAATCTCAGAGATTTTCTTCGAACTGCTTGAGATATTGCCCATAGTTTTGACCACACCGGAGACCATCTGGCCACCGCGGCTGGCTTTCCCGGAGGCATCTTCCGCCAGCTTGCTGGCATGATGGGCGTTATCGGCGTTCTGCTTCACCGTCGCGGTCAGCTGCTCCATGCTGGCGGCAGTCTGCTCAATCGCCGCGGCCTGCTGCTCGGTGCGTGATGAGAGATCGGTGTTACCGGCAGAGATCTCGCTTGTACCCCGGTAGATCTCCTCCGCTCCCTGACGGACGGTGCCGACCGTTGTTTCAAGGGAGTGCTGCATGGTTTGCAGATCGCGCGTCAGGCGGCCAATTTCGCTGCGTCCGGCCACGTCGTCCGGCATCGTCAGGTCGCCTTTGGCGATATTCTCGATACGTTTCGCTGCACGCTGCAGCGGATTAATGACCGTGCGGCGCAGCACAACGAAGGTCATCGCGGTCAGCACCAGCGCCAGCGCAAACGCGCCCACCATAAACATCAGACCCAGCTGCGTGCGGCTGTGCGCCTGCGCCGTCAGCGCATTGGCGCGGTCGGTGCGGATCTTAATCGCCTTCAGCAGAACGGCGTTATAAGCATCGTCCAGCGGGCGCGCGGTCTCATTTTCGTGGTTGATGATCGCCTCGAACATGCCGTTTTTGGCAAATTTGACCATCGGCTGGAGGCCCGCAATATAGGCGTCGTAGCGTGCCTTCAGGTCTGCATCCAGCGCTTCGTCCGCAGCGCTACGGACGGAACGATGCATATAGGCGGTAAAGCTATCCTGGGACTGCTTAATGCGCGTTTCCGCCTCACGGATGTTCTGCTTCATGGCCTCCATCTCCGCGATACGGCTTGCCGCGCCGGCGTGGATCATATTGATACGCGCGGTGCGCAGATGGTTTGAGCTGTTCGACAGCCCCATACGCACCTGAATTTCGGACGTAACGTCCTGCTGATCGTTGTCGGCCTGTAGCAGGAAATACCCCGCCAGACCCGAACTCAAGGCAAACAGCAGAATAATGCCACCGAGAATGGAGGAAAACAGCGGAACCAGCCTGATGTGATACAGGAAGCTCAGCTTGCGCTGCGCCTGCATCGAAGAAGTGTTGTCCATGACCGTCGACTCTCTTATAGGTAAGATGCGCAAAAACACGCCTGTTAGATAGTCATCGGCACGGCAGAGATTTAGATTACGGCTAAAAACGCCGCACTGGTCACACTTTAGAGAAGATTATTAAAGAACTGCCAGCGGCTAAAAACCGCTGGCAGAAGAGTTACTTGTCGCCGAAATGAATGACGGTGCGGATGGATTTTCCTTCGTGCATCAGATCGAACGCCTCGTTGATCTGCTCCAGCGGCAAACGGTGGGTAATGAACGGGTCGAGCTGAATTTTACCGACCATCGCGTCTTCCACCATGCCGGGAAGCTGGGTACGCCCCTTCACGCCGCCAAACGCGGAGCCGCGCCAGACGCGTCCGGTCACCAGCTGGAATGGACGGGTTTTGATCTCCTGTCCTGCCCCGGCCACGCCGATGATGATGCTCTCACCCCAGCCCTTGTGGCAGCATTCCAGCGCAGAACGCATTACGTTGACGTTGCCGATACACTCGAAGCTGAAGTCCACGCCGCCGTCGGTCATCTCAACGATGACGTCCTGAATCGGTTTCTCGTGATCTTTCGGGTTCACGAAATCGGTCGCGCCCATTTCACCCGCCAGCTTGAATTTTTCCGGGTTGGTATCGACCGCGATGATACGCCCGGCCTTCGCCTGCACCGCACCCTGAATCACTGCCAGACCAATGCCGCCGAGACCAAACACCGCCACGGTGTCGCCCTCTTTGACTTTTGCCGTGTTATGCACCGCGCCAATGCCGGTGGTTACGCCGCAGCCCAGCAGGCAGACTTTATCCAGCGGCGCCTGCGGATTGACCTTCGCCAGCGAGATCTCCGCGCAAACGGTGTATTCGCTGAAGGTGCTGGTACCCATGTAGTGATAGATTGGCTCACCGTTGTAGGAGAAACGGGTGGTGCCGTCCGGCATCAGCCCTTTCCCCTGAGTGGCGCGCACGGCCTGGCAGAGGTTAGTTTTGCCGGATTTACAGAACTTACACTCGCCGCATTCCGCCGTGTACAGCGGGATAACGTGATCGCCTGGCTTCAGGCTGGTCACGCCCTCGCCCACTTCCACCACAATCCCGCCGCCTTCATGACCCAGCACCGCCGGGAAGACGCCTTCCGGATCGTCACCGGAGAGGGTAAACGCATCGGTATGGCACACGCCGGTATGGGTGATTTTGATCAGCACTTCGCCTTTTTTCGGCGGTGCGACGTCGATGTCGACGATTTTCAGCGGCTGGCCGGGGCCAAATGCAACAGCTGCGCGAGATTTCATCATGTCTTCCCTTTTTGTCAGGTGTGTGGATTTATTTTAGATAAGAGCGCAGCAAATGGCCGACTTCCGCCATGCGTACGGCTCGCTGATCCGGCGTTGTGTCTCCCGTCACCAGCTCGTCTTTGAGATGTATTTCAACCATTTCGCCCATCAGGCCATTGGCAGCGCCGCGCACGGCGGCAATTTGCTGCAGGATGGCCAGACAGGGGTCGCCCGACTCCAGCGCGCGTTCAAGGGCATCAACCTGGCCCCGAATGCGGCGGACGCGCGTCAGAATACGTTTTTTATCTTCGGGTGAGTGCGGCATATGCCCTCCTGATACTATAGGGGGGTATGGTATATGAGTTATCTTACATATGTAAACTTACTTTTAACGTGAAATCTAGATCGCGCTGAGCTTATCCGGCACTCATCCCCCTGCCATCTTGCGCCAGCATTTGCAGCTCCTCCTGGAGCCATCGGGTCGCCCCCCGCTGGCCGCTGCGCTTATGCGAGTAAATTTTCACCTCAAATTTGGGAATAGAGAACGGCAAGGCAAAAATCCTCAGTTCCGCTGCCGCCACCAGCTTCTCGGCGGCGTAACGAGGAATGGCCATCAGCAGGTCGCTTTCCGCAACGATAAACGGCGCGCTCAGCATCGACGGCGTTTTGATCGCAATGTGCCGCGTATAGCCCAGCTGCTCGAGCCGCACGTCCAGGACGCCCTGCTTTTCATTCCACGGCGTCACCACCAGGTGTCGGGCAGCGAGGTAATCCTCCAGCGTTAGCCGGGTCCGGCGTGCGTTGCTGATGACCACATATTCATCTTCAAACCAGCCAATCTCCTCCAGCTCAGGATGGCGATTGTCCTCCGGGGTGCTGAAACCGAGCGCCAGATCCACTTCACCGGCCAGGAGTTCCGTCAGCGCCGGGCTGTGCGGCAGATAGCGCAATTCGAAACGCAAGCCCGGGGCAGCAGTCTGCAGCTTGTGCATCAGGGCGGGAAAAATACATAGCGCTGTAAAATCCGTAATCCCAATTTGCAAGCTTTCGGTACTACTGGCGGCGTCAAACTCCGGCTGCGGGGTCAGCTCCTGATTAAGGAACGACAATGCGGAAGCAATAGAAGGCGCAAGCTGAGAGGCGTACACGCTGGGGGACATACGATGCCCTTCCCGAAAAAAGAGCGGATCGTTAAGGGCCGTGCGCAGACGCGACAGCGCATGGCTCAGCGCCGAGGTGCTCATCGCCAGCTCGTCGGCTGCGAGGCGAACGGAACGGTGGCGGTAAATGGCGTCAAAAACGGGCAGCAGGTTTAAATCAAGACGTCTCAGCGACGGATGCATAATATTCATCATTTGTTGATTTCATTGCACTTAATTCTTCGGACAATACTCCGTATGCTTAACGCCATCAATCGCGAACCGTGCAAAAAACAGGAAAAACAATGAGCATAACCCTTCGTCAGGCCCGCCCCGAAGATGCAGCGGCTATTTACGCCATGATCTATGAGCTGGCGGTATATGAAAAAGCCCCCGAAGAGGTCGTAACCACGCCGGACGAGATCCGGGAAACCCTCTTTGGTGCGGGCAGTAAAACCGAGGCGTTGATCGCTGAGTTTGACGGCAGGATCGCCGGCTATGCCGTGTTCTTCACCAGCTATTCAACCTGGCTTGGACGCAACGGGATTTATATGGAAGACCTGTACATTTCCCCGGACTACCGCGGTAAAGGCGCGGGGAGAGCGCTGCTGAAACATATCGCTCAACTCGCGGTAAAACGGCAATGTGGCCGCCTTGAATGGAGCGTGCTGGACTGGAACCAGCCCGCCATCGATTTTTATCTGAGCATTGGCGCGCTGCCGCAGTCCGAATGGGTGCGCTACCGTCTTGACGGTGAAGCGCTGCTCAAATTTGCCGAATAGCGGCACCGCTCAGCGCGAGGATCCCGACCAGGCGGATCCTCGATTCCCACCAGTACAGTCATAAGACATAAATAACTTGTGCTACAATTCCATAAATTTCATTAACATATTGTAGAACATCATGAGTACAACCCCCTTCATCCGCCCGCAGCTCACCCTGCCAAACGGCGCCGATAAACTTCTGCTGCACTCCTGCTGCGCCCCCTGCTCCGGTGAAGTCATGGAAGCTATCCAGGCCTCGGGCATTGACTACACCATTTTCTTCTATAACCCCAACATCCATCCGCAAAAGGAATACCTCATCCGTAAGGAAGAAAACATTCGTTTTGCAGAAAAACACGGCGTGCCGTTTGTTGATGCCGATTACGATACCGATAACTGGTTCGAGCGTGCAAAAGGCATGGAGTGGGAGCCCGAGCGCGGCGTCCGCTGCACCATGTGCTTCGATATGCGCTTCGAGCGTACGGCGCTTTACGCGGCGGAAAATGGTTTCAGCGTTATCAGCAGCTCGCTGGGGATCTCTCGCTGGAAGAATATGCAGCAGATCAATGACTGCGGCCAGCGTGCGGCAGCGCGCTATCCGGGGATGGTCTACTGGGACTACAACTGGCGCAAACAGGGCGGCTCATCACGCATGATTGAGATCAGCAAGCGGGAACAGTTTTACCAGCAGGAATATTGCGGCTGCGTGTATTCCCTTCGGGACAGCAACCTGCACCGCAAGTCGCAGGGCCGCCCGCTTATCCGCATTGGAAAGCTGTATTACGGCCAGGATGAGAACGAAAAATAACGCCCTCTTCTGGTGTAGATATATCCGAAAACCGGCCAATTCCCTCCGAAATTTAGCGTTCCGCCTCTCATCTTTTCAAAGAGAGGCTATCCTTTAACTATCAACAAAAGGAGGCAAAAATGTCTGATTTCGGTACTGATAAAAACACCCAGTTTGCTGAAGACAAAGCAAAAAATAAATTTGATGAACTTTCAGGTTCAGCCCAGCAGCAGTTCGGTGAGTTCGTTGATTCACCGAAGCATCAGGTAAAAGGCGCTGCGAAAAAATATGCCGCACAGGCCAGCGATGCTGTCTCTGATGTGACTGAAGCGGTCAGAAATAACCCGCTCACCGGTCTTATCGCCGCGGGTGCGGTCGGTATTGTGCTTGGCCTGTTACTGGGACGCAAATAAACAAGGCCCTTCGGGGCTTTATTTTTTAGCTGAACAATCTCACCATGCGGTCTAATTCCTCCTCTTTCACGGCGCGCGAGAGATAATATCCCTGAAAGTTTTTCACACCCAGCTCGACTAATTTTTCAAACTTCTCCTCACTGTCAACGCCCTCTGCAATGCAAGCTGTTCCGGTCATGTCGCTGTAAATCTGTATCGCTTTAATCAGATTATAATCGTTGTCGTTCGCCACAAAATGATCGACGATGTCCCGATCCAGTTTCAGCCCATCAAAATGCACCTGCCTCACGGGGAACATGACATGATGGCTTGAGAAGCAGTCGTCAAGAAACAGTCTGCACCCCGTATTACGCAGGTGCCGCATGGTTTCTGGGATGCTTTTATCTTTCGTTACATCAATATCTTCCGCGAATTCAAAGACCAGCTTTTCTGCCCACTGGGGGTTAAGCAGCATGCCGATGGCTTTCCTGGCCATTTCTGGCAGCGCGTTCCCGGACGCCAGGCGAGGCGGTATATTAACGGAAAAATAGAATTTACCGTTATATTTATTAATCCCGGACACGGCGGCGTGGATCACCATAGCCGTAATTTTTAGCCATACTTCATAATTAGCGATATCATTCAGAAAACGGGCTGGCTTGACTATTTTACCGTTCTTATTCCAGCGAATAAGTATCTCAAACCCCACTCCTTTCTTGTCACGATCGGTAATGATCTGGTAGGCGGGAAATATCTCCCTTTTCACCAGCGCATTAAAAACTTCCGCTTCTTTATCCGTGAAGTCCACTCTTTGATTTTGGCTTTTAATCCGCCTTTCCACTTTTACATTGCGCGGTTCATTCAACCATCGTTTGATACAATGTAATTTCTGCAGACCTTCTTTACGATGGGTGTAAACCGTTTTATTAGAAAGCCTCAGTTTGTCGCACAGGTCTTTTATAGACATGCCGCGATAGAAGTTCAATAAAACATCAACCTCTCTTCTTGTCAGCCATTTGAGCTTTTCTGACGAAGAACAGTCCAGATAGTAATCGCGTAATAAGCGCGAGCGGTCTTTAAAGCCATTATTGTGGGTGTGGAAACAGGTTATTACATCAGATACGCTGGCTATGCGAATCAATGATAATTGATGACTGTTATTTAGAAGACTACCCAGGGTTCGATACAGCCAGCTGTCCGGTATATCACCATACAGGGTAACACGACGAATAACAGGAAGTGCATTGAGTACGGATGCCAGTCGCGTCAGGCTCTCCAGGAGAGCTACCGTACCTTTTCCCAGGAACACTACGATGTGAGCGTTTTGATGAATAAGGATATTTTCCTTGTCAGGATCAGATAACTCATCTCCATCAAAGTGAATATGCGCAGTCTCTATGCCGTACTTTTTGAGCAGCAGGTGATATCCCTGAAACGTAAAGCCGCAGGTTGAAATGACAAATCTTTGCTCGTTGCGCGCATCATTCCTGAGAGAAATTTGGTGGGTCATAACCTGCTCCTGGGCACGAAAGCGCCATTATTATTATGAGTATGTAAACCAACAGCGGTGTGTATAATAATTTTACAATACACCATCAGGTTAAGATACTGTTATCAACGCCATGCACTGTAACATCTTTGCGTTAATCACCCTTTTCCACGCATAAATATAACTCTATATTTCTTTTAAAATACCGACCGCAAGCCACTTTTTCTCAGGTATAATGAAAATTCCGAAAAAGAAGGCTGGATACTTCATCTATCGGCTCATCAAATACGAGAAAAATGCTATGGATAATCACATCTCATCCAGGGCCTTGCTACATCGAAGGGATGTTATAAAAAGCAACCCGCGGTTTAGTGAGGCAATATTAGAGCACTACACAATCAATGACGCCATCTACAAAAAACAACCCTTGTTCTACAAGACAATGCTTCAGGAATCTCGGTTTAACATTATTCTTTCCATGTGTTGTTTTATATTTGGCAATCAGGCCGAATCCGTCTCAGAGATAAAAGAGTTATGTTCCCGCTATAAAATAGCCAGCCCCAACAGCGTTATTGCGATCATTACGTTACTCAGAACTACGGGACGCATCAGGACCTGGCGCTGTACGGAAGACCGGCGAAAAACGAGAATTGCCCCAACCGAAAAAGGATTGAATGAACTCAAACGCTATATGTCCGGTGCATTTTTACCCGTTAGCATTCTTTACCCGACGTTTAATATTGATGTAAATCTGCTGGATAATGACACATTGAGAAATAATTTCTTCCGCCGCGCGGCAGAATATCTTTTCCGGGGATTAACGTTCAGAAAAGTTTTACCGGAAGTAGGGTTATTTATTGATAAGGATGGAGGCCGCATGATTATGCTGTATCTTTACCTGCAGGCCATAAAAAACAAATCCGCCCACGGCGCGGTTATTCAATATTCCGCCAGCACGCTCGCTAAAGAATTCTTTGTCTCACGGATCCACGTCAACCGGATTATCAAATCGGCGCATGAGGCAGGTTATCTTAAAGATCGTGGTGACGGTCGCCTGTCGGTGTATCCGGCGTTTTTCGAACTGGTCGAAAACTATGCCGGATTATATTTCGCCTATGTTACTCATTACATTAACGTGGTGCCGAAGGAGCGACGCCACCCAAACAACGTAACGTCAACGGTATAATACAAATGGCGTTCGGTATCCCGAACGCCAATCTTTATCTCTCGCGCAGCGCCTCTTTTGCCTTGTTCAGCGGTTTCAACAGATAATCCAGTATGGTTTTGCTGCCGGTTTTAATATCTACCGTTGCAATCATCCCTGGAAAGACCGGAAAGTCTTTGCCCTGCTTATTGGTCAGGTGGTTACTGTCGGTGCGGATATAGACGCGGTAGTAGTAGACATCTCTTTTCACCTCGTCCTGCAGGGTGTCCGGCGAAATCATGGTCACCTCGCCCTCCAGCCCGCCATAGATGGAGTAGTCATAGGCCGTAATTTTCACCAGCGCTTTCTGGCCGGGGTGGATAAACGCGACATCGCGCGGCGAGATTTTCGCCTCAACCACCATCTGGTCGTCCAGCGGGACCAGACTCATCAGCTTGCCGTTCGGGGGAATAACGCCGCCCACGGTCGTCACGTCAATATCCTTCACAATCCCACGCACCGGCGCGTTGAATGTCAGCCGGGTCAGGGAGTCCTCACGCCCTTTCATCACCGAACGCTGGGCTTCAATCTCCGCGTTGGCTTTCGCCAGCTCTTCACGGGCGCGGACGTAATACTGATTTTTCATCTCGGTGATTTTATTCTCAAGCTCATTTTTTTGACGCTCAAGACGTAACACCTCAACCTTGCTGGCCGCCCCCTGGGTCACCAGCGGACGGGTCAACGACAGCTCGCGCTGCACCAGCTCGGCGCCCTGACGTAAGCCGGCCAGCCCTTTTTCCAGGCTCTCGCGACGGGACTGATAGAGCGCCGTTTCCTGTTTGACCAGCTCAACGTCATCGTCCAGCTCCTCGGGAAACGCGAGTTCCGTGTCGTTAACTTCGGCCTTCAGTCGCGCAGCCGTTGCCAGCGCCGCGTTCAGACGAGACTCGCTCTCCAGCACGCTGGACTCGGTTTTAGTCCGGTCAAGCTGTGCCAACTGCTGACCGCGCTCAACGATATCGCCTTCGCGAACCAGCAGGCTGTGGATAATCCCCCCTTCCAGGGACTGAATCACCTGCTCATGGGAGGACGGTATCACCTTGCCGCTGCCGGTCGTGACTTCGTCCAGCTGGAACAGGCTCGCCCATGCGATAAACACCGCCAGCAGGGCGAACAACGACCATGCCACCAGCGAGGATCGCGGCAGGCGCGGCTCTTTCAGACGGCTGTTATAACGGGAGAAATCGTTCATGCCGCACCCTCCTCTGCTACAGCCGCCGGCTTCATGGTCACGGTGCGCTGTGCCGCCTTTTGCGGCGCCAGCCCGTGCTGATGCAGGATCGCGTCGCGCGGGCCGTCCATCACCACCTTGCCGTTTTCCAGCACAATAATGCGGTCGACCAAATCCAGAATCGGCAGGCGATGCGTTGCCACCACCAGCGTCCGGCGCTTGCCCAGCCATTTGTGAAGATGCTGAATAAACTGCTTCTCGCTCATCTCGTCCAGCCAGGCGGTAGGCTCATCCAGCAGCAGGATATTCGGGGCAGTGATCAGCGCGCGCGCCAGCAGCAGCGCCTGACGCTGTCCGCCGGAGAGGCCCGTTCCGCCCTCGTTGATGATGGTGTTCAGCCCCATTTTCTGCTTACGCACGTACTCCAGCGCGCCGCTATTGACCAGCGCCTGATGAATTTCATCGTCGGTGGCGAGCGGGTTCCCCATCAGGATATTGTCCCGCACGGAGCCAAAGAACAGCCGCGCCTGCTGGCTAAGCAGCTGCATGTCGCGACGCAGGTCGGCCGGGTCCAGATGATTGAGAGCAATATCGTCCAGCAGAATGCTCCCCTGCTGCGGCTCCTGCATGCCCGCCAGAAGCTGCAGCAGCGTGCTTTTACCGGAGCCGTTACGCCCGAGCACCGCCACGCGCTCACCGGCGCGAATCTGCAGTTTGCTGATGTTCAGCACGGTGAGTTTCTCTTCCTCGTCATAGTAGAAGCCGACGTCTTCCAGCCGGTAATCCCCGCGCAGGTGGGCTTTATGCACCTTCTTCCCGTGCTGCGGATCGTCAATCGGGCGCTGCATCAGGTCGTCCAGCCCCTTGCGGGCCACTTTTGCCGACTGCCAGCGCGAGAGCACGCCAGAGATCTGCGACAGCGGCGCGATGGTACGCGATGCCAGAATCGAGGTGCCCACCAGCGCACCGGTGGTCATGTCGCCGCTGATGACCAGGTAACAGCCCACCAGCAGGACTACCGCATAGACGATGGACTGCACCTCCTGGGTCCAGGTCAACAGCAGCCCCGTCAGCCAGCGCTGCTTCATGCCGACGCTGGCGGCCACGTCGTTGGTGTTGTTCCACTGGTTCTGGAAACGCTGCTCGGCGCGCATCAGCTTGATGTCTTCAATGCCCTGCACCGCCTCCACCAGCGTCGCGTTACGAATGGCGGATTCACGCATCCCTTCGCTGGAGAGTTTCCCCAGCGGGCGCTGCACCAGCAGGCCCGGAATGAGCAGCAGCGGCACGGCGAGCAGGACCACCAGCACCAGTGGGCCGCCAATCATCCACAGAATAAAGACGAATAGCAGGAAAAACGGCAGGTCGGAGATCGCCGCAATGGTGGTCGAGGTGATGAGCTCGCGCACCGACTCCAGCTCGCGGATCTGGGCGATAAACGATCCGGTTGATTTGGAGCGCGCCCCGTTTTTAATTCGCAGCGCGTGGGCAAAAACGCGTTCTGAGATGCGCAGGTCGGCGCGTTTCCCCACCACGTCCGAAATATGCACGCGCAGCATGCGCATGATGAATTCAAACACGATGGCGAGCATGACGCCGCCAAACAGCACCCACAGCGTGGCCTCCGACTGCGACGGCACCACCCTGTCGTACACCTGCATGGAGAAGACCATGCCGGAGAGTGCCAGCACGTTAGCGACCAGCGCCACCAGCATGATGTCGCTGTAGCGGCGCCAGTCCTTCAGCGCCAGCTGCCAGAACCAGTTTTTCTCATACGGTTTGATGTAGTCGTCCACGCGTGCATCCGGCGTAGACTCTAACGGGCGCAGCACCAGCAGCGTTTTCAACCGTGAGCCGAGCGCGTCCCGCGTTAGCGTCGTCTCCAGCCCGCCGTCGCCGCTGAACTGCAGGCTCACGTTGCCTTCGTTGTCCATGCGGTTAATGACCGCGATTTGACCGCCAGTGAATTCCGCCAGCAGCGGCAGGCGCCACGGATCGAGAGATGCTGCATCCGTCGCCACGCGCATTCCCAGCCCTAGCTGGCGCGCCATCTCCTCCAGCACCAGCTGGCGCGGAGACTGACTTTCATGGTTAATCGTGACCCGAACGTGCTCCACCGAAAAGTCCAGCCGGTAGTGCTTCGCGATGATGAGCATGCCCTGCAGCCAGGGTTCGTACTGTGGATGTGTCTTCATAATCTCCGGGTTAACGCCATTCGTGTAAAGAAACGCCAAAAGGCCGCGAGGATTACTCCCCGCGGCGTTGGTTTACGCAATTAACAGCTGATGATTCGCCAGCAGCGTCGCCAGGTCCGTCTGCACGCCGTTCAGCGTCACCAGGGTGGTTGGCGAGAATTGGCCGCCGGTACCGTCCAGATCCACCTGGATTTCGGTATTGCTGCCGTTCTGCACCACGCGGACATAATCGGTAATGTTGCCCGCGCTGCTGTCCAGCGTGGCCACGCCGTTCACATAGCTCGCCGAGCCCGTGCCGGTATAGCCGCTGCCGGAGAGCAGATCGCGCAGGTCAATACGATCCGTGTCCGCGGTCCCTTCCCAGGTGCCGACTGTGAAGCCGTTCACCACGTCGTGACCGTTACCGCCCGTCGCGTCCGACGCGTTGATCAGCTTGTAGAGCAACGTATCGTGACCGCCGCTGCCGATGTTGAAGGTGTCGTTCCCGCCGCGGCCTTCGAACTGGTTATCACCGCTGTTGCCGGTAATGACGTCGTCGAAGTTCGAGCCGTTGATGCCCTCAATGTTGAGCAGTCGTGACGTACCGAACCCGGTGTCCTGCGCGGTAGAGAGACGCAAATCAACGGTTACGCCGGAAGTCGCATTGCGGTAATCCACCACGTCCATCCCGCCGGTGTTGCTCCAGGTGTCGTAGTCGGAATGGGTATTCCAGCCGCCGGAGCCGTTGTAGGTATAGGTGCCATCCTCTGCGATAAAGATGTCGTTATACCCGGTCCCGGTGAGGGTCCCGCTGTGGCCGCCGGTGGCCGCTTCGGCCGTCAGGACGTAGCCCTCTTTGCCGTTGCCCGCTTCCAGACCGCTCCAGGTGACGTTATCCGACACGCCGTTGGTGATCTTCAGGATCTCGGCCGAATAGGTTTCATTCGGATCCAGCCCGTAGAAGCTCACCAGCGCAGAGGTATCGTTCGAACCAATACCAGACTGGGCGTTGATGATCTGCGAAGCCACCAACACGCCCGCGGCGTTGTACAGATTGACCGTGTTGCCGTAGAAGGCATTGATGCCCTCGCTGTCGACAATGTGCAGGTGCATCGCGGTACCGTCAGCAATTTTGGCGCTGTTTTGCACCAGCACCACCTTGCCGTTCTGCTGCGACACCAGCAGATCCTTCGCGCCGTCCCAGTTGTAGTCCACTGCCGCCACGCCGGTGGCGTAGGCCAGGCCAGTTTTAAGCTGGCTGGCGGTCCAGCTGGAACCGTAGCCGTTGTTGGTGAACAGCGTCGCCGTCTGTGAACCGCCGTAGGTGCTGAGCTTGATGATGTCCATCTGCCCGTCCCCGTTCCAGTCCACCGCCACCGACAGATACCCCGCCGTGGCGTTAGAGGCTTCCACCGCGCTCTTGGTGGTTGAGAGCTTCCCGGTACCGTCGTTGTAGTAGATCACCCCGCCGTTGTTGTTGTAGCTGCTGCCCAGGTACAGATCCATGTAGCCATCGCCGTTGAAATCCGCCCACGTCATGGACGCCGCCGTGGTGGTATTCGCGGCGTTTACCACAAACACGTTGGTCAGGTTCTGGCCGATGGAGAGCGTGCCGTTGCCGTTGTTGTTGATCACGGTTAACGAGTACGCGCCGCTGCGGTTGGTGTGCTGAACAATATCCACCGTACCGTCGTTGTTCAGGTCAACGCCGGAGATTTCACGCCCGGAGTCGAACTGACCGTAGAAACCGCCCTCCCCGCCGGTGCCGTCCGGCGACAGAACGCCGTTGTTGTTCACCAGGTAGGTCAGTGAGTCCATACCGGCATCGCCGTAAGCCAGATCCAGATAGCCATCGCCGGTTTTATCGTACGCAATCACGCCGCCGTACCAGATGGTGGTCCCCATCGCCAGCTGGCTGGCGTTATAGGTGCTGCCATCGTAGGTCCACATCACCTGAGTAGACCCGGCGTAGGTATTCTCGGTCGCGAAGATATCCTGCGTGCCGTTACGGTCAAAGTCGGCGGCGGTCTGGCTCACCACGTAGTAGCCGCGGGTGTTGGTCAGCGTATTGCCGGCATAGGTCGAGCTATCGCTGCTGGAGTAAGCCTGAGTGTTCGCAATGATATTCCACAGACCGCTGCTGTTCATGCCGAAGGTCATGGTGGAGTTGTTGCTGTTCCCCGCCGTGGTCGCCCAGTCGGTATTCACCGTGGTGGTATCAATCACCAGGCTGCCGGTCGCCGTACCGGTGGTATTGCCGTTCCCCGCGCTGCTCTTCACCTGCGCCGTCACGCTGTAGCCCGCCACGCTCAGGGCATCGCCGTCCGGGATCTGCAGGTACCAGGTATTGTGGTCCGGGTCGACTACCACGGCCCCCCCCGTCTGGGAGGTGTAGGTTTTCCCGTTCACCGTCACCACCAGGTATTCACCGTTCACCAGGTCGGCGGAGACGGTACCGCTGACGATTGGGGTGGTATCTGACGTGGTCTGGGCGGTAATCGCCGCCGTGGTGGTCGGGATACTGGTATCTACGTTCAGCACGAAGCCGTCCGATTCCGTGTAGTTACCGGCTTTGTCGGTCACGCGCACGATGTACGTGTGGTTGCCATCGCTCAGGCCGTTATCCTGGAAGGACCAGCTTGCGCTGCCGTTCATGGTCACCTGACCGAGCAGAACGCCGTCGCGGTATAGCTGGACGATCTCGCCGTCTTCAGGGGCGCGGTTGAGCGTACCGTTGATCAGCGGTGCGTTATCGTCCGTGGCCACCGTGCTGCCAAAGGTGCCCTGACGCTCGCCTTCACCGTCGGTATAGCTCACTACCGTGCCTACCGTAGCTGGCGGCGTGGTGTCCACCGTCACCACCTGAGAGGCGGTGGAGCCGACGTTGCCCGCCTGGTCGACCTGGCTCTAATACACATCTGACGCTGCCGACGAAACACCTAGTGTATATCTCGGTG
>NZ_JADBQN010000042.1:0-38412 GCF_014895915.1 Enterobacter cloacae complex sp. P13B
CCATGTCCCCGGACTGTACATGGGAGAGGGTTGGGGTGAGGGCACCAGCCCGCACTATGCCTTCACATGCCGATTTTAACCGGCATCCCCGACCGCCGTTCCAGTTCAGCGCCCGCCCCCTCGTTTATCAACTGTGTCTGCTGTGCGGCGGAGATGGGCAGAGGCACTTTCCGGCTCGATTCAAATTCCGCCCGGTTACGCGACAGCGGTTCGTGAACCTCCACCCAGCGGCTGCCGTCCGGCTCCGTGGTCACCTTAACGGGGCGATCGATAAGCTGCACGCGGGTGCCCACGGGGACATTATCAAAAAGATATTTAATGTCGTTGTTACGCAGACGAATACAGCCCTGGCTCACCCGCAGCCCAATGCCGAAATTGGAGTTTGTGCCGTGTATGGCATATAGCCTGCCGATATATATCGCATACAACCCCATCGGGTTATCCGGCCCGGCGGGCACGAAGGCGGGCAGCGTTTTCCCCTCTGCCGCATAGGCACGACGCGTGTTCGGCGTAGGTGACCAGGTGGGGCCCTCCTGCTTGCGCTCAACCGCCGTGACCCAGTTACGCGGAGTTTCGCGCCCGGCCTGACCGATGCCGATGGGCAGTACTTCAACGGTATTGCTGCCCGGCGGGTAATAGTAGAGACGCATTTCCGCCACGTTAACGACAATCCCCTCGCGCACGGTGTCGGGTAAAATCAGCTGCTGAGGAATGACCAGCCGGGTGCCGGATTTGGGCAAAAAAGGATCCACGCCCGGGTTCGCTTCCAGCATATTGCTGAGCCCCAGCCCGTGCTGTGCAGCAAAGGCCTCAAGCGGTAACGTATTGCGCTCGGGAACGGTGATGGTAATCGGGGTTCCCACCAGCCGACTGCCTTCCGGCGGCAGGGTATAGGTTACGGCAAACGCACTGGGAACAGCGGCACACAGCGTAAGGACGAACCAGGTAAGTCGCATCATAATTTCCTGTGCTCACAAAAGAGAAAGCCTGGACTCAGGCAGGCTTTCTCAGTTTACGCTATTACGCTTCGATTTTACGCCATCTGCGCGTCAGCACTTTTTCCGCCTCGACAATAAGGAACATCACAAAACCAATCAGGAAGGTAATGACCCAGTAGCGGAACGGCAGCGCTTCGGTGCCAAACAGCATCTGCATGAACGGGGCGTAAATGATAAGAAGCTGTAGCGCAAGCAGTACGCCGCTCACGATCCAAATCCCTTTATTCGCCAGCAGACCTTTGCTCAGTGAGAAGCCGTCATTAACGCGACAGTTGAGCATGTAGAACCACTGCGCGGTCACCAGGGTTTGCAGCAGCACGGTGCGAATGAATTCCGCCGAGTAGCCGCGCGGCTGTAGCCAGGCTTCCAGCACGAAGGCGCTAATGGCAATCATCAGACCGACAAACACCACGCGCCAGATAGCGTAGCCGTCCATCACATGCAGATTCGCCTTGCGCGGTGGCCGATTCATGATGTCCTTCTCACCCGCTTCAAACGCCAGGCCAAACGACAGGGTTGCTGACGTCGCCATGTTCATCCACAGGATCAGGACCGGCGTCAGCGGAATCAGGTTCCCCGCCAGCAGCGCGATGATGATCAGCAGGGCCTGCGCGATGTTGCTCGGGATAACGAACAGAATCGTTTTTTTCAGGTTATCGTAAACCCGCCGTCCCTCGTGGACCGCACTGGCAATGGTGGCAAAGTTGTCATCCGTTAACACCATGTCGGCGGCTTCCTTGGTGACCTCAGTCCCCTTAATCCCCATGGCGATACCCACATCCGCCCGCTTGAGCGCCGGGGCATCGTTTACGCCATCCCCGGTCATGCCCACCACTTCCTGTTTACTTTGCAGGGCCTGCACGAGGCGGAATTTATCCTCCGGGCTGGTTCGGGCGAAAATATCGTACTGCTGCGCGGCGTCGCTCAGCTGACGGTCGTCCATCGCCTCCAGCTCACGTCCGGTGATTGCGCTTGCGGCGTTACCAATCCCCAGCATTTGCCCAATGCTCATGGCCGTTTGCGGGTGGTCGCCGGTGATCATTTTCACGCGAATCCCGGCCTGCAGACAGTCGGCAATCGCGGTAATGGCCTCCGGACGCGGCGGATCCATCATTCCTGCAATACCCAGCAGGATCACGCCATCATGGAGGTCCGGGTGATCCAGCTCGCGCTGTCCCTCGCGGGCAGGTTTCCAGGCCGCCGCCACCATGCGCAGCCCTTCCCGGGCATACTCTTCAATCTTCCCTTCCCAGTAAGGTTGATTGAACGGCTGCAGTCCGTCATTCGTCTGCTGGTACTGGCAGAGGCGGAACAGGACGTCCGGCGCGCCGGTGATTAAAATCGCCTCTTCTTCACCCAGTCGGTAGAGCGTGGACATGTATTTATACTGCGAATCAAACGGGATTTTACTGCGCATTTCCGTCTCAAGCGGTGGGAGCGGGATTTTCGCCGCCAGCACCTTCAGGGCGCCCTCGGTTGGTCCTCCGGTGATTTTCCACAGCCCCTGCTCGTCTTTGATCAGCTGGCTGTCATTACAGAGGTCAATGGTGCGCAGGTAGCGTTCCAGCAGGGAACCCTGCGTCACGCTGACGGGCGTCGGGTCATCTACGGGGTGAATATTCCCCACCGGTTCGTAGCTGTCGCCCTCCACGCGATAGGTCGTGTCAGCGGTAATCACCGCTTTGACCGTCATTTCATTCATCGTCAGGGTGCCGGTTTTATCCGAGCAGATGACCGTCATTGCGCCCAGGGTTTCCACCGTGGGCAACTTGCGAATAATGGCCTTGCGACGCGCCATGGCCTGTACGCCAAGCGAAAGGATGATGGAAATGATGGCCGGCAGGCCTTCCGGCACGGCGGCAACGGCGAGGCTGATAAGCGACAGCACCAGTTCAGAAACCGGCATATCCCGGAACAGGAGGCTAAAGACGAACAGCGCTACCATCATCACCAGGATAGTGATGAAAATGGTCTTACCGAGCTTGTCCATCTGCACCATCAGCGGCGTGCGGTGCTTTTCAATGTCGGACATCATCTGATTGATGTGGCCAAGCTCGGTCTCGCCCCCGGTTGCCACCACCACGCCTTTACCGCCGCCGGAGCTGACGGTGGTGCCTGAGTAGAGCAGATTATAGCGATCGCCTAAGGGCAGTTCCCCGCTTAACGCATCGCTGTTTTTCTCAACAACGGTGGATTCGCCAGTCAGGATGGCCTCCTCCACGCGAAGGTTATGCGCCTCAATCACGCGCAGGTCCGCAGGGATACGATCCCCGGCGCGGATCACCACGATATCGCCCGGGACCAGCGCCGTAGTAGGGATCGTTTCATGATTCCCCTGTCGTACCACCACGGCTTCGCTGGAGAGCATATTGCGAATACTCTGCAACGATTTCTCAGCATTGCTCTCCTGGATATGGCCGATCAGCGCGTTAATGATGGCAACCCCAAGGATCACAAACATGTCTACCCAGTGGCCCATAAAGAGCTTAAGCAACGCGGCCACCAGCAGAACGTAAATCAGTACATCGTTAAAATGCGCCAGGAAGCGCAGCCAGGCGGGTTTGCCCTTTTTTTGCGGTAACGCATTCTCACCATGCTGCTGAAGTCGGGCTGATGCCTCAGTGCCACTAAGTCCTTCCAGAGTGGAGTGGATATTCGACAGGGTTTCATCAACGGTTTGTTGATAATACGGACGTTCAGGTTTTCCTGTTTTCATTGTCACTTCCTCAGGTTCTATTCAGAAATCACCTTGCTTTCATGAAATTAACGAATAACGAAAACAGGAACATGGGCGTAACGAACAATACTTGCCGCCTCCGATCCTAACAAATGGGTTTGAATATTTGGATTGCGGGAGCCGACGATAATCGCGCCAGCAGCAAGTTCATCTGCCAGCTTAATAACCTCATCACGAACATTTCCGCTGCGAACATGGAGGTGAACGCGCTCTTCTGGCAAATTCAATTTTTTGACCAGGTCAGACAGTTTTTCTTTTGAATTATTAATCATATATTCATCCATCTTTCGCGCATCTGAAATAAAACCGCGCGTCAGCTCGGCTGAAAATTTTGGCATGACGTGCAGCAAATGAATGTCACCCAATGCGCTTTGCGCCAGAAACTGTGCATGCTGCAACGCTTTATCCGCCAGGCTTGTCTCGTAGACATCCACCGGAACGAGAATGTTTTTATACATATCGAGCATCCTTTTTATAACCAACATGAGAGTGAATGAAGCAAAAAACGCATTAAATGCAGGGGGTTGCCCTTAATGCCAGTTACGGTAAAAGAGATGAATAATATTAAACGTAGCACAGGAATTTCAGGTTTAGCGCGTCCCCACTGCTAATGGTTATTTAACATTTATCTTTTCGCCGACTATGCTCATAGTGAGTTACCGCTTCCGGCTCATGGAGGAATGTATGTATGGCATAAGCCTGATCCGACTGGGTATGTTTATTGCGCTTGCCATTATCGCCAGCACGGCGATTGGTTTATTTACCTATATGGTCGTCACTGTTCTGGCAGAATAGTGTCACCCCTGTCCAGGTTATGGAATAAATAAAACAGTTATTTATTAGGGGAATACAGTGAACCGCTACCTCTCTCTTTTACCGTTCGTTTTGTTAACGCTCACGGCGTGCGATCCTAAACCTGAACAAGCCTCCCCCCTGCCCAGAATGGTTAAAGTGGCGGAGGTGACGGTTCCCGGTCACGCCCAGCAGCGCGTTTTTCCCGCCCGCATTGAATCGGGCGATGCCACAGACCTTTCCTTCAAGCGCGCTGGTCAAATTGAAGCGCTCGATGTGCGTCAGGGCGCAGCCATCAAGCAGGGCCAACAGCTTGCAAGACTGAACGCCCGTGAAGCCCAGCAGCGGGTTAACGACAGGCAGACGGCGGCGACGCTGGCCCAGAGGCAGTTCGATCGCTTCCAGACGCTGGCGGGCCGCCAGGCGATTTCGAAAGCCGAAATGGACGTGCAGCGTGCGAACCGCGATTCGGCGAATGCGGCGCTGCAGATTGCCCGCGAAGAGTTGAATCAGATGACGCTCGTCGCCCCCTTCAGCGGGACGGCGGCCAGCGTACATGTCCGAAACCATCAGGTGGTGTCTGCCGGTCAGCCCATCGCGACGTTAACCCGCACCGATCTGCTTGACGTGGTGTTCAGCATCCCTGAAAACCTGTTTAAGACCTTTGATATCCGCAACGCGCAGTATCGTCCGGTAGTGAGAATTAACGCCATTCCGGATCGGGAATTTACCGCCGTCTACAAAGAGCACTCGGGCAGCAGCGACAGTAATACCCTGACCTGGCAGGTGATACTGACCATGCCGCGACCGGATGATTTTCCCGCCGTCGGTGGCGTAAGCGGTACGGTGACCATCAATTTAACCAACCTCCCGGCTGGCGCGGACGCTCAGGCGCTGGTTGTACCGGTTGAGGCCGTCTTTAACCCGGACAACAGCCCACGCAATGAGCCGCACGTCTGGGTTGTGGCGGGAGAAGGCGACACGCTCCATCTTGAAGACCGCAAGGTCAGCGTGGGGCAAGTGATAACCGAAGGCGTGACGATCACCAGCGGGCTTAAGGCGGGCGAGCGCGTGGTGGCCGCAGGCGTGGGAGAGCTCCATGCTAACCAGCCGGTGCGTATCTGGACGCGTGAGCGGGGACTGTAATGGATATCACTCGTCAATTTATTAATAACCCGGTTCGCGTCTGGCTAACGATTCTGCTGCTGGGCATTGGGGGGATTTTCGCCCTGTTGAATATTGGCAGGCTGGAAGATCCCGCCTTTACCATCAAAACCGCCGTGGTGGTCACCCACTACCCCGGCGCATCCGCTCAGCAGGTTGAAGAAGAGGTGACGCTGCCGCTGGAGAATGCCCTTCAGCAGCTGCCTTATCTGGACAACGTAAGCTCCATCTCTTCAAACGGGCTGTCGCAAATCACCGTCAATATCGCTTCACGCTATCACTCGAACGAACTGCCGCAGATTTGGGATGAGCTGCGCCGCCGCGTGGGCGATGCCTCGCGTCAGTTCCCGCCCGGCGTCGTCACGCCCTTTGTGAATGACGATTTCGGTGACGTGTTCGGCTTCTTCTTCGCCATTTCCGGGGATGAATTCAGTAATCCTGAACTGGTGAGATATGCAGAGCAGCTGCGCCGCGCGTTGATTCTGGTTCCCGGCGTCGCGAAGGTCGCCATCGGCGGGGCCATTAGCCAACAGGTCAACATCGATATTTCCCTGACTAAAATGGCCGCGCGCGGCATTACGCTGAACCAGCTTTCCGCCCTGCTCAGCAGGCTCAACGTCGTTTCCAGCGCCGGAGAAATCACCTCCGGCAGCGAATCCATTCGTCTGCACCCGACCGGTGAGTTCGAGAATCTCGATGAACTGGCGGATCTCATCATCACGCCTTCCGGCACCGGGGCGGCGACGCGCCTGCGGGATATCGCCACGCTGTCGCGCGGGCTGAACGAATCGCCCGCCAGTATCTACCATGCCAACGGCAAAAAAGCCGTCACCATGGGCGTCTCGTTTATTCCCGGCGTGAACGTGATCGACGTGGGCCACGCGCTGGAGGCGAAGCTATACCAGATGTCGGCGGAAAAACCGGCAGGCATACAGATAGATCTGTTTTACGATCAGGCAGCCGAAGTGGGCCACTCTGTTAACGGTTTTATTATTAACTTCCTGATGGCGCTGGCGATTGTCATTGGCGTGCTGCTGATCTTTATGGGGGTACGCAGCGGGATCATCATCGCGGTTTCTCTCGCCCTTAACGTGCTGGGCACGCTGCTGATTATGTATCTGTGTGGCATTGAGCTACAGCGCATCTCGCTCGGGGCGCTGATTATCGCCCTCAGCATGCTGGTGGATAACGCCATCGTGATTGTCGAAGGGGTATTGATTGCCCGGCAGCAGGGCTCTCCGCTGTTAACCGCCGTTAACAACATCATCCGCCGCTCCGCCCTGCCGCTGCTGGGGGCGACGGTGATCGCCATCCTTGCGTTTGCCCCTATCGGGCTATCGCAGGATTCCACCGGGGAATACTGTAAATCTCTGTTCCAGGTGCTGCTGATTTCCCTGATGCTGAGCTGGTTCTCGGCGCTCACCCTCACCCCGGTGCTGATTAAGTGGTGGTTGTTTAAAAACGACAGCGCGCCGGATGCCGCTGACGAGTCAGATCCTTACGACAAACGTCTCTACCGCCTCTACCAGCACCTGCTGAACGCACTGCTGCACCATAAAGCGCCGACGCTGGTAGTGATGGCCGCCCTGCTGGCCGCGTCTGTCTGGGGGTTTGGCGCGGTGCGGCAAAACTTTTTCCCGTCGTCCAATACGCCGATTTTCTTTGTCGACCTCTGGTTACCCTACGGTACCGATATCAAATGGACCGAGAAAATGACCGGCGATATTGAGAAAACCATCAAGGGACGGCCCGGCGTGGAAACCACCGTCTCCACCATCGGTCAGGGGAGCATGCGCTTTATTCTGACCTACAGCGGACAGCGGCAGTACAGCAACTACGCGCAGATCATGGTGCGTATGGATGACCAGCGCAGCATCTCCGCGCTGACGCGCTACGTGGATGAGTACATCGCGCGTAACTACCCGCAGGTCAACGCCAGCACGAAACGGGTGATGTTTGGGCCCTCCGGCGACAGCGCCATTGAAGTGCGCATTAAAGGCCCGGATCCTGACAGGCTGCGTCTGATTGCCAGCCAGGTGGACGATATCCTGGCGCGCGACCCGGCCACGGGGAGCGTCCGAAACGACTGGCAAAACCGCAGCAAAGTGATCCGTCCGCAGTACGTCGCCGCGCTGGGACGCGAGCTTGGCGTGGATAAGCAGGACGTCGACAACGCGCTGGAGATGAATTTCTCCGGCAGCCGGGCGGGGTTGTATCGGGAAGGCAGTGACCTGCTGCCCGTGGTGGTGCGGCCCCCGGAAAGCGAAAGGCTGGACGCCAGCCACCTGAACAACGTGCTGGTGTGGAGCCATGCGCGGCAGCAGTATATCCCGCTGAGTAACGTCGTCAGCAGCTTCACGCTGGAGTGGGAAGATCCGCTCATCCTTCGACGCGACCGCTCGCGGGTACTGACGGTTCAGACGGATCCGGACCCGCTGAGCCAGCAAACCTCCGGTGATATTCTCGCCCGCGTGAAGCCGCAGGTGGATGCCCTTCCCCTGCCACACGGCTACAGCATCGAGTGGGGGGGCGACGCGGAAAACTCCAGCGAAGCGCAGCAAGGGCTGTTCACTACGCTACCTCTCGGGTATCTGGTGATGTTTGTTATTACGGTGCTGATGTTCAGCTCGGTAAAAAATGCCGTCGCGATCTGGCTAACCGTACCGCTGGCGTTGATTGGCGTCACGCCAGGATTTTTAATTACCGGCATTCCCTTTGGCTTTATGGCGCTGATTGGTCTGCTGAGCCTGAGCGGAATGCTCATCCGCAACGGCATCGTGCTGGTGGAAGAGATCGAACAGCAGAAAACGCACAAGGATCAGCACAGCGCGATCGTTTATGCCGCCACCTCGCGCCTGCGCCCTATCCTGCTCACCGCGTTCACGACCGTACTTGGCCTGGCACCGCTGCTGCTGGATGTTTTCTTCCAGAGCATGGCCGTTGTGATTATGTTTGGACTGGGGTTTGCTACAATCCTGACGCTACTGGTACTCCCCGTGATCTATGCGTGTTTCCATCGTAAGGACGAAGCCAAACAACAATGAATGCGACAGGGCTGAACATTATCAAGACGCTGGGCTGTATGACGGCGGTCACCTTCTTCACCATCTACAATACCTGGGATCATTATGACTATGACTATCACTGGATCCTGGGCTTTTTAACCTTTATCTCGACCATCGCCACGCCGCTGTTTTTTGTGGTGTCGGGCTATCTCGACGGGCAATCACGGCACGGCACGCGCTGGCAGCTGGGGAAAATAAAAAGTCTGGTGATTGTTTTTCTGTTCTGGATAACGATCTACTACCTCTGGGAGCCTTATCAGCGCGGGTATTTAATTCAGCCCTGGTTCGTGTTCGCCTTTGTCGTGATTTACACCTTCCACCCGGCGGTGGAGTGGCTTAGCCAGCGGAGATCGCTGTTCTGCGGCGCGATTGCTGCTCTGCTGTGCTTTTCCTACGGATACGATCTGTTATCGGCGCTTTATCCTGAAACGCACGTCCTTTCGCTTTCGCCGCAGTATCGGCTGTGGACATGGCTGCTGTTTTATCTGACCGGACAGCTCTTCTGCGACCCAAAAGTCGCCGAGTGGATAAGCCGCAAAAACGTGGTTCGGGCGGCGGTTGTCGCCATCCCGTTTATCTATCTCTTCACCTGGTTTTACGAGCGCCACTTCTTTTTTGCCCTGTTTAAGGCCGACAGGAACGCCTTTATTCTCACCGGCTCGCAGATCTACATTCTGATTATTGCCCTGGTGATTGCGGCGAACGGCGTTCACTTTCGCCGCAATGCTGAATTAAAGGAGTCCATTCTGGCCGCCATCAGCAAAACGATGACAGGCGTATATATTGTGCACTACTCGGTGTTTCATCTGCTGACGGCGCTGATACCGGTGACCTCTCTCGGCATGAAGCTGGCGCTGATTGTGCTTACGTTCGTCACCTCTGTTCTCTTCTCCATGCTGGTATTGTCTAACGCCGTGGCAAAAAAGGTGATCACCCTTTAAAAGCCTAAGCGCAGCCAGGCAAAAAGCACGTTGCCGTTGTTATACGTTCCGGGAATATAGGTGAACTGGACGGTAACGCGCTTATAGCCGGCAGAAAACAGTGGGAAGATGAACGGCAAAGGCACATAGTTCGCAAAATCATCTCGCGCCGTGATGCCCGCGGCGGCACCGAGCCCAAGGCGGAAATCTTTGGCATTATCCAGATACCAGCCCTTCTCCCAGCCATAGCCCATCGCGGGCTGCCATTCGTTGTGCGAGTCCTTGAACATCATTGCGAAAAGCGCGCTCCAGTTGCCCTCTTCGTTATAGCGGGACACGCCCAGGCCGCCGCCCCACGGCATTTCGTTGTAATTGTCGGTTTTTTCTTTATCGTACATAAAGCGGGCGTGCCAGCTCAGAAACGGCAGGTACAGATCGTAACGTTGCGGCTCTTCCCAGGTCTGGGAGATATCATCCGTCAGCGCATTCCACCAGCCGCTAATACGCTGTTCGCCATAGACTTTCGGCTCGGCATGAAGCGGTGCGGCGAATAAAAACAGGACCATCCAGAATGCACAAAAGTTACGTTGCATCGTTTTTCCCTCAGCTTTAGTCACGCAGCGGTATCTATTACTGTAATCCATTCAGCACGAACCGGAGCCAAACAGACTGATTTATCTCGAGGCAGGGCAAAATGAAATTTATTTATTCAGCTCCTTCCGGAAAGATAAAAACGTTTTCTCAGGCGTTTTGTCGCGGTAGTCTCATAGGTTCCGTTTATATGACGGACGCAATGTGAGTGAAATTTTCTTATACCAATAATAAAAAACAGTACGGACAGGATAACTATGGACTCCACCCTCACCTCCGATCGTCCCAACGAGGAGATACCTTCGCTCAATCGCGCCCGCCGCGCTGCACTCGGCAGCTTCGCAGGTGCCGTCGTCGACTGGTATGATTTTCTGCTCTACGGCATCACCGCCGCGCTGGTGTTTAACCGCGAGTTTTTCCCTCAGGTTAGCCCCGCGATGGGCACCCTCGCCGCGTTTGCCACCTTCGGCGTCGGCTTTCTGTTTCGCCCGCTGGGCGGGGTGATTTTCGGCCACTTCGGCGACCGGCTTGGCCGCAAGCGGATGCTGATGCTTACCGTCTGGATGATGGGGATTGCCACCGCGCTGATTGGCATTCTTCCTTCGTTTTCCGCTATTGGCTGGTGGGCGCCTGTGCTGCTGGTGACGCTGCGCGCCATTCAGGGCTTCGCCGTGGGCGGCGAATGGGGCGGCGCGGCGCTGTTATCCGTTGAGAGCGCGCCAAAAAACAAGAAAGCGTTTTACAGCAGCGGCGTGCAGGTCGGGTACGGCGTCGGGCTGTTACTTTCCACAGGGCTGGTGTCGTTAATCAGCCAGCTCACCACCGACGCGCAGTTTCTGAGCTGGGGCTGGCGCATCCCTTTTATCTTCAGCATCGTGCTGGTGATTGCCGCGCTGTGGATCCGCAACGGGATGGATGAGTCGGCAGAGTTCGAACAGCAACAGCGTGAGGAGCCGTCCGTCAAAAAACGGCTGCCGGTGATGGAAGCCCTGATTCGGCACCCTGGCGCTTTTCTGAAAATCATCGCCCTGCGCCTGTGCGAACTGCTGACGATGTATATCGTTACCGCGTTTGCGCTGAACTACTCGACGCAGAACCTCGGCCTGCCGCGCGAACTGTTCCTGAATATCGGCCTGCTGGTCGGCGGGATCAGCTGTCTGACCATCCCCTGCTTCGCCTGGCTGGCGGACCGGTTTGGTCGCCGCCGCGTCTACATCACCGGCGCGCTGATTGGCACCCTCAGCGCCTGGCCGTTCTTTATGGCGCTGGAGGCGCAGTCTGTGTTCTGGATTGTCTTCTTCGCCATTATGCTCGCCAACATCGCTCACGATATGGTGGTCTGCGTGCAGCAGCCGATGTTTACCGAACTGTTCGGCGCCAGCTACCGCTACAGCGGCGCGGGCGTGGGCTACCAGGTGGCAAGCGTGGTCGGCGGCGGGTTTACGCCGTTTATTGCCGCCGCGCTGGTGACCTTCTCCGGCGGTAACTGGCACAGCGTGGCGATTTATCTGCTGGCCGGCTGCCTGCTGTCGGCAGCGACGGCGCTTCTGATGAAAGAGACGAGCCACCGCTGATCTCCCTTTTGTTTCACAGGCGTGTGACATACTATCGGATAGAGTCGCACACCTGTGGAACAAGGAGACAGAGATGAATAATAAGGGCTCCAGCCTGACCCCGGCTCAGGCGCTGGAAAAACTCGACGCGCTGTATGAACAGTCCGTCAACGCGCTGCGCAGCGCCATCAGCGAATACATCGAAACGGGGAAACTTCCCGATCAAAAGGCCAGAAACGAAGGCCTTTTTGTTTATCCATCGCTCTCTGTAACCTGGGACGGCAGCGCAAGCACGACGCCGAAAACCCGCGCCTACGCCCGTTTTACCCACTCCGGCTGCTACAGCACCACCGTCACCCGCCCTGCACTGTTCCGCCCCTATCTGGAAGAGCAGCTAACGCTGTTGTATCAGGATTACGGCGCGCACATTGCCGTGGAGCCTTCACAGCACGAGATCCCGTATCCGTACGTGATTGACGGTTCGGCGCTAACTCTTGACCGCTCCATGAGCGCGGGACTGACCCGCCACTTCCCAACGACGGAACTGTCACAGATTGGCGATGAGACGGCTGACGGGATTTATCACCCGGCAGAGTTTTCACCCCTGTCGCATTTTGACGCCCGTCGGGTGGATTTCTCCCTGGCGCGCCTGCGCCACTACACCGGCACGCCCGCCGAGCATTTCCAGCCGTTTGTGCTGTTTACCAACTACACCCGCTACGTGGACGAGTTCGTTCGCTGGGGCTGTAGCCAGATCCTTGATCCGGACAGTCCATATATCGCCCTCTCCTGCGCGGGCGGGATCTGGATCACCGCCGAGACCGAAGCGCCCGAGCAGGCCATCTCCGATCTGGCGTGGAAAAAACACCAGATGCCCGCCTGGCACCTGATCACCGCCGACGGTCAGGGGATCACCCTGATCAACATCGGCGTCGGCCCGTCGAACGCCAAAACCATCTGTGACCATCTGGCAGTGCTGCGCCCCGACGTGTGGCTGATGATTGGCCACTGCGGCGGCCTGCGCGAAAGCCAGCTGATTGGCGATTACGTGCTGGCCCACGCCTATCTGCGCGACGACCATGTGCTGGATGCGGTACTGCCGCCGGATATCCCAATCCCGAGCATCGCCGAAGTACAGCGCGCGCTCTACGACGCCACCAAAGAGGTCAGCGGCATGCCGGGTGAAGAGGTCAAACAGCGCCTGCGTACCGGTACGGTGGTGACAACGGATGACCGCAACTGGGAGCTGCGTTACTCCGCCTCCGCGCTGCGCTTCAACCTGAGCCGAGCGGTGGCGATTGATATGGAGAGCGCCACCATCGCCGCGCAGGGGTATCGCTTCCGCGTTCCTTACGGCACGCTGCTGTGCGTGTCCGATAAGCCGCTGCACGGCGAAATTAAGCTGCCGGGTCAGGCCAACCGTTTCTATGAAGGGGCGATTTCCGAACATTTGCAGATCGGCATTCGCGCCATCGACTTGCTGCGGGCGGAAGGCGACCGACTGCATTCGCGCAAGCTGCGCACCTTCAACGAGCCGCCGTTCCGCTAATAACAATAAGGAAAAACCATGCACACCCCTACTCCGCTCTCTGCCCTGCGTCAGTGGCTTCAGGAAAACAGCCTCGACGGGATGATCGTTCCGCGCACCGATGCCTGGCAAAGCGAGAATTGCGCGTCGAACGACGAAAAGCTGGCCTGGCTGACAGGCTTTAACGGCTCTGCTGGCGTCGCGCTGGTACTGAGGGATAAAGCGCTGCTGTTCGTCGACGGGCGCTATCAGGTGCAGGCCCGCGTTCAGGTGAATATGGATGAGGTTGAGATCCACCATCTGCACAACGAGCCGCTGGCAGACTGGCTGACGGCCAACGTCGCGGCGGGCACGCGCATCGGTTTTGACCCAATGCTGATGACGAATACCGAGTTTACGCAGCTGTCTGCCACACCGTGCGCGCTCGTGCCGCTGAACGCGTCACCGTTTGACGCCTTATGGATCGATCGCCCTGCCGCACCGGCGGGGCTTATCCGTGAGATGCCGGTTGCGATAAGCGGTGAAAGCAGCGAAGACAAACGTCAGCGCGTTGCCGCCGTGCTGGCCGCGAACAACGCTGACTACCTGGCCGTTACGCTGCCGGATAACATTGCGTGGCTGCTCAACGTGCGCGGCTCAGATATCCCCACCAGTCCGGTACCGCTCTCATTTGCCCTGCTCGGTCGCGACAGCCGCGTTGAGTGGTTTGTTAACGATAATAAGCTCGCAGAACTCCCTGATGCAGTTCTGAACGCCTTCACGATTGCGCCACAGGACACCTTTATTGAACGCTGTCAGCAACTTGCTGAAGGGAAGCGGGTAATGGTTGATGCCGACTCCGCGCCGGTGGCCCTGCGCTTTGCCATTGAACCGCGCGGTGAAATTGTCTGGCGAACCGATCCCATTACCCTCATTAAGGCTACCAAAAACCCGGTCGAGCTGGCAGGGTATCGCGAGTGCCATCTCCAGGACGGCGCCGCGTGGGTCAACTTCCTGGCCTGGCTGAGCCGCGAAGTGCCGCTGCGTGCGGCGGCGGGACAACCGCTAACGGAGCTGGAAGTACAGGCGCAGCAGCTGGCATTTCGCAAACAGCAGCCCGGTTTTATCGAGCAGAGTTTCGCGACCATTTCCGCCTCTTCGAGCAATGCGGCGATGTGCCACTATCATTCATGCGAGGCCAACAACAAGCCCCTCGGCCATAACCATTTTTACCTGAACGATTCGGGCGGTCAGTACGCTAACGGCACCACCGATGCCACGCGCACGCTGGCGTGGGGTAATGTCCCCTCGCAGCAGCGTCTGCACTACACCGCCGTGCTGAGAGGCTTCCTGTCGCTGATTACCCTGCAGTTCCCTTCCGGTACGCAGGGGCACCAGCTGGATGCTTTCGCGCGTCGTCCGCTGTGGGAGATGGGGCTGGATTACGATCACGGTACCGGGCACGGCGTGGGCCACCAGCTTCTGATCCACGAAAACCCGCATCGCATCGCCAAAAAGGTCAACCCGTGGCCGCTGGTGGCAGGCAACATCATGACCATTGAGCCGGGATACTATCTGGGCGATAGCCACGGTATCCGTATTGAAAACCAGGTGGAGATAGTGGAGAGCCGTCCGGGATTTTGCAAATTTGCTTCTCTGACGCTGATCCCGATTGATTTAAGCCAGGTCGAGCTGGATCTGTTGAGCGAGCAGGAAAAGCAGTGGCTGGATGAGTATCATCAGCAGGTACGTGAGGCGCTGTCACCGCTGGTTAATAGCGAGGCGCGTTCGTGGCTGGAGGCGGCGACGGCGCCGGTTCGTGTGTAATTTCGTGCGGTCTGATGCCCTCACTCCATCCCTCTCCCACGGGAGAGGGTGAAAACACTAAAAACGGCAACAAGGTTGCCGTTTTGCATTTACCTGACGCAGAAAAGCAAAAAGCCTGCTTTAAAAGCAGGCTTTTCAAATTTGGCTCCTCTGACTGGACTCGAACCAGTGACATACGGATTAACAGTCCGCCGTTCTACCGACTGAACTACAGAGGAATCGTGTGAACGGGGCGCATATTATCGATGCTCCCCGATGATGTCAAAGGCAGAATGCATATTTCCGATCGTTTGCCGAATTATTCTCCATTTCGCGCAATTGTCAGGCATTTTGTCGCGGATATTTCCACAGCCAGCGCCCGCTGACCATGCGCCAGTAGAACAGCGCCCCGCGTACGGCCCAGTCAAGGAACATCCCCAGCCAGACGCCCACCACGCCCCAGCCCAGCACCACGCCCAGCGTATAGCCCGCCACAACGCGACACCCCCACATGCCAAGCATGGACACCCACATGGCAAAACGGGCATCGCGCGCCCCTTTCAGCCCGGCAGGCAACACCCAGGATGCCGCCCAGATGGGCATAAAGGCGGCGTTGAGCCAGATAAGGATCTTCACCACCTCTTTCACGTCATCTTCGTGGGTATAGAACGCGGCCATCAGCCCGGCAAACGGCGCGGTACCCCAGGCGATCAGCGTCAGCCCAATCGTCGACAGCCAGAACACATGGCGCAGCTGCCGCTCCGCCTGGCCTATCTGCCCTTTCCCGAGCCGTTTACCCGTGATGATGGTTGATGCCGACCCAAGGGCGTTACCCGGCAGGTTAATCAGCGAGGCGATGGAGAAGGCGATAAAGTTACCGGCGATAACGTCGGTGCCCATTCCGGCGACAAACATCTGCGTGAGCAGCTTCCCGCCGTTGAACAACACGGATTCAATGCTCGCGGGAATACCAATCCCCATCACTTCCCAGATAATGGCGAAATTAAAGGGCCGGAAATAGCTCTTAAGCGTAAGACGCAGCGAGGGGGTAATCCCCGTCATCAGCACCCCGATGATGGCCGCCGCACCGATATAGCGTGATATGGTTAATCCCAGCCCGGCCCCGACGAACCCCAGACCATCCCACGAGAACGCGCCGTAGATCAGCACGCTGCTGATGATGATATTCAGGATATTCATCCCACCGTTGATCAGTAGCGGGATTTTGGTGTTACCTGCCCCGCGCAGCGCGCCGCTGCCAATCAACGCGATGGCCGCCGCCGGATAGCTTAAGACGGTCATTTCGAGATAGGTCAGCGCCAGTTCCTTCACCTCGTTCGTGGCTTCCCCGGCGACAAAATCGATAATCTCTTTACCGAAATAGTGGATCACCGCCGCCAGAACAATCGAAAAGAGGGTCATGATCATCAGCGACTGACGTGCAGCCTCGCGCGCGCGTTTGGGATCCAGCTTGCCGAGACTAAAGGCCACCACAACCGTCGTCCCGAGATCGATGGCGGCAAAGAATGACATCACCACCATGTTAAAGCTGTCTGCCAGCCCGACCCCCGCCATCGCCTCTTTCCCCAGCCAGCTTACCAGGAAGGTGCTCAGCACTCCCATCAGCAGAACGCAGGTATTTTCCAGGAAAATAGGCACGGCAAGAGGGGTGATTTCACGCCAGAACAGAACACGATAGCTTTTACGTTTTGCGTACCATGGCGTGCGCACGATCGCCTGGCGCAGAGGGGCAGTGACGTTCAAAATGGACCTTAGCGAGAATAGTTGAAACTCCATTTCAAATGATGGGGGAGAAATGCTAATCCTGCAAAGTATTTTCCTGAAAAAGATGTGTGTATTTACAACAAACTGACGACAGAATCGGCAATCAGTCGATTTTCCCTAAGATCAGGTTTGACAAAAGTTTTTTCGCCGCTAAGATAAGCCTCCACAACGATTCCTCTGTAGTTCAGTCGGTAGAACGGCGGACTGTTAATCCGTATGTCACTGGTTCGAGTCCAGTCAGAGGAGCCAAATTTAAAAAGCCTGCTTTGTAGCAGGCTTTTTGCTTTTCTACAGTAGATAAAATTGTCGGCTTGCGGCTGCGCCTGACCCGACCTACAAATCAGCGGACCGTTGATCGTCAAATAAAAAAGGCTCCCTGTCACCAGAGAGCCTTTTTCACAATTCGCTGCGATTATTCGCTTTTAGCTTCGGCGTTTTTGATTTCGCCCATCACTTTCAGCTTTTTGGAGATGTCGCGACGCTCTTTGGACAGCTCGGCATTTTTGATGATGTAATCATCAACGCGGTCTTCATAGTCGCTCTTCATGCTGGCGATGATGCCCTGAATAGCTTCAACGCTCATGCCCGGCTTGATGTAGTCGCTCAGGTTATCGAGCAGCAGAACACGTTTCTGGTTGTCACGGATCTTCTTCTCAACGTCCTGGATTTCACGCTGCAGTTTGTTTTTGCGGCGGAACAGGCGGACGAATTCCAGAACATCCTGGAACGAAGGCTTGATAGTTTCCATTTTTTACACCCCTGATAATGTGAGATTCGGATTCGTTAAAGCAACCGCTGTAACAATAACCTTACTGACAGCGGCTGCGAATGACAATGGCTATATCGTTTAAAGCTATCATAACCCCAATTGCTGCTGAATCGAAGCAGCAGGCGTCACATCCGCGTTTTATTTGCGCAGCGCCCGACAAATCAGGTGCGATAGCAGCTCAAGCTGTCGCGCCAGCTCCAGGCTCAGCCAGACATAGCCGTGAATGGGCGTTTCCGCCACGTTATCGCCCTGCCGCTCGTTGATTAACTGCTTCAGTTCCGCCACGATTTCATTGAGACGCTCGCTGTTCGCCAGCACGGGCTGCGGGTTGCCTTCATAGAGCGCATGGGCGATGGTCAGCAGGGTCTGCTGCGTCATCATCTGCGTCTCTTTGAGGGTCTGGGCGTTAAGCATCAACAGATGGCTGGGACGCGTGGCCCAGTGCGCGTTGATTTGCAGTTCAAGCATGCACACCAGATTGCGGCTGACCGTCTGGATAGCTTCGAAAATCGCTTTCTGAATATGGGTCTCTTTACTGGCTGGTACTATCAGGCCGCGCATTTTGACCACGTCGTTGAGGATGGTTTGCAGATGCTTTTCCAGCCGGGGACGCTCAACCAGATTCGGTGAAAACCCCGCCTGGTAAACGCGGTTAAACGCCGTGACGTAGTTAGCCATCTGGATACGCCAGTGCAGAAAAGCCCGCTGCGGCCAGATGCCGGTAAACAGCATGGCGAGCAGCGAGCCCAGAATAACATCCCCGCTTCGCCACATCGCCGTGGTCATATCCCCTGCTGGCGCGCCGACCACGACCGCGAGAGTGATACCAATCAGCAGCGCCTGATAAGGCCGTTTGCCCAGCGCCAGCCAGCCGCACAGGAACATGGCGGCACCGCACCATGCCAGCATCACTGGAAATGAGATGAGCTCAAGCTTCAGGGCAATCAGCCCCAGGGCAGAGCCAAGCACGGTACCACCTATCCGCTCGAAGGCGCGCGGGACAACGTTGCCCCAAAATGAGATTGGCCCCATCACCACCACCAGCGTGATCAGCGGCCACGTTCCTTCCGGTATATCCAGCAACCTGACCAGTACAAAGGTCAACACGAACGCCAGCGCGATGCGACACCCGTGCACCACGCGGTAATGTTTATATAAGCGAATTTCAAAAGGGGTTAATGATTTGTCGGGACGCACACCCGCTCTCCAGCAACACGGCAAATCACAATTGTACTGTGTTTTCAGCCGGGCGGATCGCTCCCGGCTGAAAAACCCTTCATTAAGCAGGCTTAAACCGTTTTGTGCTCTACCGCGATAAACATTTCAATATCCCAGTAGCCGTCCGCGTTGCCATCATTGAGATAGCGCTCAAAGCAGGGCTTAAGCGCCATCTGGTATTTATTATCCTGCAGCAGGGAATTAAAGAACTGATACCACGGGGTTGCAAAGTCGTAGTTTTCCACGCGCGCCGTCGCCACGGCATAATCACCGGCCGCGATTTCCGTCATCATCACCCCTTCGCTGTTTTCCGGGATGACGAAATCATCCGGTACGGTAACGGCCGTATCGCAGCGCAGTTTTTCTGCCGGAACCTCATCGGGGTTATCGTAATAGACCGCCACCCACTCCAGCGGCTCAATGTGACGCCCGTCTACCCACATGACCAGCTGTTCAAAGCCCTGCTTGACCGTTTTTTCCCACGGCCCAACAAGATGAAAACCCGCAATCTTACGTTTCTGTTGCTGCTTGATGCTGTAGTCCATGCTGCCTCCGATTAGCACTGTATATTTATACACTATAAAGCAGGATTTCTATTATCGGCAAACGAGGAGTGTTTATTATGTGAGCAGACTCGCAACCCTGCCAGTCTGCCCATCAGCGGTTAAATCGTGTGGTGAAGATAATCGCTCAGACGTGAGAATACGCCTCCCTTATCAACGGCTTCCAGAGTGACCAGAGGCCAGTGCGCCACGACCTTGTCGCGGTCATAGAGCTGGATCTCCCCGACCCGCTGATGCGCGGCAATCGGTGCTTCCAGCTCTTTTTTATCCAGCACGTATTTGGCTTTGATGTTCGGTACTTCCGCTTTCGGCAGGGCCAGCCAGAAGTCCTGGTCGGTGCCCAGTTTCACCTGTTCTTTATCGCCGTACCAGATACGCTCTGTTCCGACTTTTTTACCGTTATGCAGGATCTGCACCGTATCGAAGTTCTGTTGTCCCCAGTGCAGTAGCTTACGCGCCTGGTCCTCGCGCCCTTTCGGGCTGTCCGCGCCCATCACCACCGCAATCAAACGACGCTGACCGTCCACCGCGGAGGCAATAAGGTTAAAGCCTGCTCCTGAGGTATGCCCCGTTTTCAGGCCGTCCACGTTCATGGTTTTATCCCACAGCAGGCCGTTACGGTTTTGCTGGGTGATGCCGTTCCAGGTGAGACTCTTTTCGCTGTACATATGATAAAACTCTGGCTCACCGTGAATGATGGCCCGGGAGAGCACGGCCAGGTCATAGGCCGAGCTGTGCTGGCCCGGCGCGTCCAGACCGTGGACGGTTTCAAAGTGCGTATCACGCAGGTTCAGCTTCTGCACGTAGTCGTTCATCATCTTCACAAACTGCGGCTGCCCGCCCGCCACGTGATCGGCCAGCGCCACGCAGGCATCGTTGCCGGAATCGACAATCAGACCGCGGCTTAAATCACGCACGGTGACGCGATCGCCCTCTTTCAGAAACATCAGCGACGAACCGTCAAACACCGGGTTCCCTTTCGCCCACGCGTCACGCCCTACGGTGACAATGTCATCCGGCGAAATGCGATGGCTGTCAATGGCCCGATCCACCACATAGCCCGTCATCAGCTTGGTGAGGCTCGCCGGGTTACGTTGCTGATGTTCGTTGCCCGCCGTTAAAATTTGACCAGTCGTGTAATCCATCAGCACCCAGGAGCCAGCCTGAATGGCCGGAGGCTGCGGCGAAAAATCCAGTGGTTCGGCCGCAAAAGCAGATGAGACACTCGAAGCGAGTAAAGAAACAGCAATAAACAGACGGCGTTTCAACGGTATATCCTCAGGTCATTAAAAATCGATGACCTTTTTACGGGACTTCTGATGTCGTTACCTGGCTTAATTGCAAAAAAATGTGACAGAACGCAGGTTTTCCGCGGAAGCGGTCTCGCAAATTTGCGCCGCAGCGGCGCTTTTTATTCGGTCTGACCCGCACGATCGTTTACCATAGTGACGTCATTTTTTAACAGGATGGTATTACTGGTGTCTGACTCTGCCGCACGCCCGACTTTTTTGTTCCACGACTACGAAACCTTTGGCACGCATCCGGCGCTGGACCGACCGGCGCAGTTTGCCGCCATCCGCACCGATGACGAATTCAACATCATTGGCGAACCCGAGGTTTTTTACTGTAAACCGGCTGATGACTACCTGCCGCAGCCCGGCGCGGTCATGGTCACCGGGATCACACCGCAGGAAGCGCGGGAAAAAGGCGTTAACGAAGCAGAGTTCGCCCGCCGCATCCACGATCTGTTTACCGTTCCCAATACCTGCGTGGTCGGTTACAACAACATCCGCTTCGATGATGAAGTGACGCGCAATATCTTCTATCGCAACTTCTACGATCCGTACGCCTGGAGCTGGCAGAACCGCAATTCACGCTGGGATCTGCTCGACATCATGCGCGCCTGTTATGCCCTGCGCCCTGAAGGCATTAACTGGCCGGAAAATGAGGAAGGGCTGATCAGCTTCCGGCTGGAACACCTGACGCGCGCCAACGGCATCGAGCACAACAATGCCCACGACGCGATGGCAGACGTCTATGCCACCATTGCCATGGCGAAGCTGGTGAAAACCGCACAGCCCCGGCTGTTTGAATATCTGCTGAGCCACCGAAGCAAGCAGAAGCTCATGACCCTTATCGACGTACCGCAGATGAAGCCCCTGGTGCATATCTCCGGCATGTTTGGCGCCTGGCGCGGCAATACCAGCTGGGTCGCGCCGCTGGCGTGGCACCCGGATAACCGTAATGCGGTTATCATGGTGGACCTGGCGGGCGATATTTCGCCGCTGCTGGAACTTGACAGCGATACCCTGCGCGAACGGCTTTACACCCCGAAAAATGAACTCGGGGATCTGCCTGCGGTGCCGGTCAAGCTGGTGCATATCAATAAATGTCCGGTACTGGCGCAGGCGAATACGCTGCGCCCGGAAGATGCGGACAGACTCGGCATTAACCGTCAGCACTGCCTCGATAACCTGAAAGTGCTGCGCGAAAACCCTCAGGTGCGCGAGAAGGTGGTCGCCATCTTTGCCGAGGCGGAGCCGTTCGTGCCGTCTGAAAACGTGGACGCCCAGCTCTATAACGGTTTCTTCAGCGATGCCGACCGCGCAGCCATGAATATTGTTCTGCAAACCGAGCCGCGTAACTTACCTGCGCTGGACATCACCTTCGCCGATAAGCGCATCGAAAAGCTGATGTTTAACTACCGGGCGCGCAATTATCCCGGCACGCTGGATGAAGCAGAACAGGCGCGCTGGCTGCAGCACCGCCGAAACGTGTTTACGCCAGAGTATCTGCAGCATTACGCGCAGGAGCTTGAGTCGTTATACAACCAGTATGAAGGCAACGCAGAAAAACAGATCCTGTTAAAAGCCCTGTTCCAGTACGCGCAAGAGATAGTCTGAAGTGAGATATAAAAAAACCGGAGACAAGGTCTCCGGTTTTTTTTTAATACGTTAAGACTTAAGCAACGTCTTCGTACTGCGGAACCGGGTTACGGAAGCTCTTCGTGACACAGGCCAGGTACACCAGGCCGATACCTGCCCAAATCAGGCCAAGCACCATCGAGCTCTCTTCCAGGTTAACCCACAGCGCGCCCACGGTCAGGGCACCGCACATCGGCAGGAACAGATACTGGAAGTGATCTTTCAGCGTCTTGTTACGCTTTTCACGGATCCAGAACTGAGAGATAACCGACAGGTTAACAAAGGTGAACGCCACCAGCGCACCGAAGTTAATCAGCGCCGTTGCCATCACCAGGTCAAAGTTAATCGCCAGAAGCGCGATCGCACCGACAAGGATAATGTTCATCGCCGGGGTACGCCAGGTTGGATGCACGTAGCCGAAGAAGCTTTTCGGGAATACGCCATCACGACCCATTACGTACATCAGACGCGCAACGCCTGCATGCGCGGCCATACCGGACGCCAGTACGGTGATGGTGGAGAAGATCAGCGCGCCGACCTGGAACGCTTTACCCGCCACATAGAGCATGATTTCCGGCTGAGACGCATCCGGATCCTTGAAGCGCGAGATATCCGGGAAGTACAGCTGCAGGAAATAGGTCGAGAAAATAAAGATCAGACCGCCAATCAGCGCCGTCAGGAAGATGGCACGCGGGATCACGCGCTCTGCATCCTTCGTTTCCTCAGACAGGTTGCTAATCCCGTCGAAACCGGTAAAGGAGAAGCACAGAATCGTCGCCCCGGTAATCATCGGGATCACATGCGCATCACCAGACCAGAACGGTTTGCTGCTCGCCAGGGTGCCCGCGCCTTCGCCGTGGAATACGCCATAGATCACCATGCCAAGAATCACGGCAATCAGGACAACCTGAAGCACAACGATAACGGAGTTAAAGTTGGCAACGGACTTGATGCTGCGCAGGTTAAAGGCCGTCATAAAGGCTACCAGCGCCACGACGAAGATCCACGAGGGAATCGATGGCACCAGCGCTTCAAAATAGATTTTTGCCAGCAGAATGTTGATCATCGGCGCGAACAGGTAGTCGAGCAGCGAAGACCAGCCCACCATAAAGCCAACCGTCGGGCTGATGGATTTCTGGGCATAGGTGTAGGCGGAACCTGCAGACGGATAGCGACGCACCAGTTTACCGTAGCTCAGCGCGGTAAAGAGGATCGCAATCAGCGCAAAGCCGTAAGCCGTCGGCACATGACCGTCAGTGAGGCCTGATACGATACCGAATGTATCGAACAGCGTCATCGGTTGCATATAGGCAAGGCCCATCATAACAACCGGAATCAACGTAAGCGTTTTACGTAATTCCACGCGAGAGGTGTTTGGAGTTGCGTTATGCGACATAGTTATTCTCCTTTACGGTGATAACCGCCACGTAAGCGAAAAATTGCCCCATTTCTTTCTTCCTCAGCGACAACAACTGTCGGATTTTAGTAAATATCTATCCGGTACGAAGCCCGGCCTCTTGGTTTTTAGTTTCGTTTCGTACATGCAAAAAAAAATAACCGACGCCTTTTATATCGTCGATTATTCATTTGGTTGCAGCGGCGGCATTTTGCCCCACATCGGATACAAAAGGCAATACTTTGCAACGCACCGGGTCATTTTCTTTTTTCTAACTGGCTGATTTCTCGGCGCTCCCCTGAGAGTAAACTGCGGCGATAGCACTATTTGCTAAAATTTCGTCCCGCCACCAGGCGCTGGCCAGCCCGGCGGTTTGTTCATTCCAGCCGACCCACACCGATTCGTTACTGCTTTGCGCAAGCACCTGTTTTTCAACAAGCGCACCGCTATCAATAAAGCGCTGCGCCAGGTAGCGCGGTAAATAGCCGCAGCCCAGGCCGCTAATTTGCAGCTCCAGCTTGGTTTTAAAGTCAAAAACGGTAATGGCCTCCTGCTCATCCAGCAGCTGCGAGGAAACCGCACATTCGGGGCGCGAGCTGTCCCCGACTACTATTGCGCGGTACCCCTTAATAACGCGGCGGTTAAGAGGATCAGGCTCCTGAGCCAGCGGATGATGGGGCGCCACGGCAAATACCTGCTCCAGCACGCCCAGGCGGGCAAAGCCAAAGTCACTCAACTGGGGAGGCTCATGCAGGGCACCGACAAAGATGTCCGCCCTGCCCTGGGTTAAAGCCTCCCAGGAGCCGCCCAGCACCCCGTTGATGAAGATCAGCCGGGTGACGCTGTGATGCTGGTAAAACGCTTCAATGAGCGGCGTCAGTAGAGAAAACGGAAAGGTATCATCCACGCCAATCACCAGCTCATTCTCCCATCCCTGATGGAGCTTGACGGCCTGCTTTTCCAGCTCGCGAACGGTATGAAGAACGTCACGGCCTTTTTCCAGCAGCATCTGCCCGGTGCGGGTAAACCGCGCGCGGTGCCCGGTGCGATCGAGGATCTGAATATTGAGGTCGCTTTCCAGTTTTTGAACGGTATAGCTCAGGGCCGAAGGGGTTTTGTAAAGCTTTGCCGAGGCAGCCGCAAAGCTCCCCTCTTTTTCCAGTGCATCCAGAATAATAAGAACATCCAGCAGCGGTTTCATGCTCGCCCCCTTCCGGTATGCGATTGTCTCCGCTGCGGGGCTTATTCCATGGGCATCACCAGCGGATCGGGATACTGATACTCAAACCCCAGCTCATGGCAAATGCGATTGCCATCAACAATTTTGCCTTTACTTTCGTTCTTTGCCTCACCAAAAACCGGCGGAGCCAACCCAAGCTGGCGTGCCATGAGCGGGTAAAACGTGCTGCGCGCCGGATGAGACGGTGCACATATATTATAGATGTGTCCGCCTTTTGGAGCCTGTAAGAGTAGCTCAATCGCGCCAATAACATCTTCAAGATGCACAAGATTCACGCCATGTTGACCGTCTGGTGCCGTCTTACCGGCAAAGAAGCGCCCCGGATGACGCCCCGGGCCAACCAGCCCCGCCAGACGAACGATATCGACCTGCGTGCCGGGAAGGTTATGCAGCCAGTCTTCCAGCTCTTTCAGGACCTGACCGCTCGCGGTTACGGGACGGCGCTCGGAACTCTCTTTCACCACGCCCTCAGCATCGCCATAAACCGACGTCGAGCTGGTAAAAATAATGCGCGGGACGTGATGCGCCAGCGCGCTGTCGACAATCTCCTGCATCGCCTGCAGGTAGAATGATTCGCCCGGGCCACTGCGCCGTGCGGGTAGCGTAATCACCAGCGCATCTACGTTCATCAGCGTGTCCAGATCGTCCGCATCACACACCAGCTCCGGCTCCAGACGCAGTTCAACGCCATCAATACCGCACATGCGTGCCGCTTCGACCCCATCCCGGGTGGTCTTGCTCCCGGTCACCTGCCAGCCTTTCGCGGCTAATGACATCGCCAGCGGCATTCCCAGCCATCCTAAACCGACAATCGCGACCTTTTTCATGCGAATTCTCCTGACTCTCACTCGTCTTTCATAAGGCTACGCCAGCCCGGCAGAACACACAATTCATAGCATCAATATGAAATGAATTAATGATCAAAAAAAGCCCTTGCAATATGTCGTACAACTGGTTTAGGTTAAAAGACATCAAATGAATAAGCATTCATCGAGAATTTATATGACACGCGTTCAATTTAAACACCACCATCATCACCATCATCCTGACTAGTCTTTCAGGCGATGTGTGCTGGAAGACGTTTGGATCTTCCAGTGGTGCATGAACGCATGAAAAAGCCCCCGGAAGATCTTCTTCCGGGGGCTTTTTTTTGGACCGAATTCAGACAGGTTAAAACAGGTTAACGAGGAATAAAGAATGTTAGATAACTCACGTTTACGCATAGCTATTCAAAAATCAGGCCGTTTGAGCGACGATTCACGCGAACTGCTGGCCCGCTGCGGGATTAAAATCAACCTGCATACCCAGCGCCTGATTGCCCTGGCTGAAAACATGCCCATCGACATTCTGCGCGTGCGTGATGACGATATTCCCGGCCTTGTGATGGACGGCGTCGTTGACCTCGGTATCATCGGTGAAAACGTGCTGGAAGAAGAGCTGCTGACCCGCCGCGCCCAGGGTGAAGACCCGCGTTACTTCACCCTGCGTCGTCTGGACTTCGGCGGTTGCCGCCTGTCGCTGGCAACGCCGGTTGATGAAGCGTGGGACGGCCCGGCCGCGCTGAACGGCAAACGTATCGCCACCTCTTACCCTCACCTGTTGAAGCGTTATCTCGACCAGAAAGGCGTGCAGTTTAAATCCTGCCTGCTGAACGGCTCCGTTGAAGTGGCACCGCGTGCGGGTCTGGCGGACGCCATCTGTGACCTCGTCTCGACCGGCGCGACGCTGGAAGCGAACGGTCTGCGCGAAGTGGAAGTCATCTACCGCTCTAAAGCGTGCCTGATTCAGCGCGACGGCGAGATGGCCGACGCCAAACAGCAGCTGATCGACAAGCTGCTGACCCGTATTCAGGGCGTGATTCAGGCGCGTGAGTCCAAATACATCATGATGCACGCCCCAACCGAGCGTCTGAATGAAGTGATTGCCCTGCTGCCGGGCGCTGAGCGCCCAACCATCCTGCCGCTGGCGGGCGATCAGCAGCGCGTGGCGATGCACATGGTGAGCAGCGAAACCCTGTTCTGGGAAACCATGGAAAAACTGAAGGCGCTGGGCGCAAGCTCCATCCTGGTGCTGCCAATTGAGAAGATGATGGAGTAATGGCCATGAGCTTTAACACAATCATCGACTGGAATACCTGTAGCGACGCACAACAGCGTGAGCTGCTGATGCGCCCGGCGATTTCCGCCTCTGAGAGCATCTCACGCGCCGTGGCGGAGATCCTGGATAACGTCAAAGCCCGTGGCGATGACGCCCTGCGTGAATACAGCGTGAAGTTTGATAAGACGGAAGTCGGCGCATTACAGGTTACTAAGCAGGAAATCATTGATGCCAGTAATCGTCTGGGAGATGACATCAAGCAGGCGATGGCCGTTGCGGTGAAAAACATTGATACCTTCCACACCGCGCAGAAGCTGCAGACCGTGGATGTCGAAACCCTGCCCGGCGTGCGTTGCCAGCAGGTGACGCGCCCGGTTGCGTCAGTGGGACTTTATATCCCTGGTGGTTCAGCGCCGCTGTTTTCGACCGTATTAATGCTCGCCACGCCGGCGCGTATCGCCGGATGCCAGAAAATAGTGCTGTGCTCTCCGCCACCGATCGCCGATGAGATCCTCTACGCGGCAAAACTCTGCGGCGTGCAGGCGGTGTATAAAGTGGGCGGCGCGCAGGCGATTTCGGCCCTGGCGTTCGGCACAGAGTCCATTCCTAAAGTCGACAAAATCTTTGGCCCGGGCAATGCGTATGTGACCGAAGCCAAGCGCCAGGTCAGCCAGCGTCTCGACGGCGCTGCAATCGATATGCCTGCCGGTCCGTCTGAAGTGCTGGTCATTGCCGACAGCGGCGCAACACCGGACTTCGTGGCCTCCGACCTGCTTTCACAGGCAGAACACGGCCCGGACTCGCAGGTCATCCTGCTGACGCCTGATGCCGATATGGCGAAACGCGTGGGCGAAGCCGTTGAACGCCAGCTTGCCGACCTGCCCCGCGCCGACACGGCACGTCAGGCGTTAGCGGCCAGCCGCCTGATTGTGGCGCGCGATCTCGAGCAGTGCATTGCCATCTCCAACCAGTACGGCCCGGAGCACCTGATTATTCAGACCCGCAACGCGCGCGATCTGGTCGACAGCATCACCAGCGCGGGCTCGGTGTTCCTCGGCGACTGGTCACCGGAGTCCGCAGGGGATTACGCCTCCGGCACCAACCACGTGCTGCCAACGTATGGCTACACCTCTACCTGTTCCAGCCTCGGCCTGGCGGATTTCCAGAAACGCATGACCGTGCAGGAGCTGTCCCGCGAGGGGTTTGCTTCACTGGCTTCTACTATTGAAACCCTGGCCGCCGCCGAGCGTCTGACCGCCCACAAAAACGCCGTGACGCTGCGCGTTGCCGCCCTGAAGGAGCAAGCATGAACATTGAAGAATTAGCCCGCGAAAATGTCCGCCGCCTGACGCCTTACCAGTCTGCGCGTCGTCTGGGCGGAAACGGGGACGTCTGGCTGAACGCCAACGAATTCCCGACTGCGGTGCAGTTTGAGCTGTCGCAGCAAACGCTGAACCGCTATCCGGAGTGTCAGCCAAAAGCGGTGATTGAAAACTACGCCCAGTACGCGGGTGTGAAGCCGGAGCAGGTACTGGTCAGCCGCGGCGCGGATGAGGGCATTGAGCTGCTGATCCGCGCGTTCTGCGAGCCGGGCAAAGACGCGGTGATGTACTGCCAGCCCACGTACGGCATGTACAGCGTCAGCGCCGAAACCTTCGGCGTGGCGTGCCGCAACGTCCAGGCGCTGGAGAACTGGCAGCTCGATTTACAGGGCATTGCCGACAATCTCGACGGCGTGAAGGTCGTCTTCGTCTGCAGCCCAAATAACCCCACCGGGCAGATTATTAACCCGCAGGATATTCGCACCCTGCTGGAGATGACCCGTGGTAAAACGCTGGTGGTGGCCGACGAGGCCTACATCGAGTTCTGCCCGCAGGCGACGCTGACGGGCTGGCTGGAAGAGTATCCGCATCTCGTTGTGCTGCGCACGTTGTCAAAAGCCTTCGCCCTCGCGGGCCTGCGCTGCGGGTTTACGCTGGCGAATAAAGAGGTCATCGACCTGCTGCTGAAAGTGATCGCCCCGTACCCGCTCTCAACGCCGGTTGCCGATATTGCGGCACAGGCGCTGACGCCTCAGGGTATCAACGCGATGCGCGAACGCGTGGCGCAGATCCTGGAGGAACGTCAGTACCTTGTCACCGCGCTGAAAGACATCCCTTGCGTCGAGCAGGTGTTCGACTCGGAAACCAACTACATCCTGGCGCGCTTCACCGCCTCCAGTGCCGTATTTAAATCTTTATGGGATCAGGGCATTATCTTACGAGACCAGAATAAACAACCTTCCCTGAGTGGCTGTTTACGTATCACCGTAGGCACCCGCGCAGAGAGCCAGCGCGTCATTGACGCCCTGAAAGCGGAGAAAGTATGACCCAGAAGATCCTTTTCATCGATCGTGATGGCACCCTTATTTCGGAGCCACCAGCCGATTTCCAGGTCGATCGTTTCGATAAGCTGGCTTTTGAACCGGACGTGATCCCGGTGCTGCTTAAGCTTCAGAAAGCGGGCTATAAGCTGGTAATGATCACCAACCAGGACGGTCTGGGTACGGACAGTTTCCCGCAGGCGGACTTTGACGGCCCGCATAACCTGATGATGCAGGTGCTGACCTCTCAGGGCGTGGTATTTGATGAAGTGCTGATTTGCCCGCACATGCCAGCCGACGAGTGCGACTGCCGTAAGCCAAAGGTGAAGCTGGTTGAGCGCTATCTGGCCGAAGATATGCTGGATAAAACCAACAGCTACGTCATCGGCGATCGCATCACCGATATTACGCTGGCGGAAAACATGGGCATCGCGGGGCTGCGCTACGATCGTAACGACCTTAACTGGGCAAAGATTGGCGAGCAACTGACAAAACGCGACCGCTATTCCCACGTTGAGCGTAACACCAAAGAGACGCAGATTGATGTAAAGGTATGGCTGGACCGTGAAGGCGGCAGCAAGATCCACACCGGCGTCGGTTTCTTTGACCACATGCTGGACCAGATCGCCACCCACGGCGGTTTCCGCATTGAGATCGCGGTAAAAGGCGACCTTTATATTGACGATCACCACACCGTGGAAGATACCGGCCTGGCGCTGGGTGAAGCCCTGAAGCTGGCGCTCGGCGACAAGCGCGGCATCAACCGTTTCGGCTTCGTCCTGCCGATGGACGAGTGCCTGGCGCGCTGCGCCATGGATATCTCGGGTCGTCCGCACCTGGAATACAAAGCTGATTTCACCTACCAGCGCGTCGGCGATCTCAGCACCGAAATGGTGGAGCACTTCTTCCGTTCCCTGTCCTACACCATGGGACTGACGCTGCACCTGAAAACCAAAGGCAAAAACGATCACCACCGCGTGGAGAGCCTGTTTAAAGCCTTTGGCCGTACGCTTCGCCAGGCGATCCGCGTGGAAGGCGATGCCCTGCCCTCGTCGAAAGGAGTGCTGTAATGAACGTGGTGATTCTGGATACCGGATGCGCCAACCTCAACTCCGTGAAATCGGCCATCGCGCGCCACGGCTATGAGCCGGTGGTGAGCCGCGATCCGGACATTGTATTGCGCGCTGACAAGCTTTTCCTGCCGGGCGTTGGCACCGCACAGGCGGCGATGGACCAGATTCGCGAACGCGATCTGGTCGATTTGATCAAAGCCTGTACCCAGCCGGTGCTGGGGATTTGCCTGGGCATGCAGCTTCTTGGCCGCCGCAGCGAAGAGAGCAACGGCGTTGACCTGCTGGGCATTATCGACGAAGACGTACCGAAAATGACCGACCACGGCCTGCCTCTGCCTCATATGGGCTGGAACCGCGTTTACGCCAAAGCGGGTGACCGGCTGTTTCGCGGCATCGAAGACGGCGCGTATTTTTACTTCGTACACAGTTACGCCATGCCGGTGAACGTCAATACCATCGCCCAGTGCACTTACGGCGAGGCGTTTACCGCGGCGGTGCAGAAAGACAATTTCTTCGGCGTGCAGTTTCACCCGGAACGCTCTGGCGCCGCGGGCGCGCAGCTGCTGAAAAACTTCCTGGAGATGTGATGATTATTCCCGCTTTAGATTTAATCGACGGCACGGTTGTCCGACTTCATCAGGGCGATTACGGTCAACAGCGCGACTACGGAAAGGACCCGCTGCCGCGCCTGCAGGATTATGCCGCCCAGGGTGCACAGGTGCTGCATCTGGTGGATTTAACGGGCGCGAAAGATCCGGCGAAGCGCCAGATCCCGCTGCTGAAAAAACTGGTTGCTGGTGTTGACGTGCCCGTGCAGGTCGGCGGCGGCGTACGCACCGAGGACGACGTGGCGGCTCTGCTGGATGCGGGCGTGGCGCGCGTGGTAATAGGGTCAACCGCCGTGAAAGAGCCTGAGACGGTGAAGGGCTGGTTCCGCCGCTTTGGCGCCGACGCCCTGGTACTGGCGCTGGACGTGCGCATTGACGAACAGGGTAATAAACAGGTGGCGGTCAGCGGCTGGCAGGAAAATTCCGGCGTAACGCTGGAAGCGCTGGTCGAGACGTATCTCCCTGTGGGCCTGAAGCACGTGCTGTGCACTGACATCTCGCGCGACGGCACGCTGGCGGGTTCCAACGTTTCTTTATATGAAGAAGTTTGCGCCCGTTATCCGCAGGTGGCATTCCAGTCATCTGGCGGCATCGGTGACTTAGCCGATATCGCCGCGCTGCGCGGAACGGGGGTACAGGGCGTGATTGTGGGCCGGGCCCTGCTGGAAGGTAAATTTACGGTGACGGAGGCGATTCAATGCTGGCAAAACGGATAATTCCTTGTCTTGACGTGCGCGATGGTCAGGTTGTGAAAGGCGTGCAGTTCCGCAACCACGAGATCATTGGCGATATCGTCCCGCTGGCAAAACGCTATGCCGATGAAGGCGCTGACGAACTGGTCTTCTATGATATCACCGCCTCCAGCGATGGCCGCGTGGTCGATAAAAGCTGGATCGCGCGCGTGGCGGAAGTGATTGATATTCCGTTCTGCGTGGCGGGCGGGATTAAGTCTGCTGATGACGCCGCCAAAATTCTCTCTTTTGGCGCCGACAAGATTTCCATCAACTCCCCTGCTCTGGCCGAGCCGGAACTGATTACCCGCCTGGCCGATCGCTTTGGCGTGCAGTGCATAGTGGTAGGGATTGATACCTGGTTCGACGCCGCGACCGGCAAATATCACGTTAACCAATATACTGGCGATGAAAGCCGGACGCGCGTGACGCAGTGGGAAACGCTCGACTGGGTGCAGGAAGTGCAGAAGCGCGGCGCAGGTGAGATTGTGCTGAACATGATGAACCAGGACGGCGTGCGTAACGGTTACGATCTCGAGCAGCTGAAGAAAGTTCGCGCGGTGTGCCACGTTCCGCTGATTGCCTCCGGCGGCGCGGGCACCATGGAACACTTCCTGGAAGCCTTCCGCGATGCGAACGTCGACGGCGCGCTGGCCGCCTCCGTGTTCCATAAACAGATTATCAATATTGGCGAGTTAAAAACGTACCTGGCCGACCAGGGCGTGGAGATCAGGGTATGTTAACAGAGCAACAACAGGCGCAGCTGGACTGGGAAAAAACTGACGGATTACTGCCGGTGGTTGTACAGCATGCCGTCTCAGGCGAAGTGCTGATGCTGGGTTACATGAACCAGGACGCGCTGGCAAAAACGATCGACAGCGGCAAAGTGACGTTTTTCTCGCGCACTAAGCAGCGCCTGTGGACCAAAGGGGAAACCTCGGGGCACTTCCTGAACGTGGTCAGCATGACGCCAGACTGCGATAACGACACCCTGCTGGTGCTGGTGAACCCAATCGGCCCAACCTGCCATAAAGGCACCAGCAGCTGCTTCGGCGAGGCGAGTCACCAGTGGCTGTTCCTGTACCAGCTTGAGCAACTCCTGGCGGAGCGTAAATCCGCGGATCCTGAGAGCTCCTATACCGCGAAGCTGTATGCCAGCGGGACTAAGCGTATTGCGCAGAAGGTGGGTGAAGAAGGCGTTGAGACGGCGCTGGCCGCGACCGTACACGACCGGGAAGAGTTGACGAATGAAGCGTCGGATTTGATGTATCACCTGTTGGTGCTGCTGCAGGATCAGGAACTGGATTTGACGGCGGTGATTGAGAATCTTCGAAAGCGTCATAAATAAAAAAACCGGGGAATTTCCCCGGTTTTTTTTAATCTGCAAATCAGGCTTTTGGCTTATAGTTGCGTAATGCGTTACGCCCTAATACCACACCGGAACCAATCATTCCGCCCAGCAGCACGGCAAGGATCAGAACAATGGCTTTTTTCGGGCTATCGCGACGAACGGGCAGATCCGGTTTCATGACGTAACGGTAGACGTGGATAGTGTCCGGGTTTACGTTCAGATTTTGAATGTCCAGCAAGTTTTGCCTGGTCTGATAGTAAGCAGCAGAAAAGACCAGCGGACGAGAGGCTTCGTTTTGAATCATTGATTTCAGCCCCTCGCTTCCCAGCAGGAACATCGTCTCCTGAGTCACATCCTGGGTTTGCTGGAGCTGCGGCGAGGAGATTTTCGCCGCTTCAGCATTTTTCAGCGCCTCAACGATCTGCTTGATACGCAGATCTTTCTGCTCCTGGGCAACCTTCTCCTGATTTACCAGGGAATCGTTCAGGGTTTTAACCTGCTCTTTAATATTGTCCTTAAGGTCAAGGGCAAGTTCTTTTGCCGTTTGCTCATCAATCTGCTGAATGTACTGCGCCAGCTGCTTTTGCGCAGCTTCGGCAGATGTACTGGTATAGGAGACGATTAAAGGCAGCGTTTGTCCTTTCACAGTAGGCTCAATAGTCAGTTTCTCTGGCACTTCCTGATTGTCCAGCGCCTGCGATAACGCCGAGAAAGAGGAGTTGAAACGGCCAATCGCACGCGTTTGAATGTCCAGCATTGAAGGGGCAGCACTGCCATAGAGGATGTTCAATGCATTTGAATAGGTCGCTATTTGGGCGGCATCAGGCTGGGCAATAATCGCGCTTGAGGTCCACTTCTCTTTCGCAACAGAAAGATAACCAATAGCCAGGGCAATAAAAACAACAACAAACGTTGCTATCATCCACTTCCCACGCCACAGCTGCAGCGCTATATCAAGTAAATCAATTTGCTCAGGGTCATTGCTTCGGATGACCTGGCTATTGTTGTTGTGCGTCATACATTCCCTAACAGATGAAAAAGGGCAAACATAATTGTGTTTTCATAGTTTATCTATTGCTGGGGATTTTTCTATAAGAATCCGATGAGTTATATCGGAAAGATGCGTTATGTAACTCGCCCCCTTCGCGCTATCATAGTCACCATGTGATGCGTTATCGCATCTGTAAGCGTTGGGTATTTGAGGAAAGATATGAAATTTCTGGTAACGGGTGCAGCGGGTTTTATCGGTTCGAATGTCAGCAAACGCCTCATTGAGGGCGGTCATGAGGTTGTCGGTATTGATAACCTGAACGACTATTACGATGTTAATTTAAAGCTGGCACGTCTGGAACGGCTACAATCTGAGCGATTCACCTTCCACAAGATGGAATTAGCTGACCGGGAAGGTATGGCTGCGCTTTTCGCTGACGAGAAGTTCGATCGCGTTATTCACCTGGCCGCACAGGCAGGCGTACGCTACTCCCTGGAAAACCCGCATGCGTACGCCGATGCCAACCTTATTGGCCACCTCAACGTGCTGGAAGGCTGCCGCCATAACCACGTTCAGCATTTGCTGTATGCCTCATCCAGCTCCGTATATGGCCTCAACCGTAAGATGCCCTTCTCCACTGACGATTCCGTGGATCATCCGGTCTCGCTCTATGCCGCGACCAAAAAAGCCAATGAGCTGATGTCGCACACCTATTCGCATCTTTACAACCTGCCGACCACCGGACTGCGCTTCTTTACCGTATACGGTCCGTGGGGACGCCCGGACATGGCGCTGTTTAAGTTTACTAAGGCGATGATTGAAGGCAAAAGCATCGATGTCTATAACTACGGCAAGATGAAGCGCGATTTCACCTACATCGATGATATCGCTGAAGCAATTATCCGCCTGCTGGATGTTATTCCCCATCCTGACGCAAACTGGACCGTCGAGACTGGCTCACCGGCAACCAGTTCAGCACCTTACCGCGTTTACAACATCGGTAACAGTTCGCCAGTAGAACTGATGGACTACATCACCGCGCTGGAAGAGGCGCTGGGTAAGAAAGCCGAGAAAAATATGTTGCCACTCCAGCCGGGCGACGTCCTGGAAACCAGCGCCGACACGAAAGCGCTCTATGACGTGATCGGTTTCAAACCGCAAACCTCGGTTAAAGACGGCGTGAAGAACTTCGTTGACTGGTACCGCGAGTTTTACAAGGTCTGAAAATAAAAAACCCGGCAAATCAGCCGGGTTTTTTATTTTAACGTAATAGAATTAGTCGCTACCGAACAGATCGCGGGTATAGACTTTGTCAGCGACGTCAGCCAGCTCTTCGGCCATGCGGTTCGATATGATGACATCCGCTTCCTTCTTAAAAGCATCCAGATCGCGGATCACGCGGGAATTGAAGAACTGATCTTCCTGCATGGCCGGTTCATAAATAATAACCTCAACGCCTTTCGCCTTGATGCGCTTCATGATCCCCTGAATGGAAGAGGCGCGGAAGTTATCGGAACCGCTCTTCATGATCAGACGATACACGCCGACCACTTTCGGCTGGCGCGCAAGAATAGAATCGGAGATGAAATCTTTACGCGTACGGTTAGCGTCAACAATCGCAGAAATGAGATTATTCGGTACAGCCTGGTAGTTTGCCAGCAGCTGCTTGGTGTCTTTTGGCAGGCAATAGCCGCCGTAGCCAAATGAGGGGTTGTTGTAGTGGTTGCCAATACGCGGGTCGAGGCAAACCCCTTCAATAATCTGGCGGGTATTCAGTCCGAGACTTTCTGCATAGCTGTCGAGCTCATTGAAGTAAGCGACTCGCATTGCCAGATAGGTGTTTGCGAAAAGCTTAATTGCCTCCGCTTCGGTGGAGTCTGTGAACAGCACCGGAATATCTTTCTTCACTGCGCCTTCCTGCAGCAGTGCGGCAAAGCGTTCAGCGCGCTCAGAACGTTCGCCAATAACGATACGGGAAGGATGTAGGTTATCGTAAAGCGCTCTCCCCTCACGCAGGAACTCTGGCGAGAAGAAGATATTATCAATACCAAACTTTTCTTTGATGGATTTGGTAAAGCCGACAGGAATGGTTGATTTAATAACCATCACCGCATCAGGATTGACCGCAATAACATCTTTGATAACCGCTTCTACGGTTGAGGTGTTGAAGTAATTGGTTTTTGGATCGTAGTCAGTAGGCGTCGCAATGATGACGTAATCCGCATCGCGGTATGCATCTTCTTTATCTGTCGTGGCGCGGAAATTCAGCGGTTTGTTGCTGAGATAGTCCTGGATTTCTTTGTCGACAATCGGCGATTTCTTCTGATTGAGCATATCCACTTTGGCCTGCACGATATCCAGCGCAACCACTTCATGGTTCTGAGCAATCAGAATGCCGTTAGAAAGACCGACATACCCTGTTCCGGAAATTGTTATTTTCATTCGCTAATGACTTCTTTTAGTTAACTGTATTGATGGCCGGCAGACCATCGCGATAAACATAACTGTTGGGCTTTGTACCTCCTGGCAAACAGCACTGTCAAGGCAAACCAGGAGTAATCACAACGAGGGGGATGAGATTCAGACTACTTCGAATAATGCGCGGCATTTTTTACATAAAAAAACCCGGAGACAGGCTCCGGGTTTGATGATAGCGAGTAAGTTAACTTATTCCATCCATTCGGTGTGGAACACGCCTTCTTTATCCGTGCGCTTGTAAGTATGCGCGCCGAAATAGTCACGCTGTGCCTGAATCAGGTTGGCAGGCAGAACGGCAGCGCGGTAGCTATCGTAATACGCCACCGCAGCGGAGAAGGTTGGAACCGGGATACCGTTCTGTACAGCGTAGGCAACCACGTCACGCAGCGCCTGCTGGTACTCGTCTGCAATCTTCTTAAAGTACGGTGCCAGCAGAAGGTTAGCGATACCTGCGTTTTCAGCATAGGCATCGGTGATTTTCTGCAGGAACTGCGCACGAATGATGCAACCCGCGCGGAAGATCTTCGCGATCTCGCCGTAGTTCAGGTCCCAGTTGTTCTCGTCAGACGCCGCACGCAGCTGTGAGAAGCCCTGCGCGTAAGAGACGATTTTACCCAGGTACAGGGCGCGACGAACTTTCTCGACGAACTCAGCTTTGTCACCGGCTGGTTTAGCCTGTGGGCCTGACAGCACTTTAGAAGCCGCTACGCGCTGCTCTTTCAGAGAAGAGATATAACGCGCAAAGACGGATTCGGTGATCAGAGACAGCGGCTCGCCCAGATCCAGAGAGCTCTGGCTGGTCCATTTACCGGTACCTTTGTTCGCTGCTTCATCCAGAATCACATCAACAAGGTATTTACCCTCTTCATCTTTCTTCGTGAAGATATCTTTGGTGATGTCGATCAGATAGCTGTTAAGCTCGCCTTTATTCCACTCGGTAAAGGTTTCAGCCAGCTCTTCGTTAGAGAGATTCAGGCCGCCTTTCAGCAGGGAGTATGCTTCTGCAATCAGCTGCATATCGCCATATTCGATGCCGTTGTGCACCATTTTAACATAGTGACCCGCACCGTCCGGACCGATATAGGTCACACATGGCTCGCCGTCTTCTGCAACAGCAGCGATTTTGGTCAGAATAGGCGCAACCAGCTCGTACGCTTCTTTCTGGCCGCCAGGCATGATGGATGGGCCTTTCAGCGCACCCTCTTCGCCACCGGATACACCGGTACCGATGAAGTTGAAGCCTTCAGCGGACAGTTCACGGTTACGACGAATGGTGTCCAGGAAGAAGGTGTTACCGCCATCAATGATGATGTCACCTTTTTCGAGGTAAGGCTTAAGGGAGTCGATAGCTGCATCGGTACCTGCGCCTGCTTTCACCATTAACAGGATACGACGAGGCGTTTCCAGAGACTCAACAAACTCTTTAACCGTATAGAAAGGAACCAGTTTCTTGCCTGGGTTCTCGGCAATCACTTCTTCGGTCTTATCACGGGAGCGGTTGAAAACGGAGACGGTATAACCACGGCTTTCGATGTTGAGCGCCAGGTTGCGCCCCATCACTGCCATTCCGACGACGCCGATTTGTTGCTTGGACATTACATACTCCTGTCAGGTGTGGTCACCGCGACATACGCGGTTGTTCAATATGCTTCTATATTATCCTAGCTTACTTCAACTATAAATAGATATAATG
>NZ_JADBQN010000043.1:0-65008 GCF_014895915.1 Enterobacter cloacae complex sp. P13B
GTTTAGAGGTTTATTATAATATGAAAAAAATCTTTATTAAATTTTCTGGCGTTTTTTTTGTTATAATCATTGCTGTTATTTTGCTTCTAATTTATTACCTGTGGGGATCATCCCTGGGATGGATGGAACCAGCAGAAAAATTTCGCGTACTCTGTACCATTCTCGCAGTTCCTGTTTTCCTCTCTTTGTTGCTAGTCAGTCGCTACTCACTTGTTGCGTTTGGGTCAAGATTGCGTTTTTTCCGTAAGTTAAATGATAAACAGAGTACCCAGTCAAACAATAATAGTGCTCATTTGAAACAAGTAGACATAAGTAAAAAAATAATAACCGAAGTACAACAAGCTCTGCGCCATACTTACGGTCATTTCTGGCATAGCAAAATTCGTATCTTGCTTGTAACTGGCAACGCTGCCGATGTCGAACATCTCACCCCCAAGCTCCCCCGTGAACTCTGGCAGGAAGATCGCGGCACGTTGCTGCTGTGGGGCGGTGACCTCAACACCCCAGCCGACAGCGTCTGGCTGACCGCACTGCGCAAACTGCGCCGCCGTCCGGTAGATGGTCTGGTGTGGGTCACCTCAGCCTTTGACCAGCTTTCAGCGCCAGGGCTGGAGCAGCCGCTGCCGGTACCGTCTGAAAGCACCATGGATTCTCTGTCTCATGCCATCTGCGCACGTATGGAAGCGCTTGGCTGGAAACTCCCCCTGTATGTCTGGTCCCTACACGCGCGCGGCGGTAAACCAGAAGGTCGCATTACCCAGGCGACTGGTTGTTTGTTACCTGCAGGCTGTCGTGCCGAGGGGCTGGCAGAACAACTCTCCACCCTGACGGCAGATTTGACTTCACAGGGTCTGCAGCAGACCTGTAGTGAAGTGAAACATAACTTCCTACTGTCCCTTGCCGACCAACTCATTCGTGAGCCGGAAAGCGTGACCGCACCGCTGTCGGTGATGCTCAATCCGTACCGCCCGCTGCCGCTGGCCGGTGTGGTGTTCAGTCAGCCTTCAGCCGGTGCAGAACGCGCCGTGCCGCACCACTGGGGCATGGATAAGCGCTGGGATGTTCTGCCTGAATCAGTCCGGACGCTTCCTGCCGGGCTGCGTCCTCGCAAGCCCGGTATTCCATGGCGCAAGGTAATGGCATCTGCAGCTGCGCTCACGATGGTGAGCTGGGCTATGTGGATGAGCATCGCGTATGTCACCAACCGCAGCCAGATTGACGGTGCGAATGCTCAGGCCGAACTTGCCGCTCGACAGAATCAGCCCCTGGAGCAGCGTCTGCAAGCGCTGTCTGAACTTCAGAAAACGCTGGCCCGTCTGCAGTACCGTTCTGAGCATGGTGTGCCGTGGTACGAAAAGGCCGGGCTGAGCCAGAACAATGCGCTGCTGGCGGCACTCTGGCCACACTATCAGGACAGCGCGTTGCCGCTGTTGCGCGATGCGGCTGCAGACCATCTGCAGAAGCAGGTCAGTGCCTTTAACGCGCTGCCTCCGGATAGCCCGCTGCGCGAGCAGAGGGCAAAAGCGACCTATGACCAGCTGAAACTTTACCTGATGCTGGCGCGTCCTGAGCATATGGATGGTGCCTGGTTTAGCACGGTGCTGCTTCAGGACTGGCCGAAGCGTGACGGCGTGAAAGACGGTATCTGGCTAGGCGTGGCTCCGTCGCTGCTGTCGTTTTATGGTGCACAACTGGTCACACATCCTGAGTGGAAACTGCGAGCTGATGAAAACATGGTCAGCCAGGCGCGTTCCCTACTGGTTCGCCTGATGGGCGTGCGTAATAGCGAATCGACCCTGTACCAGAAAATGCTTTCACAGGTGGCACATCTGTATGTCGATATGCGTCTCGAGGACATGACCGGCGATACTGATGCTGCCCGCCTGTTCAGCACCACCGAGATCGTGCCAGGTATGTTTACCCGCCAGGCCTGGGAGCAGGCCGTCCAGCCTGCCATCGAAAAGGTGGTGAAGGCGCGCCGGGACGAGCTCGACTGGGTGTTGACGGACAGCAAACGTCCGGTCAGTAAGCAGGATGAAATCTCCCCGGAAGCACTTAAAAATCGCCTGACGGAGCGTTATTTTGCCGATTTTGGCGGCGCCTGGCTGGAATTCCTCAACAGCCTGCGCTGGAACCAGGCCACCACGCTGTCGGATTCCATTGACCAGCTGACTCTGATGGCCGACGTGCGCCAGTCACCTCTGGTGGCGCTGATGAATACCCTTAATGTGCAGGGGCGTACCGGACAGACCGGGGAGGCGATTTCGGATTCACTGGTGAAATCAGCGAAAAATCTGCTGGGCGGTGACAATACGGATGTCATTGACCAGAGTGCCGGCGTTCACGGCCCGCTGGATGCAACCTTTGGTCCGGTGCTGGCGCTGATGGATAAAAGCAACACCGTTGCGCAGTCGCTGAGCTTGCAGTCGTACCTGACCCGCGTGACGCAGGTTCGGCTGCGCTTGCAGCAGGTGACTAATGCTGCCGACCCTCAGGCCATGACCCAGACCCTTGCTCAGACCGTATTCCAGGGCAAGGCCGTGGATCTGACTGAAACCCGCGACTACGGCAGCCTGATTGCTGCCGGTCTGGGGCAGGAGTGGAGCGGTTTTGGTCGTTCGGTCTTTGTGATTCCGATGGAACAGGCCTGGCAGCAGGTGCTGGCTCCGGCGGCCGCTAGCCTCAATGCCCAGTGGCAACAGGCGGTAGTGGCTGAGTGGAACAGTGCCTTCGGTGGGCGCTATCCATTTAACAATTCCAGCAGTGATGTATCCCTGCCGCTGCTGGCTAAATACCTTAATGTCGATTCCGGGCGTATTGCGCAGTTCCTGCAAAACCGCCTCAAAGGCGTGTTGCACAAAGAAGGAAACCACTGGGTGCCGGACAGCATCAACTCGCAGGGGCTGGCCTTTAACCCAGAGTTTCTCAATGCCATCAACACCCTGAGTCATATCTCGGATGTCGCCTTCACCGAAGGCAATGCCGGGATGAACTTCGAACTGCGTCCGGGTACTGCCGATGGCGTGATGCAAACCACCATGATTATCGACAACCAGAAGCTGATATACGTTAACCAGATGCCAGTCTGGAAGCGCTTCGCCTGGCCTGCGGATACTGAGGCCCCTGGTGCGAACCTGAGCTGGATAAGCACCCAGGCAGGCACCCGTCAGTATGCGGATATTCCAGGCGCCTGGGGATGGATCCGACTGCTCGACAAAGCTGCCGTCAGTGCTTATCCGGGCGTGGGTAGCAGCTACAGCCTGAGCTGGCTGGCTCAGGACGGTCGTACACTAAATTACACCCTGCGTACCGAAGCGGGAGAGGGCCCGCTGGCGCTGCTGAAGCTGCGTAATTTCCGCCTGCCAGAGACCATCTTCAGCACGACAGGCCTGGAAGCATCAGACCAGGCCGAAAGCGCAAGCAATGATACAGAGGACGTATATTGATGAGCACGCTCAATGCTTTACTCAGCGCCTGCCAGACTGAGCAGGATCCACTCCTTGCGGCCACCCGTGAGCGGGTTAGGCTCTGGGATAGCTGGCTGCAGCCGCTGTCCGGTCCATCACCTCAGGGTGACGACCCGGGTTATGACGATGACTTTCAGCAGATGCGCGAGGAGGTAAACAAACTCTCAGGTGCGGATACCGAACTTATTTGCCAGCTTGCAGAGAAGCTTCTGACCACGACCGCCAAAGATATCCGTGTGGCCACCTACTACTGCTGGGCAAAGCTGCACCGCGAAGGTGAGCAGGGGCTCGCTGAAGGACTTGAACTGCTGTGCGGCCTGCTGGAGCGCTTTGGTACACAACTGCATCCACAGCGTGATCGCAGCCGTAAGGCGGCACTGGAATGGCTGGCGGGATCGCGAATGACTGATTCTCTCTCCCTGTACCCCGAAGTGGTCAGGATCGATGCGATACGTACCACCGGGGCACTGCTGCTGATAGAGCAACTGACGGAAAATGAGCCGGATGAAATTCGACCGGAACTCAATACGCTGTATGGTGCTCTTGAAAGCCGCTTGCAGAAAGCGGGTGGTGTGGATGCGGTTGTGCCTCAGAACGCCAGTGCCTTCGAACCCCCTGCGAGTGCCAGCCACTACGATGCCCCGGTCATCGGACGTATCACCTCCGGTCAGGATTTGCTGGCGCAGGCCCGCGTGCTCGCTGAATATCTGCGTGAACAGCCGGACGGCTGGCTGTCAGCGCACCATCTGATGAAAAGCCTGCGTCATGACACACTGCGGGCCATCCCGGCCCCGGATGCGCAGGGCCGTACCCGCATTGAGCCGCCAAGGGCGGATCAGCGTGCGCTACTCAAACGCCTCTACCTACAGCAGAACTGGGCTGAAATGCTGGAAACGGCGGACAGCGCGTTTTCCCGTGGTGCCAATCACCTGTGGCTGGATTTGCAGTGGTATATCCATCAGGCGCTGACGAAATCCGGTCAGGACACGCTGGCCGGTATTATCGCGGCTGACCTGAAAGGGCTGCTCACCCGTCTGTCCGGGCTCGAAACACTGGCCTTCAGTGACGGCACGCCATTTGCGGATGACGTGACGCTGAACTGGATCCAGCAGAGCGTGCTGGATTCGACAGGCGGGTGGGGCAATGACACTCCTTCCGCACAGATGTCCCCAGGCAACGATGACATTCTGGCGCTGGAGCCGGAAGCGGTGGCACTGGCCGACAGTGAAGGCCCGGATGCGGCACTGGGCTGGTTGCAGGCCCGTCCCGGCATCACCACCGTACGCCAGCAGTGGCTGCTGCGCCTGCTGATGGGGCGTATCGCGGAGCAGTACGGCAAAAATGAGCTGGCGGTGCATCTGTTTGCGGAGCTGGGCGAGCGGGCCGGTGAAGTCACCCTTACGAACTGGGAGCCTGAGCTATTGTTTGAGGTACAGACCCGTCATCTGAAACTCCTGCGGCTGAAAGCCAGTCGCAGTGAGGCTGATAAGACTCGCCTTACACCGGTAATGGACCAGTTACTTGCCGAGCTGATCGCAGTTAATCCTGCCCGTGCCGCCGTACTTTGCGGATGATAATTAGTCATACCTTCAGGAAACAAATCAGAATAAAGGGAAATTAAAAAATGAAACGTCTTAGAATATTTACTTGTTTAGGTGTGATGTTCTTGCTTTCAGGTTGTACGGCACTACTGTGGGGAGGAAATAAGGTCGCCGAACCAAAAACAGAGAGACATATTCAGATTCAGGACAGTGTAACCGGTGTATTTCAGTATAAAAACCTTGCTGTTTCTGTTGTTCAGGGAAGCAAAAAAACTACTGTTAACGTTCCCTCTGAAGGTGTTGCCTTTGTAGGTGAAAAATATATATACATTCTGACCCGGGGGGCTGATGAACTTCTGTCCCTTAATAAACTTGCAACTCAAATTCCCCTGATATCAGGTCGGGAAGAGAATACCCTTAAGTTTCGGATAAACAAACCATCAGGCAGCGACAGCGTGCTTCAGTTCAGCGATGCTCTTCCTGTCGAAGTCAATGAATCCTCCAGGATGCTTTCAACAGAAGAGTTAAAGACTATTCAGCACGCAGGCTTCCGGAGCAACGGTGTCCGGTATGTCAGGGACGTATATATCACGGGAGTGATTATTCCCAAAGTGAGCCTTAATTATACTTTTGATAAGACTGAATCTTTGGGGAGAACGTACAGCGTTCAGTTTTATTCGCTGAAGTCTGGAACCGATTTTCACCCCGTAAATCTGGCGACCAATATTGTCGTTACCCCGTTAGCACTCACTGCTGATATTGTTTTTTTCCCGATATCATTAAGTCTGCTTCAGCTCATTAATGGCCCTTCACCATTCGGACATTAATCAAACAGGTGTTTTATGGAAGATTTAACCCTGCGCTATTTTGATGCAGAAATGCGCTACCTGCGTGAAGCCGCAAAAGAGTTCGCGCAGACCCATCCCGATCGTGCAGCGATGCTCGACCTAGATAAAGCCGGGACTCCCGATCCGTATGTTGAACGGCTGTTCGAAGGCTTTGCTTTCTCAATGGGACGGCTACGGGAGAAGATCGACGACGACCTGCCGGAACTGACCGAAGGGCTGGTCAGTATGCTCTGGCCACATTACCTTCGGACTATTCCGTCACTCTCGGTGGTCGCGTTCACGCCTGCGCTTCAGACCGTTAAGATGGCAGAGGTGATGCCCGCGGGGCTGGAAGTGTACTCCCGCCCGGTGGGTCCGAAAAACACAGTCTGCCGTTACCGCACAACCCGCGATGTGATGCTCAACCCGTTGAATATCTCTCGGGTGACCATGACTACTGAGCCGGACGGGCGCTCGTTACTGAGAATGCGCTTTGCCTGCAGCACGCAGGCGGACTGGTCCCATGCGGACCTCAGTGACCTGAGCCTCTATCTCGGGGCGGATGCACCGGTCAGCAGCCAGCTGCACCTTATGCTGACCAAACGGCAGGCCGCACTCTATATGCGCCTGCCTGGTCAGACTGACCGTATCCGGCTTGACGGATATTTCTCACCGGGCGGCTTTCGTGACGAAGACTGCCTGTGGCCGAAAGGCGATACCGCGTTCAGCGGCTACCAGCTTCTGCTGGAGTATTTCACCTTCCGCGACAAGTTTATGTTTGTCCACCTTAACGGCCTTAAGGGCATCACGCCGCCAGCGGGGACCGAGTATTTTGATATTGAAGTGGTGTTCAATACGCCATGGCCATCTGACCTGCCGGTCACTGATGACGCGGTTCGCCTTCACTGCGTGCCGGTGATTAACCTGTTTACGCTGGAGGCTGACCCGCTGACCATTACCGGGCTTGAAAGCGAGTACCTGCTGCGTCCAAAACGTCTGCAGGACGGACATACCGAGATTTATTCGGTGGATTCAGTCACTGGCTCAAACCGCACCAATGACGCGGAGTATGTGCCGTTTAGCAGCTTCAGGCACAAGGGCGGGATGATGCGCCGTCATGCTCCCCCCCGTTATTACCATACCCGCGTGAAGCGCAGCGTGACCGGGCTGTATGACACCTGGCTTATACTTGGGGGGCACCAGTGGGAAGATGACCGCCTGTTTGAACGTGAAGCCGTGTCGCTGCAAATCACCGGCACCAACGGCCAGCTGCCGCGCCGTGCGCTACAGAGCTCGCTGCTTGACCGCTGTGAGCAGGTGGTGAGTACGCAACTTTCAGTACGTAACCTCTGCAAACCAACGCTGCCAGTCTATCCGCCTTCTGAAGACCGCTTCCACTGGCGGGTTCTGAGTCACCTGGGATCCGGTTTCCTGAACATGATGAGTACCGCCGAAGTGCTGCGCGGCACGCTTGCCCTGTATAACTGGCAGGAAGATGAAATGAACACCCGGCGTCTGGAGGCGATTCAGCATGTAAAACATCATCGCCTTCAACGTTTTGAACAGGGCTATCTGCTGCGGGGGCTGGATATCGAAGTCACCCTCGACAGCAATGGTTTTACCGGTGAGGGCGATATTCACCTGTTCGGTGAAATGCTCAACCGATTCTTTGCGTTGTATGCCGATATGAACCAGTTCAACCAGCTCACCCTCATTGTTCAGCCAGAAGGAAAATGTATCCGGTGGAAAGAGAATCACAGTCCGCGTCTGCCAGGCTGATAGTGCAACTGGGCGACCGGCTGCCGTACATGAACTTTTATCGTTTTTGCCAGCTGCTGGAGCAGAGCCAGCCGGATAAACCGGTCATCGGTAGCACCTGGCAGGTGCGACATGAGCCGGTACGCTTCCGTCCCCATTCGGGGATGGGGTTCCCGGCCTCTGAAATCAAAGGGGCAGAGCTACCGGAACATCCGCACCTTCCACCCACAATCCGTACCACCTTTATGGGGCTCTACGGCGTGGAGTCTCCGCTGCCGACGCACTATATCGATGACATCGCTCAGCGACGGGAAGGGTACGAAGCTAACGCGGACTTCCTCGATATCTTCAACCACCGGCTGATTGCTCAGTACTACCGTATCTGGCGTAAATATTCATACCCGGCGACTTTCGAAGAAGGCGGTAAGGACAAAACCTCGCAGTACCTGCTGGGACTGGCCGGGCTCGGGATTAACGGCTGCACGGACAGTATCGCGACCCCGGCTTCGCGCTTTCTGGCACTGCTGCCGGTCATGTTACTGCCGGGGCGTACCGCAGAAGGCATGGCCTCGCTGGTGCGCCTGCTGGCACCCAACACGCAGGCGAAAATCTGGCACCATGACAAACGCCGTGTGCCGCTGAAGAAGCCACTGACCATGAGCGTCAGCCAGCCCGTCACCCTGACAAATCGACCGGTCATGGGCAACTATGCCACCGACGTGAACAGCCAGGTGCTGATGCGTCTGACCACCACTGACCCGGCAGAAGTGCAGGGCTGGTTACCGGGCGGGGAGCTTCACGCGGACCTGATGGCGCTCCTGCACGTGTATCTTGGCTCTCGCCTGGAAGTCCGCCTGCAGCTGTGTGTCGATCGTAGCCTGCTGCCTGACGCGACAATGAGCACTCAACCCAAAGCGGGTGCAGTGCAACTGGGCCGCACCGCCGTGATGCGACCGCTGAACGCGGCTAAGACCGCATCACACCCAAAAACAATAACCATCAATCTTGGCCGCTACGAGCGCGTACAGGAAAATTTTCACCGCAGGGAGACTGATGAAGATGGCGATTACCGCTGGTAAATTTCCTCTGGTTACGCTGGCTACAGGCATTACGCTGATGCTGGCAGGCTGTGGACTTACTCAGAGTGTTACGGACGGCACTGTCGCTGTGACTAAATCGATTTTTTATAAGCAGGTGAAGATCCTGCATCTGGATATACGTGCCCGTGAAGCCGTGAACAGCAATGCTGGTGGTGTAGCTCTGTCGACGATTGTGCGTATTTATCAGCTTAAAGATCGCAAAACTTTTGACAGCACGGACTACCCGTCATTGTTTAAAGACGACAGCCAGGCTGTCAAGGCAGACCTGGTGGCGGAGAAAGATATACGGCTGCAACCGGGTGGTGCTGTCATGGTCGATATGCCAATGGAAAAGGATGCGCAGTATGTGGCAGTGGCCGGGATGTTTATGTCACCGGACCAGGAGAACAACACCTGGCGTGTGGTAATGAGCCGCGATGAGCTTGATCCTGAGAAGGCCCGGGTGATTGAAGCGGGCAACAATCGACTGACTCTACAGGCGCTGAAAGATGAGTGAATCATCTCGTCCTTCTCTGTATGAAGTACTTTATGGCAATTTCACCGGCGGTCTCGACCTGCATCAGGTCAGCGAGCAGAACCAGGTCATTTTGTCCGTACTCGATAACATGCAGCGCGTTCTCAACTGTCGCGCCGGCACGCTGGCGCATCTGCCTGACTACGGCCTGCCGGATATGACCAAAATCCTGCAGGGCATGCCGGGAACGGCCCATGAGCTTATGGGCACATTATCTGCCGTCCTGCTCAAATACGAACCGCGCTTGAAAAAAATAACCGTTGTTCTGCTGGAACAAAATATCCCCGGCGAACTGCGCTATGCCATTGACGCTGAACTTAAAGGGATTGGTCTGGTGCGCTACGGGACTGAATTTATGCCCGAAGGGCGGGTCCTGTTAAGGCATCTCAGACAACAACAGTATCTCGACACAACTCTCCATTTGTAAGGTCCGATAACATCATGTCCGTAAAATTACAGTTCCTGAAGAAGTTGCAGGCGCGACAAGCTGCACGTGTTCCTGCAATCAGCAAGAGTCAGGCTGATATTGCAGAGTTTCGCCAGCGAATGGCTCAGCTGCAGGATGAAATGGACGCGTGGCTGACGGATACGGGACTGAATGTGGAGCCACTAACGGTATCCGTTTCGGATCTTCTGGTAGAGGGCGGAGCTTTTGAGATTTCCGGTATTGTTCTTCGTTATGACAGTCGGGCGGTAAAGTTTATGCCGATCTTTCTGTATGGACAGGGCGTCGCCGGTTGTGTCGAGGTGACTTTCTGTTCCGGAGAAAATGTTATTTCTCAAGGGCGGCTCTTTATGCGGGTAGGGGGGGGAAGTGACTGGATCTTCACTCCCCCAGATACTCCATCCCGGTCAGGACAATTATTTGATGAAGGTATTTTTTTCGGTCTGATTTTAGCGCTGTTGCCATAGCGATAACATTATTTCATCAACTGACGAAATCAACTGACACGAATATGCAGGCTCTCCAGAATGACTATAGATATAACGTTAAAAACCGGCGGCGACCCGCGCACGCTTCCGGATTATGCCGCCCTTCGCGATGAACTGAGTAAATTAAGCCATCCCGCTCGACCGGACGTGAACTGGGTATACGTTGAAAAACGCTGCCTTTCATTATTCGAGCAAAACGGTGTTGAGTTGCAGACTGCAGCCTGGTACACCCTCGCCCGTACGCAGCAGTCTGGAGTCGCTGGCCTGAATGAGGGGCTGGCGATCCTGGAGGCTCTGATTAGCCACCAGTGGGAGGTTTTCTGGCCGCATTCGCAACACGTGCGAATGGAAATCCTTAGCAGCCTGAGCCAGCGCCTGCAGCAACTCATGCGTATGCTCACTTTGGATGACAGCAATCTGAGTGAACTATATAACGCTGAAGCGTTGCTTGCCAGGCTGGGGGCGGTGCTCCAGACCCTTGAGCTTAAACACCTCAGCCAGTTCGAGACATTACGAACGGTGATACATTCTAATGCGGCAAGACTGGAAAAAAATCATGGAATGACAGATTCGCATGAGATGAAGCCCGACAGGGAAGCTCCTTTGGAAAAGGATGAACCGATCCAGGCGGTGAAAAGGGTATATGTTGTCGAGCAGAAAAATGAGCCGAACGGTGAGGAACCTGTGATGCCCTCCCGGATTGCCGGGCAGTGGAAGCCCTTTGTCGCCGGGATGTGTTCTATGCTGGTGGCCTGCGTCGCCGTAGCGTGGGGAGGGGGCTTTCTATCCAGACCCGATCCCTTAACGACCCAGGCCATTGCCTCGCTGGCGCCGTTACCTGAAGTGCTTACACCTGTTCAGCAAGACGCGTTAACGCAGCGAGGAACGTTACCGTCTACGTTTATCTCAGATACGCAGCAGCAGCTTGCACGGCTGGATAAACTGTCTCCTGACTGGAATATTTCCTACAGCCTACAGCTGTTAAAGCAGCTCCAGACATTACGGCCCGAAGAGGCTAAAGCGCTGATAATACAGTGGCAAAAAAAGTTTAACGCGACGGCGTTGCCTGTAGACGCAATGAACAGCTGGTATCAGGGGATGATGACGCTTCAGCAACTGAGTGATCGGCTGAGTAGTCTGGATGAGCAAAAAGGAAAATATATAACCGTTAGTGAGCTTAAATCCGTGGTTTTTACGACTATGCAGTCATTTAACCATGCGATACCCGCTGAAGAGCAGCTCAGGCGCCTGTCGCAGTATCCTGCAGGAAGTGCGCTCCCTGAAGCAGAAAAGACCCAACTTGAGCTTCACCTAAAGCAACTGGCAACGCGTTATGCTCAAATAAAGCAGGATGCTTCTGCTCAATGAGTTTTTGCAGCGAACAGACTAATTTGGGTTAAAAACAGAGGAAGATAAAAGTGTCCCCTGCAGGAATCGAACCTGCAACTAGCCCTTAGGAGGGGCTCGTTATATCCATTTAACTAAGGGGACGAGGCGGCACGAGTATAGCGTTATTTACACTTTGCGTTAAGCGCGTTGCCGCCTGACTGCTCAAAGAGTCACCATTCAGGTTGATTTTTTTGCTGCTTTATCCTTTTCTGCCTGCGCCTTAAGCTCGGCTTTGCGTTTATTCGACATGTCGTTACGGATTTGGGCATGGCTTAACAGCGCGAAGATAAACGTTCCACCGCAGATATTTCCCGCCAGCGTCGGAATGGCGAACGGCCAGAAAAAATCGCTCCAGTGAAGCGTACCGTTAAAGACCAGGTAAAGTATTTCAACGGTACCGACCACGATATGCGTGGTATCCGCCAGCGCAATTAGCCAGGTCATCAGTATGATCACCACGATTTTAGCGCTACCGGCAGAAGGGAACATCCACACCATTGTGGCGATAATCCACCCAGAGATGATGGCATTAGAAAACATTTCGACCGGCGTGTTTTTCATCACATCCATACCGATCTTCACAAACGCGTCCCGGGTGGGTTCATCAAATATCGGCATATATTCAAATGCCCAGGCCGCGATGCCCGTGCCGATGATATTTCCCAGCAGAACCACGCTCCAGAGCCTCATCAATAAACCAAAATTGCCGAGGGTGGGGTTTTGCATCACCGGCAGTACGGCGGTCACCGTGTTCTCAGTAAACAGCTGCTGGCGGGCCATGATGACGATAATAAAGCCGAAGGTGTAGCCGAGGTTCTCCAGTAAAAATCCGCCGGGCACGCCCTCCAGCTGCACATGAAATATCCCTTTAGCAAGCAGCGAGGCGCCCATTGACAATCCAGCCGCGATAGCTGACCAGAAGAGGGCCATGGCATCGCGCTCCATCTCCTTTTCGCCGTCCTGGCGTATATGTTCGTGAATTGCCATCGCGCGGGAGGGGAGGCGATCCTCATCAATCTCTATCTCCTCACCGCGCGCTTTCTCCTCGCTTTCAATTTCATGTTCCTCATTACTTTCGCCAATTTTGTCTTCACCCACTTCTTTCATATCTACTCCCGGAGGTTGATCTTTCTTTTAAGCGTAGCGGCTTTTATCGGGATGCCTGTGGGGATGCTCTTAAATTGGCGGGAATGACAACAAAGGTGATACATCTTGTTCAAAGACATTATAAAATTGCCAGCGAAACGAATTCCAAAAGTCAGGCTATGCTGAGATCAGAGTCACGGTGATTACTGCCCGTAACTGTACTCATAGACATCGGTAAACGTGCTGTTACAATCACTTGCACGTTTTCAGACGGAGCGCCAGATGCTCCGTTACGGATGGCAATCAACGATAGCCATACTGAACAGGGAGATATTTATGAAACTTCGGCTGTCGGCGCTTGCGCTGGGCGCGACGATGCTTGTGGGCTGCGCCAGCTCCGGGGAGCAAACGGGACGCTCCGATCCTCTCGAAGGATTTAACCGCTCTATGTATAGCTTCAACTACAACGTGCTGGACCCGTATGTGGTTCGCCCGGTGGCAGTAGCATGGCGTGATTACGTTCCACAGCCCGCGCGTAACGGGTTAAGCAATTTTACCAGCAACCTCGAAGAGCCTGCGGTGATGGTCAACTATTTCCTGCAGGGCGATCCGTATCAGGGGATGGTGCACTTTACGCGCTTCTTCCTGAACTCCCTGCTGGGTATGGGTGGTTTTATCGATGTTGCAGGTATGGCAAACCCGAAACTGCAGCGTGAACAGCCGCACCGTTTCGGCAGTACGCTGGGGCATTATGGTGTCGGTTACGGTCCTTACGTCCATCTGCCGTTCTATGGCAGCTTCACCGTGCGTGATGATGGCGGCGATATGGTCGATACGCTGTATCCGGTTCTGTCGTGGCTGACCTGGCCGCTGTCGGTGGGTAAATGGACGGTGGAAGGGATTGAAACCCGTGCGCAACTGCTTGATTCAGACGGTCTGCTGCGCCAGTCGTCCGATCCGTACATTATGGTTCGTGAAGCGTACTTCCAGAATCATGACTTTATCGCCAACGGCGGCAAGCTGAAGCCGGAAGATAATCCAAACGCGAAGGCAATTGAAAACGAACTCAAAGATATTGATTCGGAATAAATAAAAAAGGTGAGCAACGCTCACCTTTTTTGATCCCTGCGCGATTAGAACGCGTAGTTGAAGTTAGTACCGAACAGCCAGGCTTTACCTTCAGAGGTAAATTCGTACGGGCCTTCCTTGAAGGTCACTTTCTGGCCATGCATATAAGATACGCCCGCATCGACAGAAGCATTCTCGTTGAACGCGTAGGTTGCACCAGCACTCACCCAGAAGCGGTCCTGATCCGGAATGGAAATGGAGCGCTTATCAGCCGGTACCGGGCTGTCATCGAATGCGATACCGGTACGGAATGTCCAGTTATCATCCATATAATAGGTGGTACCCAACGCAATGCGATAGGCGTCGTGGAAGCTCTCGTCCTTATAGAACAGCGTTTGACCGTTGGTGCCGGTCGCTTTCAGCTCCTGGAACTGGCTCCAGCTGGTATAGGCCAGGCTATAGTGAATAGCCCACTGTGGCGCTACGCGGTTGTAACCTGAGACTTCCCACATTTCTGGCAGATGCAGTGACAGTGAGCCAGGGACAGTTTGACCGGAAGTCCCCCACGGGATAGTGGTACCCGCACCAGGGACCAGGCTGTTTACCGGCGTCAGGATGCCGCTCTTGTAATCGCCGTCGAAGTCAATTTTTACTTCGGAACGATAGGTCAGGCCCCAGCGGTTGTTTTTGTCCAGCTCGTACAGAATACCGGCGTTCCAGCCATAGCCCCACTCATCACCCTTCAGGCTGGCAATTTTGTTGCTGTTTTTCGGCAGGCGAGCCGTTTGTTCACCGGCGTAACGCTCAATTTTTGCATCGGCGTAGACGGCATCAAAGCCCAGACCGAAGCTCCAGCTGTCGTTCAGACGATAAGCACCGCTCAGGTTCAGGTTTAGCGTTGTCAGGTCTGTTTTACCGCCGTATTCGCCTGCCGGGTAGTTGTTATTGAACTCGGTAGCAAGGCCATAGTTAGACGTGACGGATGCGCCCCAGCCAAATTGTTCATTGATTGGTGCAACGAAGTGCAGGTTAGGTACCCACGCCGTTGGCGCAATGTTATCTGCTTTCAGGCTCGCACCAGAAGGTGACGTGCCGGAAATGTTGACATCAGGATCGATATACACCGCACCAGCAGAGAAGGTCGGGCGATCGAACATCATGATTAATGCAGGGTTACGGCTTGCGTTACCCGCATCATCAGCGATTGCACCTTCCCCTGAATACGCGCGGCCAAGGCCAGAGGAAGAAAATTCGTTTAGCTGAAAGCCCGCTGACCAGGCGGAAGTAGAGACGATTGCCACTGCGACTGCCAGCGCAGTCTTGTTGAACAGGGTTTTCTGGCTCATGACCATAACCTCATTGAGTTATTTTTATTCAATAATTGTTACATACCGTAACAGGAGCGCGAAGTGTAGGGTCTGAGGTATGACAGACAAATCAGACCAGTGGCCAGAGTATAGGTCCGACCAGCCTGAATGTTGCAAGTTTGTTTATTAATATTTTCAAACATGTTTCTTGAAACGAGATCTGGTTGGCAAAATTGTGACCATCGCGGCTCACCCAAAAAGGTGGTTTTTGTTTTAGATCATTTTTTAGTGTGATATCGGTCACTTATCCGATTTTGCGCCATTAACGGCTGGAGAGAGCCAGCGCTGGGGCGTAAAATATCAGCATCGTGTTTATCTCGCGCGCTGCGCGAATACAGAGGAAATTGAGCTATGAGTAAATGCAGTGCTGATGAAACCCCGGTTTGCTGCTGTATGGATGTTGGCACCATCATGGACAACACCGATTGCACCGCGTCTTACAGCCGTGTGTTCACCAACCGCGCCGAAGCTGAAGAAACGCTGGCCGCGCTGAGCAAGCGCGCGCGTGATGTGGAGTCCGATCCGTGTGAAATCAAATCTACCTTCACGGAAGTGGACGGCGGCGTGAAGCTGGATATCGACTTTGTGTTTGCCTGCGAAGCTGAAACGCTGATTTTCCAGCTCGGTCTGCGTTAATCCTTTTTGCCCGGCGGCGCTTCGCTTGCACGGGCCTAGGATCGTGTAGGCCGGGTAAGGCACCGTCGCCACCCGGCAACAAACCGCACAATTGCCTCTGCCATGCAGGGGCATTTTCTTTTTCTTCTCTGTGTTTTACCTCGCATTTTTAAGCTTCCCAGATTGGCTGAATGTAAAAAAATGGTTAAGACTGTTATCAGGTCAGACCACTTTATAATCATGTAAAATTTTTCACAGGGGAAGGTTATGAGTCAGGCATTACCGCTAATCACCCGACAAGGTGACCGCATTGCCATTGTCAGCGGTCTGCGTACGCCGTTTGCACGTCAGGCGACGGCGTTTCACGGTATACCGGCTGTCGATCTGGGGAAAATGGTAGTGGGGGAGATGCTGGCTCGCAGCGAAATTCCGCCTGAGGTCATCGAACAGCTGGTCTTCGGCCAGGTGGTGCAGATGCCTGAAGCCCCTAACATTGCGCGGGAGATTGTTCTCGGTACCGGCATGAACGTTCATACCGATGCCTACAGCGTTAGCCGCGCGTGCGCGACCAGCTTCCAGGCGGTAGCAAACGTGGCGGAAAGTCTGATGGCGGGCACCATTCGCGCCGGGATCGCAGGTGGCGCCGATTCTTCCTCCGTACTGCCGATTGGCGTCAGTAAAAAGCTGGCCCGCATTCTGGTGGACGCTAATAAAGCCCGCACCACCGGTGCGAAGCTCAAACTCTTCTCGCGTTTACGCCTGCGCGATCTCATGCCCGTGCCACCTGCCGTCGCGGAATATTCGACTGGCCTGCGAATGGGCGATACCGCCGAGCAGATGGCCAAAACCTACGGCATCACCCGCGAGCAGCAGGATGCGCTGGCGCATCGCTCGCATCAGCTGGCAGCGAAAGCCTGGTCGGAGGGCAAACTCACCGACGAGGTCATGACCGCCTACACGCCTCCCTATCGAGAGCCTCTTACTGAAGACAACAATATTCGTGGCACCTCGACGCTGGCGGATTACGCCAAACTGCGCCCGGCGTTTGACCGCAAGCACGGCACCGTGACGGCGGCCAACAGTACGCCGCTGACCGATGGTGCTGCTGCGGTGATCCTGATGACGGAGTCGCGTGCAAAAGAGCTGGGCATCACGCCGCTGGGCTATTTGCGCAGCTATGCCTTTACCGCCATTGATGTCTGGCAGGACATGCTGTTAGGTCCGGCGTGGTCCACGCCGCTGGCGCTGGATCGCGCGGGGCTAACCTTGGCGGATTTAACCCTGATTGATATGCACGAAGCCTTTGCCGCGCAAACCCTGGCAAACGTCCAGCTGCTGGCAAGCGAGCGTTTTGCACGCGACGTGCTGGGCCGCGCCCATGCCACCGGCGAAGTGGATCAGAGCAAATTCAACGTGCTGGGTGGGTCGATCGCCTACGGCCATCCGTTTGCGGCCACGGGCGCGCGAATGATCACCCAGACACTACACGAACTCCGTCGCCGCGGCGGTGGGTTTGGTCTCGTCACCGCCTGCGCGGCGGGCGGCCTTGGCGCAGCAATGGTTCTGGAGGCTGAATAATGGATATGCCATCTGCATTTAATCTGACAGTTCGCCTCGATAACGTCGCGGTTATCACTATTGATGTGCCTGATGAAAAGATGAATACCCTGAAGGCTGAATTCGGCACTCAGGTTCGCGCCATGCTTAAGCAGATCCGCGAAAATAAAGCGATTCGTGGTCTGGTCTTTATCTCGGCTAAGCCGGATAACTTTATTGCCGGGGCCGATATCAACATGATCGCCCGAGCGAAAGGCGCGCAGGAAGCTGAAGATCTGGCGCGTCAGGGACAGCAGGTGATGGCTGAAATCAACGCTCTGCCGATTCCGGTTATTGCCGCGATCCACGGTGCCTGCCTGGGCGGCGGGCTGGAGCTGGCGCTGGCCTGTCACAGCCGTATCTGCACTGACGATCCGAAAACCGTTTTAGGGTTGCCAGAAGTGCAGTTAGGCCTGCTGCCGGGATCGGGTGGAACACAGCGTCTGCCGCGTCTGGTTGGGGTTAGCACCGCCCTGGAGATGATCTTAACCGGCAAGCAGCTACGCCCCCGTCAGGCACTGAAAGTGGGGTTGGTTGACGACGTCGTTCCGCACACCATTTTACTGGACGCTGCCGTTGAGCTGGCGCTGAAGGGACGTCAGACAAAACGTCCTCTCTCCGTACGCGAGCGCGTGCTGGCAGGGCCACTGGGGCGCGCGCTCCTGTTCAACATGGTAGGCAAAAAAACCGAGCAAAAAACCAAAGGCAACTACCCGGCGGCAAAGCGCATTCTGGAAGTGATTGAAACCGGGTTGTCGCAGGGCAGCAGCAGCGGCTATGCCGCTGAGGCCAAAGCCTTTGGCGAACTGGCGATGACGCCGCAGTCGCAGGCGCTGCGCAGCATCTTCTTCGCCAGTACTGAGGTGAAAAAAGATCCGGGCAGCGAGGCTGAGCCTGCGCGGCTGCGCGCCGTTGGCGTGCTGGGCGGTGGGCTCATGGGCGGCGGAATCGCGTTTGTTACCGCCAGCAAAGGCAAATTGCCCGTGCGTATCAAAGACATCAGCGCAAAGGGCATCAACCACGCGCTGCAGTACAGCTGGCAGAACCTTGATCGGAAGGTCAAACGCCGCCATATCAAGGCAAGCGAGCGTGATAAAACCCTGGCGACGATCTCCGGCACGACGGATTACAGCGGTTTTGCGCACCGGGACCTGGTGATTGAAGCCGTATTTGAAGACCTGGCGCTTAAGCAGCAGATGGTGGCTGACGTAGAGCAGCATTGCGCGCCGCACACTATTTTCGCCTCAAACACCTCGTCTTTACCGATTGGCGATATCGCGGCGAAAGCTGCTCGTCCGGAGCAGGTCATTGGTCTGCACTTTTTCAGTCCGGTCGAAAAAATGCCGCTGGTGGAGGTGATCCCGCACGCCACGACCAGCCCGCAGACCATCGCCACCGTGGTGAAGCTGGCGAAAAAACAGGGTAAAACCCCGATTGTGGTCGCGGACAAGGCTGGCTTCTACGTCAACCGTATTCTGGCACCCTATATCAACGAAGCGATGCGGCTGCTGACGGAAGGGGAGAAAATCGAGCACGTCGACGAGGCGCTCGTAAAGTTTGGCTTCCCCGTCGGTCCAATCCAACTTTTGGATGAGGTGGGAATAGACACCGGCACTAAAATTATACCTGTGCTGGAAGCGGCTTATGGCGATCGTTTTACCCCGCCTGCAAACATTGTTTCTGCAATTTTGAAGGACGATCGCAAAGGCAGAAAAAATGAACGCGGTTTCTATCTTTACGGCGCGAAAGGGCGTAAAAGCAAGAAACAGGTCGACCCTTCGGTTTATGGGCTTATTTCGGCCACCGGTCAGGGAAGACTGTCTGCCGTTCAGTGCGCAGAACGTTGCGTGATGATGATGCTCAATGAAGCGGCGCGCTGCTTTGGTGAACAGGTGATCAAGAGCGCACGCGATGGCGACATCGGCGCGGTATTTGGTATTGGTTTCCCGCCGTTCCTTGGCGGCCCGTTCCGTTACATGGATACGCTCGGTGCGGGTGAAGTGGTTGTCATTTTGCAACGTCTGGCCTCGCAATACGGTCCGCGGTTCACACCGTGTGACGAATTATTGCAGATGGCGGAGCGGGGCCAGACATTCTGGCCTGCAAGGGAAACTGATTTCGTAAACTGAAGTCAAAGAAGGGTAAATCCTGAGGTGAATGAACCTGTTCTGGCGATTTTGTAAACAGAGATTGACTATACTTACGCCATTGAGGTAAAAAACAGCGTTTCATTCACCGAATGGATCAGGCACAATGCCCGGCCATCGGGTTTTCTACCTCAGAGCATTAATCGCGGGTAGTTAACGCCGGTGATTCTGGTTAACAAAAGCGGTGCAATATGCAAGTTTTTATCATGCGTCACGGCGACGCGGCACTCGATGCCGCCAGTGACTCAGTACGTCCTTTAACCGTCTGTGGCTGTGACGAATCCCGTCAAATGGCGACGTGGCTTAAAGGTCAAAAAGTGGACATTGAACGTGTTCTGGTGAGTCCGTTCCTGCGTGCAGAACAGACGCTGGACGTGGTAGGGGAGTGTATGAACCTGCCATCCAGCGTGGACGTTCTCCCTGAGCTGACGCCATGCGGTGATGTCGGTCTTGTCAGCGCTTACCTTCAGGCGCTGTGCAATGAAGGTGTCGCTTCCGCACTGGTCATTTCCCACCTGCCGCTGGTCGGCTATCTGGTATCTGAGCTGTGCCCGGGCGAAACGCCGCCAATGTTCACCACCTCCGCCATTGCCAACGTCACTCTCGACGAAACCGGCAAAGGGGTCTTCAACTGGCAAATGAGCCCGTGCAACCTGAAGATGGCAAAAGCTATCTGACGTGACGTGTGACAGGGCGGGGGTACTACGTGTTTCCCGCCCTTCTGTCAGGGCAACTCTGGCGGCTGCCACTCCTCAACTTCAATCAACACCAGCAATGCAGCATCGCCGCCGTACTCTTTCGGTGCCTGATGAAACGCCATCACGTGCGGGTGCTGAGCCAGCCACAGCGGCGTCTGTTGCTTCAGAATGTGTTTACCGTGGCCGTGCATCACGCAGGCGCAAAAAACGTGTTCGCGGCGACAGGCGGCAATCAACGCCCCCAGCTCCTGTTTCGCCTGCATCTGGGTTAAGCCGTGCAGATCGAGAAACAGCTCCGGCGAATAATCTCCGCGTCGTAACTTTTTCAGCTCAAAATGGCTGACGTCTTCGCGCACGTACTTCACAGCCCCTTGCGTATTGAGCAGCGGCTGAAATTCATCTGAAAAATAGTGGCTGTTATCCGCCTGCTCCTGGAGCAGCCGTTTGACCGGAACTTCGCTGATTTTTTTACGCTGCGGACGGTGGACAATCGTGTCCTGCGCGATTTTACGCGTCCCGGTCATCAGTTGGCGGAAGAGAGCCTGATCCTCCTCGCTGAGCGATGTTTTCTTTTTCATTCGTCATTCTCATCTCGTATTTCCGATAGTGTACCCGACTAAACGCATTTTTTAACCTCAAGCGGTACGCGTCATTGCTGATTTATCGCCGTCTTCATGGCAAACTAGCCGCCGAAAATTATGCGAGCATGCCCTGGAGGAAAGAGTGGATAAAATATTTGTCGATGAAGCAGTAAACGAGCTGCATACCATACAGGACATGTTGCGCTGGTCGGTTAGCCGCTTCAGCGCCGCTAATATCTGGTACGGTCACGGTACCGATAACCCGTGGGACGAGGCCGTTCAGCTGGTGCTGCCGTCTCTTTACCTGCCGCTGGACATTCCGGAAGACATGCGCACCGCGCGCCTGACCTCCAGCGAAAAACACCGCATCGTTGAGCGCGTGATCCGTCGCGTAAACGAGCGCATTCCGGTGGCTTACCTGACCAACAAAGCCTGGTTCTGCGGCCACGAGTTTTACGTCGATGAACGCGTGCTGGTACCGCGCTCGCCGATTGGTGAGCTGATCAACAATCACTTTGAAGGCCTGATTAACCATCAGCCGCAGCACATTCTCGATATGTGCACCGGCAGCGGCTGCATCGCTATTGCCTGCGCCTACGCTTTCCCTGAAGCGGAAGTGGACGCCGTCGATATCTCCACCGACGCGCTGGCCGTGACCGAACACAACATCGAAGAGCACGGCCTGATCCATCACGTCACGCCAATCCGCTCTGACCTGTTCCGCGACCTGCCGACGCTGCAATACGATCTGATCGTCACTAACCCGCCGTACGTCGATGCAGAAGACATGTCAGATCTGCCGAACGAATATCGTCACGAGCCGGAGCTGGGCCTGGCGTCAGGCTCGGACGGCCTGAAGCTGACCCGCCGCATTCTGGCCTGCGCGCCGGATTACCTGACCGATGACGGCGTTCTGATTTGTGAAGTGGGCAACAGCATGGTACATCTGATAGAGCAGTACCCGGATGTGCCGTTCACCTGGCTTGAGTTCGACAACGGCGGTGACGGCGTCTTTATGCTGACCAAAGCGCAGCTGCTCGACGCGCGCGAACACTTCAGCATCTATAAAGATTAATCCAGCGGGCTTCGGCCCGTTTCACAACGCTCAAACACAAACAACAACATCGGAGCCGTGATGGCAGGAAACAGTATTGGACAGTTATTCCGCGTGACCACCTTTGGCGAGTCGCACGGGCTGGCGCTGGGCTGTATCGTTGATGGCGTACCGCCAGGCATCGAACTGACCGAAGCAGATTTACAGCACGACCTTGACCGCCGTCGTCCGGGCACCTCTCGCTACACCACGCAGCGTCGCGAGCCGGACCAGGTCAAAATTCTCTCCGGCGTTTTTGAAGGCCGCACCACCGGCACCAGCATTGGTCTGCTGATTGAAAACACCGATCAGCGCTCTCAGGACTACGGTGCTATCAAGGACGTGTTCCGCCCGGGCCATGCCGACTACACCTACGAGCAAAAGTACGGCTTTCGCGACTATCGCGGCGGCGGACGCTCTTCCGCGCGTGAAACCGCGATGCGCGTGGCCGCTGGCGCTATTGCTAAAAAGTATTTGCAGCAGAAATTTGGCATCGTCATTCGCGGCTGTCTGACCCAGATGGGCGACATTCCGCTGGCGATCAAAGACTGGGATCAGGTCGAACAAAACCCGTTCTTCTGCGCCGATGCGGATAAGCTTGACGCGCTGGACGAACTGATGCGCGGCCTGAAAAAAGAGGGCGACTCCATTGGCGCGAAAGTCACCGTGGTGGCAGATGGCGTCCCGGCTGGCTGGGGCGAGCCGGTATTTGACCGTCTCGACGCCGATATCGCCCACGCGCTGATGAGCATCAACGCGGTGAAGGGCGTCGAGATTGGCGACGGCTTCGACGTGGTGGCGCTTCGCGGCAGCCAGAACCGCGACGAAATCACGAAAGCGGGCTTCCAGAGCAACCATGCGGGCGGCATTCTCGGCGGTATCAGCAGTGGACAGCAGATTATTGCCAACATCGCGCTGAAGCCGACCTCAAGCATCACCGTGCCGGGCCACACGATTAACCGCTCAGGCGAAGAAGTTGAGATGATCACCAAAGGTCGTCACGATCCGTGCGTGGGGATCCGCGCGGTGCCGATCGCGGAAGCGATGCTGGCGATCGTGCTGATGGATCACTTCCTGCGCCAGCGCGCGCAGAACGCGGACGTGACGACCACCATTCCACGCTGGTAAACATGAAAAAAACCGCAATTGCTCTGCTGGCGCTGCTGGCCAGTGGAGCCAGTCTGGCCGCCACGCCGTGGCAAAAAATCACCCATCCGGTGGCGGGAAGCGCGCAGTCCATCGGCGCCTTCTCTAACGGCTGTATCGTGGGCGCGCAGGAGCTGCCGCTGCAATCAGATACCTATCAGGTGATGCGTACCGACCAGCGTCGTTACTTCGGCCACCCTGATCTGGTGCTGTTCATTCAGCGACTGGGGAACCAGGTGCATAACCTGGGGCTGGGGACAATGCTGATTGGCGATATGGGGATGCCTGCCGGTGGCCGCTTTAACGGCGGGCACGCCAGCCACCAGACCGGACTGGATGTCGACATCTTCCTGCAGCTGCCGAAAACGCGCTGGACGTCTGCGCAACTGCTGAAGCCGCAGGCGCTGGATCTGGTGTCGCGCGACGGCAAAAGCGTGGTGCCCTCGCTGTGGACGCGGGAGGTTTCCAGTATGATCAAGCTGGCGGCGGAAGATAACGACGTCACGCGGATTTTCGTCAACCCGGCGATCAAGCAGCAGCTTTGCCTGGATGCGGGGACGGATCGCGACTGGCTGCGCAAAGTGCGCCCGTGGTTCCAGCACCGGGCGCATATGCACGTGCGTCTGCGTTGCCCGGCGAACAGCCTGGAATGTGAAGATCAGCCGCTACCGCCGCCAGGCGATGGCTGTGGTTACGAACTGCAAAGCTGGTTTGAGCCGGCAAAACCTGGAACCTCTAAGCCTGAGAAGAAGACACCGCCTCCGTTGCCGCCTTCCTGCCAGGCGCTACTGGATGAGCATGTACTTTAATGGATAATTTCGTCGATCTGTTTATGGTGTCACCGCTGCTGCTGGTGGTGCTGTTCTTCGTGGCCATGCTGGCCGGTTTTATCGATGCCCTTGCGGGCGGCGGCGGGCTGTTAACCGTGCCCGCGCTGCTGGCGGCAGGCATGAGCCCGGCGCAGGCGCTTGCCACCAATAAGCTGCAGGCCTGCGGCGGCTCGCTTTCGGCGTCGCTCTATTTTATCCGCCGCAAGGTGGTGAATCTCGCCGATCAAAAGCTCAATATCCTGATGACCTTTATCGGCTCAACGTCGGGCGCGCTGCTGGTGCAGCACGTGCAGTCGGATATTTTGCGCCAGATCCTGCCGATTCTGGTTATCTGCATCGGTCTCTATTTCCTGCTGATGCCTAAGCTCGGTGAGGAAGACCGGGCGCGGCGGCTGCACGGCCTGCCGTTTGCGCTGATTGCCGGTGGCTGCGTCGGCTTTTACGACGGCTTCTTTGGCCCGGGGGCAGGCTCGTTTTACGCGCTGGCGTTCGTGACGCTGGCCGGCTTTAACCTCGCCAAATCCACCGCCCACGCCAAGGTGCTGAATGCGACCTCGAACGTCGGCGGCCTGCTGCTGTTTATCATTGGCGGCAAGGTTATCTGGGCAACCGGGTTTGTGATGATGGCAGGGCAATTTTTGGGCGCGCGCGCAGGCTCGCGTCTGGTATTAAGCAAAGGGCAAAAGCTGATCCGCCCGATGATCGTTGTCGTCTCGGCGGTGATGAGCGCCAAACTTCTTTATGACAGCCATGGACAGGAGATCCTCACCTGGTTGGGGATGAACTAATGAACAGTACGCATAAATACGAACAGCTGATTGAGATCTTCGATAGCTGTTTTGCTGATGATTTTAATACCCGTCTGATTAAAGGCGACGACGAACCGATCTATCTTCCTGCTGATGCAGAGGTTCCGTACAACCGCATCGTCTTTGCCCACGGCTTTTACGCCAGCGGTTTGCACGAGATTTCGCACTGGTGCATCGCGGGGAAAGCGCGTCGCGAGCTGGTGGACTTCGGTTACTGGTACTGTCCGGACGGGCGCGACGCCGCCACCCAGGGCCAGTTTGAAGACGTGGAAGTGAAGCCGCAGGCGCTGGAATGGCTGTTCTGCGTGGCGGCGGGCTTCCCGTTCAACGTGAGCTGTGACAACCTTGAAGGTGACTTTGAGCCAGACCGTATCGTCTTCCAGCGCCGCGTGCATGCGCAGGTGATGGAGTATCTTGAGAAAGGCATCCCGGAACGTCCGGCGCGCCTGATCGAGGCTTTACAGAATTATTACCACACGCCGGAGATCACGGCGGAATGCTTCCCTTGGCCGGAAGATCTTTAACAGAGGAAAGAAGATGATCGCAGAATTTGAATCACGCATTCTGGCGTTAATTGATGACATGGTGGAACACGCCAGTGATGATGAGCTGTTCGCCAGCGGTTATCTGCGTGGTCACCTGACGCTGGCGGTAGCCGAGCTGGAAGCAGGTGACGATCACTCTGCCGACGCCGTTCACGCTGAAGTCACGCGCAGCCTGGAAAAAGCCATTCTGGCCGGGGAGCTCTCTCCGCGCGACCAGTCTCTGGTGCTGGGGATGTGGGACAATTTATTCCAGCAGGCTAAACGCTAAGCCGCTGCCTACTCTTCCCTCTCCCCTTTGGGGAGAGGGGATTCGACCGCACCCTACTTAACCATTTTCCCCTTCAGCAGTTTCCGTACCCACAGTCGATTCGGGTTCAGCCCCGCAAGCGTGGTTCTGTCCAGCGGAACAGGCTCATTACTCATTTGCGCGGCTAACGTTTCAGCCAGCAGCGGCGCGGAGCACAATCCTCGCGATCCTAATCCGCCCAGCATGAACAGTTCCGGATAAACCGGGGCACTTACCGCCGTTTCCTTGTTTTCTGCCAGATCCTGATAGAGTTCAAGCGTGGCTTCATAGTCCGGCACGTTTCCCGCCATCGGCAGATGATCGCGGGTCGCGCAGCGCACGCCGCAGCGCGCTTCGCCCTCGCTCACGTCAACCTCTTTCGCCCACGCCGCGTCCGGGAAGCAGTCAATCAGGCGCTGGCGGTTTTGCTGCTGATCCGCTTCGCTGTAGCGCATATCCGCTTCGCCACGATGGTAGCTGGCGCCGATGCAGTGATGTCCGTTAGACGGATTTTGTGGCGTCAGATAGCCGTCATAGCACAGCACCTGGCGCAGCTTGCTCAGTTCGGGCGCGGTCGGAATATGGCTTACCTGGCCGCCGACCGGATAAACCGGCAACGTCTCGGTCTGGATAAACTGGCTGATGTTATGTCCGTTTGCCAGCACAACGCTGGCATGGTGTGCCGCTTTGCCATCAGCAAAATGCAGAGTCCACCGTTCTGACCGGCTAAGCGATTCAACCTTATGAGCATAATGCACCCTCAGCCCGCGTGACTGCGCCAGGCTAATCGCCGCCGCGGTCAGTTCAGCCGGGCACAGCCAGCCGCCGAGGGGATATTGAATGCCGCCACAGCCGGTTTCCACGCCCGCGGTGTCTGCCACCTCTTGCGCACTGACCGCGCGGGCAATCTCCTCCGGCAGACTCAGCGACAGCATCTGCGCAATTTTTTGCTGGCTCTTCTCATCCCAGCCGAGCTGCGTCACGCCACACCAGTCGTGGTCGAATGCCACTGGCAGCGCGTCGTACAGGCGACGGGCGAAGGTAAAGGCCGCGGGGAAAAACTGGAACAGGGCCGGGTCGTGCGCGCTTAAAAGCGGGTAAAGTGCGCCCTGGCGGTTACCGGACGCGCCGCTGGCTGGTGCCTCGTCAGCGGAGTAGAGCGTCACCTGCCAGCCCCGGTGCAGCAGCGCGAGAGAGAGCAGGGCGCTGGCGATCCCTCCGCCAACGATCGCCACTTCGCGCGATGCGCTGGCGCTGCGCGCAAACCAGGGAGCCCGAGCGGGAATGTCCAGCGTCCGTTCCATCGTGCCGACCAGCATGTCGCGCTTGCGGCCAAAGCCTTTGGTCTTCTGCATGGTAAAGCCCGCGTCCTGCAGGCCGCGGCGAACAAAGCCGGCCGAGGTAAAGGTGGCGAGCGTTGCGCCGGGACGCGCCAGCCGGGCCATCGCGCTAAACAGATGCTGGCTCCACATGTCCGGGTTCTTGGCGGGCGCAAAGCCGTCAAGGAACCACGCGTCCACCGTCTGGTTCATCGCGTCGTCGAGCGTATCGGTCAGGTCGTTAATGTCGCCCAGCCATAAATCTAGCGTCACTCGTCCGCCGTCCAGAATCAGACGGTGGCAGCCGCCGATATGCGGCGGCCACTGCGCCTGAAGCTGCTCCGCCCAGGCTGCAAGCTCCGGCCAGCGCTGGTGGGCGAGCCGCAGATCGTGCGCGGTAAGCGGAAATTTTTCAAAACTGATGAAATGTAATCTTTGTAGCGTAGCCTCGGGGTGTGCAGCGCGAAATCGATCGAACGCCTGCCAGAGAGTCAGAAAATTCAGTCCGGTTCCGAAGCCGCTTTCCGCAACAATGAACAGGCTGCGCGGGTGCGCAGGGAAGCGGGCGCTGAGCTGGTTTCCCTCGAGGAAAACATAGCGGGTTTCTTCGAGTCCGTTATCATTAGAAAAGTAGACGTCATCAAAATCTCGGGAAACAGGTGTACCCTCAGCGTTGAATTCGAGGTTGGCGGGTTGTATAGCGTTTTGTTTCACGTAAGTTACTCGTCTGACAGGCAGTGGCACGATCTTAACGATGTGAGTCCATCGGTGCAAATTTCCGCAGAAAATGTCTGATCGGACTTGTTCGGCGTACAAGTGTACGCTATTGTGCGACTCGAAACTTTTTATAGTGCGACTTACAGAGGTATTGAATGAAACGTGCAGTGATTACTGGCCTGGGCATTGTTTCCAGCATCGGTAATAACCAGCAGGAAGTCCTGGCATCTCTGCGTGAAGGACGCTCCGGGATCACTTTCTCTGAAGAGTTTAAAGATTCAGGTATGCGTAGCCACGTATGGGGTAACGTCAAACTGGACACCACCGGTTTGATTGACCGCAAAGTGGTTCGTTTCATGAACGATGCCTCTATTTATGCTTATCTCTCCATGCAGGAAGCGATCAAAGATTCCGGCCTGAGCGAAGAGGTTTATCAGAACAACCCGCGCGTGGGCCTGATTGCCGGCTCCGGCGGTTCCTCTAAAGCGCAGGTATTCGGTGCTGACGCCATGCGCAGCCCGCGTGGTCTGAAAGCGGTAGGTCCGTACGTGGTCACGAAAGCTATGGGTTCTGCGGTTTCCGCGTGCCTGGCGACCCCGTTCAAAATTCATGGTGTGAACTACTCCATCAGCTCCGCGTGTGCGACTTCCGCACACTGTATCGGTAACGCTGTTGAGCAGATCCAGCTGGGCAAACAGGACATCGTATTTGCTGGCGGCGGCGAAGAGCTGGGCTGGGAAATGGCCTGTGAATTCGACGCGATGGGCGCACTGTCCACCAAGTACAACGAAACCCCAGACAAAGCCTCCCGTACCTATGACGCGCACCGTGACGGTTTCGTCATCGCGGGCGGCGGCGGTATGGTTGTGGTTGAAGAGCTGGAGCACGCTCTGGCACGTGGCGCGCACATCTATGCTGAGATCGTGGGCTACGGCGCAACGTCCGACGGCGCCGACATGGTTGCTCCGTCCGGCGAAGGCGCGGTGCGCTGCATGAAGATGGCGATGCACGATGTTGATACCCCAATCGACTACCTGAACTCCCACGGTACCTCTACTCCGGTAGGTGACGTGAAAGAGCTGGGTGCGATCCGCGAAGTGTTCGGCGACAACAGCCCGGCTATCTCTGCCACCAAAGCCATGACCGGTCACTCTCTGGGTGCGGCGGGCGTGCAGGAAGCGATCTACTCTCTGCTGATGCTGGAAAACGGCTTTATCGCCCCAAGCATCAACATCGACGAGATGGACGAGCAGGCGGCTGGCCTGAACATAGTGACCAAACCAACGGAAGCGACGCTGACCACCGTCATGTCCAACAGCTTCGGCTTCGGCGGCACCAACGCCACACTGGTTATGCGCAAGCTGAAAGCATAAGCGTTTGAATGTATAATAGAAGGGAGCCGGAAGGCTCCCTTTTTTATGCCTGAACACGGAGTTATGCATGAAGGCTGTTACCGCCGAGAAGGGCACTCCTTCCGGGAACCTTTCTCTTTTCCGCATCGCCTTTGCGGTATTCCTGACCTACATGACCGTTGGCCTGCCGCTGCCGGTGATCCCGCTGTTCGTTCATCAGGAACTCGGCTATGGCAACACCATGGTCGGCATTGCTGTGGGCATCCAGTTTTTAGCCACGGTATTAACCCGCGGTTACGCAGGACGGCTGGCCGATCAGCACGGTGCAAAACGCTCGGCGCTGCAGGGCATGTTTGCCTGCGGTCTGGCGGGCGGCGCGTGGCTGCTGGCCGCTCTTCTGCCGGTCGATGCCGCGTATAAATTTGCGCTGCTGGTGGTGGGCCGTTTAATCCTTGGCTTCGGTGAAAGCCAGCTGCTGACCGGCACCCTGACCTGGGGGATGGGGCTGGTGGGGCCTGCGCGCTCCGGCAAAGTGATGTCCTGGAACGGGATGGCGATTTATGGCGCACTGGCTGCAGGCGCGCCGCTGGGTTTGCTGATCCACAGCCAGTTTGGTTTTGCGGTACTGGCAGCAACCACCATGGTATTACCGCTGCTGGCGTGGGCTTTTAACGGTTCGGTACGCAAGGTACCCGCCCATAAAGGCGAACGTCCTTCGCTGTGGAGTGTGGTGGGGCAAATCTGGCAGCCAGGGCTGGGGCTGGCGCTTCAGGGAGTAGGCTTCGCGGTGATTGGTACCTTCGTCTCCCTCTATTTCATGAGCCGCGGCTGGGCAATGGCGGGCTTTACGCTGACGGCCTTTGGCGGCGCGTTTGTCCTGATGCGTGTCCTGTTCGGCTGGATGCCGGATCGCTTTGGCGGCGTGAAGGTGGCGGTGGCGTCGCTGGTGATTGAAACCGTTGGGCTGGTGTTGCTCTGGCAGGCGCCGGTCGCCTCCGTTGCGCTGCTTGGTGCGGCGTTAACCGGCTGCGGCTGCTCGCTGATCTTCCCGGCGCTGGGCGTTGAGGTGGTGAAGCGCGTGGCGCCGCAGGTCCGCGGTACGGCGCTGGGCGGCTATGCGGCGTTTCAGGATATCTCATACGGCGTAACCGGGCCGCTGGCGGGTCTGTTAGCCACTTCGTTTGGCTACCCGTCCGTCTTCCTGGCGGGCGCGGTTTCTGCGGTGGTGGGGATCGTGGTGACGCTGGTGGCGTTTCGCAGAAATTAACTGTTGTCGCCGGGTGGCGGCTGCGCCTTACCCGGCCTACGGTTCGAGCCGTTGTAGGCCCGGTATGCGTAGCGCTACCGGGCAAATCCTCAGGCAACCAGCCAGAAAATCGCCAGCGCAATCAATAATGCAATCAACATTAATCCCGGGCGGGCAGAGAGCGTTCTGAACGTCTCCACAACGGGCGCAAACAGCGGGCTGTAGATCGGCTGAACGTTTCTTACCTCCGGCACGCCGCCTTCCCGCTCGGCGCGGCGAACAAAGATCTGATTCAGCACATCCTGCACCTGCGCGGTGGTCAGTACCGTTTGCGGCGTGGCCTGCCAGTTCTGCTGGGCGTAATCCCGAATCACCTCGAACTCGTGCGGTTCCAGCGGCTGTTTAAGCGCCGCCTGAACGGTATGCAGGGTAGGGGCGCTCTGGGTGCTGAGCGTCTGGCGCGCCTGGAGCCAGGTCACCAGATGGGTAAACTGTTTGGCCGGAATCAGCTCGCCCGCCTTCACGCCGGACAGTTCCAGCATGGATTGCCAGATAAGCTTCGTCGACTCACCGGTGGCGGCGGCCAGTTTGGTCACCATCTGGTTCAGCGTGTTGTGCTCGGCAGGTTGCAGCGGGCGCTCGGTTGAGGGGCGCACCTGAGGCTGCGGAATAGACAACTGATTGTTCTGCAACAGCGTCAGCACGGTTTTAAGCTGGTCTGGCGTCAGCTGGCTCAGGGCGGTCTGGCCATACTGCTGACGGATAAAGTCACTGACAGCCTGACGGTTATTTCCCTGGCCCAGCAGCTCGGTCAACTGCGTGACAATCTGACGCGTGGTGTGGTTCTGCTGCGCGGTCGTAATACGCTGGTTGAGATTTTGCTCGGCGGCAGGGAAATGGCGCGACTGCAGCGGTGCGTCGTTCCTCACACCTAAATCATGCTTTACCCCGGCCCAGACTTCCGCGTTTTGCTGCGAAGTCAGCGCTATCAGGCGCGTGATCAGTCGCTCCAGCACGGTGCGCTGTTGCGTGGATAGTGGCTGTTCACCGGCAACGTTTGGCGTGACAGGGCCTTCACCCGGAGGGCGTGGCGGCGTACCTGAAATGGGCTGCATCGTCAAAAATCCTTAAAGTCAAAACTCAGCGTAAACCCGGCATACGTATATGCCTGGCGGCCAGATTATGGCACACTTGGCAGGTTTTCTTCCTCTCAAACAGGTACTCAGACGTGAAAATCCTCGTTGATGAAAATATGCCTTACGCCCGCGAGCTGTTTAGCCGCCTCGGCGACGTTAAGGCTGTCCCTGGTCGCCCGATCCCGGTTAACGAACTGGATGACGCAGACGCGCTGATGGTGCGCTCGGTGACCAAAGTAAATGAGGCGTTGCTTGCCGGTAAAGCGATTAAGTTTGTCGGAACCGCAACGGCAGGGACCGATCATGTGGATGATCAGTGGCTGAAGCAGGCCGGAATCGGTTTTTCCGCCGCGCCGGGCTGTAACGCCATTGCCGTCGTGGAATACGTTTTCTCCTCACTGCTGATGCTGGCCGAGCGCGATGGTTTTGCGCTGAAAGACCGCACCGTGGGGATTGTCGGCGTGGGTAACGTCGGCGGGCGTCTGCAAAAGCGCCTTGAAGCGTTAGGTATCCGCACGCTGCTGTGCGATCCGCCGCGTAAAGACAACGGTGACGACGAGGATTTCCGCGCGCTGGATGAGCTGGTTGAACAGTGCGATGTGCTAACGTTCCACACGCCGCTGTTTAAAGAAGGGCCGTATAAGTCCCTGCATCTGGCGGACGAGGCGCTGATTCGCCGTCTGAAGGCTGGCACTATTCTGATTAATGCCTGCCGTGGCCCGGTGGTGGATAATGCCGCGCTGCTGAAATGTCTGAATGAAGGACACGATCTCAGCGTGGTGCTGGACGTCTGGGAGCCGGAGCCGGATCTCAACGTTGAGCTGCTGAACAAGGTTGACGTTGCCACCGCGCATATCGCGGGCTATACGCTTGAAGGCAAAGCGCGCGGCACGACGCAGGTGTTTGAAGCCTACAGCGCCTTTATCGGCCATCCGCAGCAGGTGGCGCTTGATACTTTACTCCCCGCGCCTGAATTTGGCCGCATTACCCTGCATGGCCCGCTCGATCAGGCAACGCTGAAAAGGCTGGTGCATTTGGTGTATGATGTGCGCCGCGACGATGCGCTGCTGCGTAAGGTGGCGGGGATCCCGGGTGAATTTGATAAGCTGCGCAAGAACTACGTTGAGCGCCGCGAGTGGTCTTCCCTGTATGTGATGTGCGACGACGCAGCGGCTGCGACGTTGCTCAAGAAACTGGGTTTTAACGCCGTTCATCACCCGGCGCATTAATGTCTTCTTAATGCTCCCTGTCGGATACGCCGACAGGGACGCTTTTTTATTTCTGGAGTAAACCACCATGTCTGAAGGCTGGAACATTGCCATTTTAGGTGCCACGGGTGCCGTGGGCGAAGCCCTGCTCGAAACTCTTGCCGAGCGTCAGTTCCCGGTGGGAGATATCTATGCGCTGGCGCGCACCGACAGCGCGGGCGAACATCTGCGCTTTGGCGGTAAATCCGTGATGGTTCAGGATGCGGCCGCGTTTGACTGGACCCAGGCGCAGTTGGCGTTTTTTGCCGCAGGTGCTGAAGCCACGGCGTCTTATATTGAAGAGGCGACCAATTCGGGCTGTCTGGTGATCGACCTGAGCGGTCTGTTCTCCCTGGAGCCGGACGTGCCGCTGGTGGTCCCGGACGTCAATCCGTTTGTGCTGGCTGACTACCGCAACCGTAACGTTATCGCGGTACCGAACAGCCTGACCAGCCAGCTGCTGACTGCCCTGAAACCGCTGATTGACGACGGCGGCCTGTCGCGCATTACCGTCACCAGCCTGCTGTCCGCGTCGGCGAACGGTAAAAAGGCCGTTGACGCGCTGGCCGGGCAGAGTGCGAAGCTGCTGAACGGCATCCCGATCGACGAAGATGATTTCTTTGGCCGCCAGCTGGCGTTCAACATGCTGCCGCTGCTGCCGGATCGTGAAGGTTCCGTGCGCGAAGAGCGTCGTCTCGTCGACGAAGCGCGCAAGATTCTGCAGGACGAGGGGCTGATGATTTCCGCCAGCGTCGTACAGTCCCCGGTCTTCTACGGCCACGCGCAGATGGTCGGTTTTGAAGCCCTGCGCCCGCTGGCGGCAGAGGAAGCGCGCGACGCGTTTGGCCGCGGTGAAGACATCGTCCTTTCCGAAGAGAGCGAGTTCCCGACCCAGGTGGGCGACGCCACCGGCAGCGCGCATCTTTCCGTTGGCTGCGTGCGTAACGACTATGGTATGCCGGAGCAGGTTCAGTTCTGGTCCGTTGCCGATAACGTTCGCTTTGGCGGCGCGCTGATGGCGGTCAAGATCGCCGAGAAGCTGGTGCAGGAGTATCTGTACTGATGTCCGAAGTGGATCAAAAGCCGGTTCATAAAATTGCCCTGGGTATTGAGTACGATGGCAGTAAATATTATGGCTGGCAGCGTCAGAATGAGGTGCGCAGCGTTCAGGAAAAGCTGGAGAAAGCGCTCTCTCAGGTAGCAAACGAGCCGATTAACGTCCTGTGCGCGGGGCGTACGGACGCGGGTGTTCATGGCACGGGGCAGGTGGTTCACTTTGAAACCACCGCCGTGCGTAAGGATGCCGCCTGGACGCTGGGGGTAAATGCGAATTTACCTGGTGACATCGCGGTGCGTTGGGTGAAAGCTGTGCCGGATGATTTTCACGCGCGCTTCAGCGCAACGGCGCGTCGCTATCGCTATGTCATCTACAACCAGCGTCTGCGCCCGGCGGTATTAAGCCAGGGCGTGACGCATTTTTATGAACCGCTCGATGCAGAACGTATGCATCGTGCGGCGCAGTGTCTGATTGGTGAAAATGACTTTACGTCGTTTCGTGCGGTGCAGTGTCAGTCCCGTACGCCGTGGCGTAACGTCATGCACATTAACGTCAGTCGTTTTGGCGCGTATGTGGTGGTGGATATCAAAGCCAATGCCTTTGTACATCATATGGTGCGGAATATTGTAGGCAGCCTGATGGAAGTGGGCGCCGGACACCAGCCGGAGAGCTGGATTGCAGAACTGCTGGCAGCGAAGGACAGAACGCTTGCGGCAGCAACGGCGAAAGCGGAAGGGCTTTATCTGGTCTCGGTAGACTATCCGGATCGGTTTGACCTGCCAAAACCGCCAATGGGCCCGCTGTTTTTAGCGGACTAAACAAAGGTGCAATTAAGGCTTAGACAATATGGACGTAATACGTTTTCTGATTGATTTCATTCTGCATATTGATGTTCACCTGGCGGAGCTGGTCGCGCAGTACGGCGTCTGGGTTTACGCCATTCTGTTCCTGATTCTGTTCTGTGAAACCGGTCTGGTCGTTACCCCGTTCCTGCCGGGAGACTCGCTGCTGTTTGTGGCCGGTGCGTTGTCGGCGCTGCCCACCAATGATTTGAACGTGCATCTGATGGTGGTGTTGATGGTGATTGCCGCGATTGTCGGGGATGCGGTCAACTATACGATTGGCCGGGTGTTCGGTGAGCGGTTGTTCAGTAATCCGGACTCGAAAATTTTCCGCCGCAGCTATTTAGACAAGACCCATGCCTTCTATGAACGTCATGGCGGAAAAACCATTATCCTTGCGCGTTTTGTGCCTATTGTGCGCACATTTGCACCGTTTGTGGCGGGAATGGGCCATATGTCCTATCGTCATTTTGCAATGTATAACGTGGTGGGCGCACTGCTTTGGGTGTTGCTCTTTACCTATGCAGGCTACCTGTTTGGCGACTTGCCGGTGGTTCAGGAAAACCTTAAGTTACTGATTGTAGCGATTATTGTGCTTTCCGTACTGCCTGGCGTGATTGAAATTATTCGTCACAAACGCGCGGCAGCAAAGCAAGCGAAGTAAATGCACGCTGGCGGTTCGACCACTTTTTTATCCAAAGTTTCGGGCTGTTATGTTTTAATGTGCAACATTCATGGTCTGTTGGAGGCAAAAATGGCATTATTCGCCTCTTATAGCAAAACTGGCATACGACCAGGTTCAGGCAGAAAGGTTATCAATGAGCTGGATTGAACGAATTAAAAGCAACATTACCCCGACGCGCAAAGCGAGCATTCCTGAAGGGGTATGGACGAAGTGTGATAGCTGCGGCCAGGTTCTGTATCGCGCAGAGCTGGAACGCAATCTTGAGGTGTGTCCGAAGTGTGACCACCACATGCGTATGTCGGCGCGCAACCGCCTGCATAGCCTGCTGGACGAAGGTTCTCTGGTAGAACTGGGCAGCGAGCTTGAGCCAAAAGACGTGCTGAAGTTCCGCGATTCCAAAAAATACAAAGATCGTCTGGCCTCTGCACAGAAAGAGACCGGCGAGAAAGACGCGCTGATCGTCATGAAGGGCACCCTGCACGAGATGCCGGTGGTTGCCGCTGCGTTTGAGTTCTCCTTTATGGGCGGCTCAATGGGCTCCGTGGTCGGCGCGCGTTTCGTGCGTGCCGTTGAGCAGGCGCTGGAAGACAACTGTCCGCTGATCTGCTTCTCCGCCTCCGGTGGTGCGCGTATGCAGGAAGCGCTGATGTCCCTGATGCAGATGGCGAAAACCTCTGCGGCGCTGGCGAAAATGCAGGAGCGCGGTCTGCCGTACATCTCGGTACTGACCGACCCAACCATGGGTGGCGTCTCCGCAAGCTTCGCGATGCTGGGTGACCTGAACATCGCTGAGCCGAAAGCGCTGATCGGCTTTGCCGGTCCTCGCGTCATCGAGCAGACCGTTCGTGAAAAACTGCCGCCGGGCTTCCAGCGCAGTGAGTTCCTCATTGAGAAAGGCGCTATCGATATGATCGTCCGCCGTCCGGAAATGCGCCTGAAACTGGCCAGCATTCTGGCGAAGCTGATGAATCTGCCAGCGCCTAACCCGGATGAGCCGCGCGAAGGCGTGGTGGTACCGGATCAGGAACCCGAGGCCTGATAACTGAAAAGGGCAGGGCCAGATGGCGCTGCCCTTTTGCTTTATAACCTGTTAATGACAACCGGGCATTATGGAAAATAAAAGCATTCCCCAAGCCACGTCGCCCCTGGCCGCGTGGCTTTCTTATCTGGAAAACCTGCACAGTAAAACCATCGATATGGGCCTTGAGCGCGTAAGCCAGGTTGCCGCGCGTCTCGACGTGCTGAAACCGGCTCCGTTCGTGTTCACCGTTGCAGGTACTAACGGTAAAGGGACGACCTGCCGCACGCTGGAGTCAGTCCTGATGGCGGCGGGGTACAAGGTTGGCGTTTACAGCTCACCGCATCTGGTGCGCTATACCGAGCGCGTGCGGGTGCAGAACACCGAGCTGGCGGAATCTGCCCATACGGCGTCGTTCGCGGCTATCGAAGCGGCGCGCGGGGAAACCTCATTAACCTATTTTGAATACGGCACCCTGTCGGCGCTGTGGCTGTTCAAACAGGCGCAGCTGGACGTGGTGATCCTGGAAGTGGGGCTGGGCGGGCGTCTGGATGCCACCAATATGGTGGATGCGGACGTGGCGGTGGTCACCAGCATCGCGCTGGATCATACCGACTGGCTGGGCCCGGACCGTGAAAGCATTGGCCGCGAAAAGGCCGGTATTTTCCGGGCGAATAAGCCCGCCGTGGTGGGCGAGCCGGACATGCCGCATACCATTGCCGACGTGGCGAAAGAGAAGGGCGCACATCTGTTGCGCCGAGGCGTTGACTGGCAGTATGAGGTGCAGTGCAACGGCTGGCGCTTTAGCGATGCGCAGGGCGTTCTGGAGAATCTGCCGCTGCCGCAGGTGCCACAGCCTAACGCGGCAACCGCGCTGGCGGCACTGCGCGCCAGCGGATTAGCTGTAAGTGAGCAGGCGATCCGTGACGGCATTCAGAATGCGCTGCTGCCCGGTCGTTTCCAGATAGTCAGCGAGTCACCGCGTCTAATTCTGGACGTGGCGCACAACCCGCATGCGGCGGCGTATCTCGCAGGACGTCTCAAATCGTTACCAAAAACCGGGCGCGTGCTGGCGGTTATCGGTATGCTTCATGATAAAGATATCGGCGGCACGCTGGCCTGCATGGAGAGTGTGGTCGATAGCTGGTATTGTGCTCCTCTGGAGGGGCCGCGTGGTGCGACTGCTGAGCAGTTGATGGAACATCTCGGCAAAGGTGCAATCTACAGTAGCGTGGCGCAGGCCTGGCATGCCGCGATGGCGGATGCTAAACCAGAAGATACCGTGCTGGTGTGTGGCTCTTTCCACACGGTGGCACATGTCATGGAAGTGATGGACGCGGGGAGAACCGGTGGCGAGTAAGTTTCAGAACCGTTTAACAGGAACCATTGTGCTGGTCGCGCTCGGGGTGATTATTCTTCCCGGGCTGCTCGACGGGCAGAAAAAACATTATCAGGACGAGTTTGCAGCCATTCCGCTGGTGCCGAAGCCGGGCGACCGCGATGAGCCGGATATGCTGCCTGCGGCGACCCAGGCGCTGCCTGCTCAGCCGCCTGAAGGGGCGGCGGAAGAAGTTCGCGCGGGCGATGCCGCTGCACCGTCACTCGACCCGTCGCGTCTGGCGGCGAATAACAACATCGAGATCGATCCGGTACCGGTAGAGAAGCCTAAGCCTGTTGAAAAACCGCAGCCGAAGCCTCAGCAACAGCGAGATAAAGCAGCAGAGCAGTTGGCTGCAGCGTCTGAAACCCCACCACCGGCGAAGCAAGACGCAGCGCCGACCGGCAAAGCCTACGTTGTGCAGCTGGGGGCGCTGAAAAACGCCGATAAAGTCAACGAGGTTGTCGGTAAACTGCGCAGCGCGGGCTATCGCGTTTACACTTCACCTTCCACGCCGGTACAGGGTAAAATTACCCGTATCCTCGTGGGGCCGGAGGCGTCGAAAGACAAGCTGAAAGGGTCGCTGGGCGAGCTGAAGCAGATCTCCGGGCTGAGTGGTGTGGTGATGAGCTACAGCGCGAACTAAGTACGACCTGCTCCTTTAGAGAGAGGCGATAAGCCACGGCGTTGAACATTTTTTCAGCGCCTTTTTTATTTACGCGCGGGAAGGAAATCCCTACGCAAACGTTTTCTTTTTCTGTTAGAATTCGCCCCGAACTGGATGACAGGGCGTTTAATCGTGGGACACATATGGTCTGGATTGATTACGCCATCATTGCGGTGATTGGTTTTTCCTGTCTGGTTAGCCTGATCCGTGGCTTTGTTCGTGAAGCGTTATCGCTGGTAACCTGGGGTTGTGCTTTCTTTGTTGCCAGTCATTACTACACTTACCTGTCTGTCTGGTTCACGGGCTTTGAAGATGAACTGGTCCGAAATGGAATCGCCATCGCGGTGCTGTTTATCGCGACGCTGATTGTCGGCGCTATCGTGAATTACGTGATAGGTCAGCTGGTCGAGAAAACCGGTCTGTCAGGAACGGACAGGGTACTCGGGATCTGTTTCGGGGCATTACGAGGCGTGCTGATTGTGGCCGCGATCCTGTTCTTCCTGGATACCTTCACCGGGTTCTCCAAAAGCGAAGACTGGCAAAAATCGCAGCTCATTCCAGAGTTCAGCTTCATCATCAGATGGTTCTTTGACTATCTGCAAAGCTCGTCGAGTTTTTTGCCCAGGGCATAAACCCTGAGATGTGGCTTAACGAGGAAAAGACGAATGTGCGGTATTGTCGGTATCGCCGGTTTCATGCCGGTAAACCAGTCGATTTATGACGCGTTAACGGTGCTTCAGCACCGTGGGCAGGATGCTGCGGGTATCATCACCATTGATGCAAACAACTGCTTCCGTTTACGTAAGGCCAATGGCCTGGTAAACGATGTGTTTGAAGCCCGCCATATGCAGCGTCTGCAAGGTAATATGGGGATCGGTCACGTTCGTTATCCTACTGCTGGCAGTTCCAGCGCCTCTGAGGCACAGCCTTTCTACGTCAACTCACCGTATGGCATCACGCTTGCCCATAACGGCAACCTGACCAACGCTCATGAGCTGCGTAAGAAGCTGTTCGAAGAGAAACGTCGCCACATTAACACCACCTCTGATTCAGAAATCCTGCTCAATGTGTTCGCCAGCGAGCTGGATAACTTCCGTCACTACCCGCTGGAAGCAGGCAATATCTTCGCTGCCATTGCCGCGACCAACCGCCAGATCCGCGGTGCGTACGCCTGCGTGGCGATGATCATCGGTCACGGCATGGTCGCCTTCCGCGATCCAAACGGCATTCGTCCGCTGGTGCTGGGCAAGCGCGACCTCGGCGATGGCCGTACCGAATATATGGTTGCCTCTGAGAGCGTGGCGCTGGATACTCTGGGCTTCGAATTCCTGCGCGACGTTGCGCCGGGCGAAGCGGTGTATATCACCGAGAAGGGCCAGCTGTTCACCCGTCAGTGTGCCGACAACCCGGTCAGCAACCCGTGCCTGTTTGAATACGTCTATTTTGCCCGTCCGGATTCGTTCATCGACAAGATTTCCGTCTACAGCGCGCGCGTCAATATGGGCACGAAGCTCGGCGAGAAGATTGCCCGCGAGTGGGACGATCTCGACATTGACGTAGTTATTCCTATCCCGGAAACCTCCTGCGATATCGCCCTGGAGATCGCCCGCATTCTGGACAAGCCGTACCGTCAGGGCTTCGTGAAGAACCGCTACGTTGGCCGCACGTTTATCATGCCGGGCCAGCACCTGCGCCGTAAGTCGGTGCGCCGTAAGCTGAACGCCAACCGCGCGGAATTCCGCGACAAGAACGTTCTGCTGGTGGATGACTCCATCGTTCGCGGCACCACCTCTGAGCAGATTATCGAGATGGCGCGCGAAGCGGGTGCGAAGAAAGTCTACCTGGCGTCTGCCGCGCCGGAGATTCGCTTCCCGAACGTGTACGGCATTGATATGCCAACCGCCAACGAGCTGATTGCTCACGGCCGTGAAGTAGATGAGATTCGCCAGATCATCGGTGCCGACGGCCTGATTTTCCAGGATCTGAACGATCTCATCGACGCGGTGCGCGCCGAGAACCCGGAGATTCAGCAGTTCGAATGCTCCGTGTTCAATGGCGTCTACGTGACGAAAGACGTTGACCAGCAGTACCTCGACTACCTTGATTCGCTGCGCAACGACGATGCGAAAGCCGTTCAGCTGCAAAACGATCTCGAAAGCTTAGAGATGCACAACGAAGGTTAATCTCTCCGCAGGTGAGGGCGCTCGCCCTCACTTGCAACTCCCCGCAAAATCCTGCACAGTCAGCCCAGAATTCAGCAAGGGCGAAATCATGAAACGACTCATAATAGGCATCAGCGGTGCCAGCGGCGCGATTTACGGCGTACGCCTGCTACAGATTTTGCGTAACGTGGCAGAAGTGGAAACGCATCTGGTGATGAGCCAGGCGGCGCGGCAAACCCTCTCCCTTGAAACGGATCTCTCCCTGCGCGATGTCCAGGCGATGGCGGACGTGGTTCACGATGCCCGCGATATCGCCGCCAGCATCTCCTCAGGCTCGTTTAAAACCGCCGGTATGGTGATCCTGCCCTGTTCAATCAAAACGCTCTCCGGGATTGTGAACAGCTATACCGACACGCTGGTAACGCGCGCGGCGGACGTGGTGCTGAAGGAGCGCCGCCCGCTGGTGCTCTGCGTGCGGGAAACGCCGCTGCACCTGGGCCATCTGCGCCTCATGACCCAGGCCGCCGAGCTGGGCGCGGTGATCATGCCGCCGGTGCCGGCGTTCTATCACCGACCGCAGTCGCTGGACGATGTGATCAATCAGACCGTCAATCGCGTGCTGGATCAGTTTGACATCGACCTGCCCGAAGACCTCTTCACCCGCTGGCAGGGAGCCTGATTCTGTGCACAAATGCTGTGCATGAAAAGAGACGTTGCCCTGTTTCAGGGCAATTATGCAACGGCGATCATATCCTCGACATTTAATTCGCTTTTTCCCTTTTTCTCTTTCCGGTTCGTTCGGCAGACCTGCTATCTTTCACCATTAAGGCAATATCGCAACGTTTTATTAACATATTTAACGTCGAACTTTTGACCAGACGGCAATGTGGCATAAGACCTGCAAGAGAAGCCTGCAACACAACACACAACACAATACATAATAAAATCACGGTACTTGAGGGTAAATGTATGAAGAAGACGGTTCTGGCTCTGTCTTTGCTGGTGGGGTTAAGTGCGGCGGCAGGTAGCTACGCAGCGCTTCCACAGACGGTTCGTATCGGTACAGACGCAACCTACGCGCCATTCTCTTCCAAGGATGCGAAAGGCGATTTCGTGGGGTTTGATATCGATTTGGGAAATGAAATGTGCAAACGTATGGAAGTGAAATGCACATGGGTGGGCAGCGACTTCGACGCGTTAATCCCGTCGCTGAAGGCAAAGAAAATCGACGCCATTATCTCTTCTCTCTCCATCACCGAAAAACGCCAGCAGGAGATTGCCTTCTCTGACAAGCTCTACGCTGCGGATTCGCGTCTGATTGCCGCGAAAGGTTCCCCGATCCAGCCGACCATCGACTCGCTGAAAGGCAAGCATGTGGGCGTGCTCCAGGGCTCGACTCAGGAAGGTTACGCGAATGCCAACTGGCGCGAGAAGGGCGTCGACGTGGTGGCTTACCAGAACCAGGATCTGATCTACTCTGACCTGGCGGCAGGCCGTCTGGATGCCGCATTCCAGGATGAAGTCGCGGCGAGCGAAGGCTTCCTGAAGCAGCCGGCTGGTAAAGATTACGCCTTTGCGGGCCCGTCCGTGAAAGACAAAAAATACTTTGGTGACGGCACCGGCATCGGCCTGCGTAAGGACGATAAAGAGCTGAAAGCCGCCTTTGACAAAGCATTCACGGAGCTGCGCAAAGACGGTACCTACGACAAACTGGCGAAGAAATACTTCGACTTCAACGTCTACGGTGACTAACGCACCAGCGTGGTGCGTCGCGGGTGTGGATGATTCAATATGGTGCAATCTGTGCACCATATTGGGTCACTACGTGCATACTTAAGCATTTATAATGCAAAAATTCCCGTCTGAAAGGCATTATTCTTTGCCTGACAGCGTGGATTAATGGCACATTAACCCCACCCCGTCGTCGTAAAAAAACCGTATGAAGACAGTTTGTTGAGGACAAATATGAAAAAACTCGTGTTGTCATTATCTCTGGTACTGGCCTTTTCCAGCGCCACCGCGGCCTTCGCAGCCATTCCGCAGAAAATTCGTATTGGCACCGATCCCACCTACGCGCCGTTTGAATCGAAGAATTCAAAGGGTGAACTGGTGGGTTTTGACATCGATCTGGCCAATGAGCTGTGCAAACGCATCAAAGCACAGTGTACTTATGTAGAGAACCCGCTGGATGCGCTGATCCCTTCACTGAAAGCAAAAAAAATAGACGTGATTATGTCCTCGCTTTCCATCACCGAGAAACGTCAGCAGGAGATTGCCTTCACCGACAAGCTCTATGCGGCCGATTCACGTTTGGTAGTGGCTAAGTCTTCTGACATTCAACCGACCCTCGAGTCGCTGAAGGGGAAACGCGTGGGCGTGCTGCAGGGCACCACGCAGGAAACTTACGGTAACGAACACTGGGCGCCGAAGGGGATCGAAATCGTCTCCTATCAGGGCCAGGAAAATATTTACGCAGACCTGACGGCAGGCCGTATTGATGCGGCATTCCAGGATGAAGTCGCGGCAAGCGAAGGTTTCCTGAAGCAGCCGGTAGGCAAAGATTACAAGTTCGGCGGTCCGTCCATTAAGGACGAGAAGCTCTTTGGCGTGGGTACCGGTATGGGCCTGCGTAAGGAAGACAACGAACTGCGTGAGGCGCTGAACAAAGCGTTTGCTGAAATGCGCGCTGACGGTACCTACGACAAGCTGGCGAAAAAGTACTTCGATTTCAATGTGTACGGCGGCTAATCGCTCCGTCAAATAACGTGCGGCCCCTCCCGCTGGGGGAGGGGATAAGACACGGTTTACCACTCACGATACGACAGGGCTCGCGGTATGCTGTACGGATTTTCTGGCGTTATTTTACAGGGCGCGCTTGTCACCCTTGAGCTGGCTATCAGCTCCGTGGTGCTGGCGGTGCTGATAGGTCTGGCGGGCGCAGGGGCGAAGCTTTCGGCTAACAAACCGCTGGCGCTCATTTTCGAAGGCTATACCACGCTCATTCGCGGCGTACCCGATCTGGTGCTGATGCTGCTTATTTTTTACGGCCTGCAGATTGCCCTGAACAGCGTGACGGATGCGATGGGCATGGGACAAATTGATATCGACCCGATGGTGGCCGGTATTATCACCCTCGGTTTTATCTACGGTGCCTACTTCACGGAAACCTTCCGTGGCGCTTACATGGCGGTTCCCAGAGGACACATTGAAGCGGCAACCGCATTTGGTTTTACCTCTTCACAAACGTTTCGCCGGATTATGTTCCCGGCCATGATGCGCTATGCGCTGCCGGGCATCGGCAACAACTGGCAGGTTATCCTCAAAGCGACGGCGCTGGTCTCGCTGCTCGGTCTGGAAGACGTCGTGAAAGCGACTCAGCTGGCGGGCAAGAGCACCTGGGAGCCGTTCTACTTTGCGGTGGTCTGCGGCGCGATCTATCTGGTCTTTACGACCGTCTCCAATGGTGTGCTGCTTCTGCTCGAGCGTCGCTACTCCGTGGGTGTGAAGAGGGCTGACCTGTGATTGAGATTATTCAGGAATACTGGAAATCCCTGCTGTGGACGGATGGCTACCGCTTTACCGGCGTGGCGATCACACTCTGGCTGCTGATTTCTTCCGTGGTGATGGGCGGCATTCTGGCGGTGTTTCTCGCCATCGGCCGCGTGTCGAACAATAAATTTATTCAGTTCCCGATTTGGCTGTTTACCTATGTGTTTCGCGGCACGCCGCTGTACGTGCAGCTGCTGGTGTTCTATTCGGGGATGTATACGCTGGAGATCGTAAAAGGCACGGAAATGCTGAATGCGTTCTTCCGCAGTGGCCTGAACTGTACGGTGCTGGCGCTAACGCTCAATACCTGCGCCTATACCACCGAGATTTTCGCCGGGGCCATTCGTTCCGTGCCGCACGGTGAGATCGAGGCGGCGCGCGCGTACGGCTTCTCCTCGGTGAAGCTTTACCGCTGCATTATTCTGCCGTCGGCGCTGCGCATTGCGCTACCGGCCTACAGCAACGAAGTGATTTTGATGCTGCACTCCACCGCGCTCGCCTTTACCGCCACGGTGCCGGACCTGCTCAAAATCGCGCGCGATATCAACTCCGCGACCTATCAGCCGTTTACCGCGTTTGGCATTGCGGCGGTGCTCTATTTAATTATCTCTTATGTTCTGATTAGCCTGTTCCGTAAGGCTGAAAAACGCTGGTTGCAGCATATAAAACCTTCTTCGACGCACTGAGAAAGATGATGGCTGAGAACAAATTAAACGTTATTGATTTGCACAAACGCTACGGCGAACATGAAGTGCTGAAAGGGGTGTCGCTGCAGGCTAACGCAGGCGACGTAATCAGTATCATCGGTTCATCCGGCTCGGGTAAAAGTACCTTCCTGCGCTGCATTAACTTCCTCGAAAAGCCGAGCGAAGGCTCGATTGTGGTGAGCGGGCAGAACATCAACCTGGTGCGTGACAAAGACGGCCAGCTGAAGGTGGCGGATAAGCATCAGCTGCGCCTGCTGCGTACGCGCCTGACGATGGTGTTCCAGCATTTCAACCTCTGGAGCCACATGACGGTGCTGGAGAACGTGATGGAAGCGCCGGTTCAGGTACTGGGCCTGAGCAAGCAGGAAGCCCGCGAGCGCGCGGTGAAATACCTGGCGAAAGTGGGTATCGACGAGCGCCAGCAGATGAAGTATCCGGTACACCTCTCCGGCGGCCAGCAGCAGCGTGTATCTATCGCCCGCGCGCTGGCGATGGAGCCGGAAGTGCTGCTGTTCGACGAACCGACCTCCGCGCTGGACCCGGAACTCGTCGGCGAAGTGCTGCGCATCATGCAGAAGCTGGCCGAAGAGGGCAAAACGATGGTGGTGGTGACGCACGAGATGGGCTTCGCCCGTAACGTCTCGAACCACGTGATTTTCCTTCATCAGGGGAAAATTGAAGAGCAGGGGCATCCGGATGAGGTGCTGGCGAACCCGCAAAGCCCGCGTTTGCAGCAGTTCCTTAAAGGCTCCCTGAAGTAACGGGAGCTCTCCCTCTCCCAGAGGGAATGGGCCGGGGTGAGGGCATCAAGCCGCACCTCACTCCAGCCGATACACCCAGTCGTCATACCGCACGCCGTCAATCTCATACGCCTTTTCAAGCACCTGCGTGCGCACAAACCCGGCTTTCTCAAGCACCCGTACAGACCCGCCGTTGTCCGCCAGCACGTACGCGTTAATCGCCTTCACGCCGGTCTGGTTGAACGCATAATCACACACCGCGCGCAGCGCCTCGCTGGCGATGCCTTTTCCCTGCGCGGCAGGCACAACCGTGTAGCCGATGTCCGCCTCTTCATGATTCTCAGGGCTGATTTGCAGGCCGATATCGCCCAGCGGCGTATCGTCATCCCGAAAGCGGATCACGAAGACATGCTCCGCCATCAGGCGTGCGGCAAACACGCGTCGGGTCTCTTTCTCAGGCGCAATCGCGGCCATATAGCGCATGATGTCGCTGTTTTCGCGCAGCGAGCGGAAGAACGCCCAGTCAGAGGGTTCGAAAGGGGTGAGGTGAAGTCGGGATGTAGTGATGGTTGCCATTGTTACGCCATTTCATCGGAACATGGCGTATCACTGTAACATATTCAGCGCACCACATCTCCCAGCGCCTCTTCTAAGTCATACCAGCGAAACGCAAACCCGGCCGCTTCCAGCCGTTTTGGCAGCGCGCGCTGACCGCCCAGCACCAGCACGGACGCTTCACCCATCAACAGCCGAATCGCCGTCGCAGGTACGCGTAATATCGCCGGACGGTGCAGGGCATGCCCCAGCGCGTGGGCAAACTGTTCATTTCGCACCGGATACGGCGCAACCATGTTAAACGGCCCGCGCAGATCGTTATCCAGCAGCCAGATAATGCCGTTAACCATGTCGTCGATATGGATCCAAGCCAGGTACTGACGCCCGTTGCCGATCGGCCCGCCGAGCCCCAGCTTAAAGGGAGGAAGCATCTTACCCAGAATGCCGCCTTTCGGCGCGAGCACCACGCCGGTGCGCAGCAGGCAAACGCGGGTTCGATCGCTTTGCGCCCCACTGGCGATACGTTCCCACTGGGCGCAGAGTTTATGGGTGAACTCGTTGTGGGGCGGCTCTTCCTCGGTCACCACCACTTCGCCGAGATCGCCGTAATAGCCCGTCGCAGAGCCTGAAATCAGCACCGACGGCGGGGTCTGGCTGTTGCGAATCAGCTCAACCAGCTTCTCGGTGATGTTCCAGCGGCTGCTGCACAACCGCTGTTTCTGCTCTTCGGTCCAGCGCTTATCGGCGATGGGTTCACCCGCAAGGTTGATGACGGCGTCGAAGCCGTCCAGATTCTGCCGATCGGCCAGCCCTTTCCAGATATCGACCCCCGCGCCCAGCACCTGGCGCGCTTTCTCCGGGCTGCGGGTCACTACGGTAATGTCGTGATGCAGCGCCTGCAAACGCGCAATGAGATGGCGCCCAATCAGGCCTGTACCGCCGGTCAGCAGAATCTTCATACAACCTCCAGGTTTACGCCTGGCGTCGCCAGCTTAACGTCATGGAGACGGAGTCGGCATAGCGCAGGGCGTGAAGTTTATCGATCTCTACTTCAGCATAAGTGACCCAGTGATGATCGCGTGCGATATCGAGCACATCCTGGGTTAATTTCTCCAGCAGCGAAAAGCGGTTGTTTTCCACGTACTGGATGATGTTTTTAGTGATCGTGCGATAGTTCAGCGCGTCATTGATGTCTTCGCTGGCCCGCGCTTTGTCTGCCGGGTAGTGAATCACCACATTAATGACAATATCCTGACGGTTGGCAATCTCTTCCTCTTTGATACCAATGAACGTGCGCAAGCGTAAATTTTTTATACGAATAATAGCGTCTGGCTGTGACATTGCAGGTCTTCTCCGTGTCAGTATTTCCCGCCCATAATACATGAGAGCCTCTCAGCCACCCAGCCTCATAGGTGATTAAACCTGCTGGATTTTTTGCATTGCGCGTTCGGTGGCCGGGCGGGTCCGGATACGCTCAAACCAGTTGTTCACCGCCGGGTAAGACGCTAAGTCAATCCGGTGTTTATCATGCGTATTTACCCACGGCCAGCAGGCGATATCGGCAATGCTGTAATGGTCTCCCCCGAGCCACGGTGTTTTCTCCAGCCGCTGGTTCAGAACGCCGTAAAGACGCTGGGTTTCAACCTGATATCGCTCAATGGCGTAAGGAATGGTCTGCGGCGCGAAGGCGGTGAAGTGGTGGTTCTGCCCCAGCATCGGCCCAAAGCCGCTTGAGTGCCAGAAAAGCCACTGCAGAGTGTGGTGACGCTCGCGCAGTTCACCGCTCAGCAGCTTGCCGGTTTTCTCTGCCAGATAAAGCAAAATTTCACCGGATTCAAACAGGCTTAACGGCCTGCCTCCGTCCGCCGGCTGGCTATCAATAATGGCCGGAATTTTATTGTTGGGCGAGATAGCCAAAAACACAGGGTTGAACTGTTCGCCTTTGCTGATATCCACGCGGATGATTCTGTAATCCAGTTCGGCTTCTTCGAGAAAGAGGGTGATCTTGTGGCCGTTTGGGGTAGGGGCGTAATAAAGGTCAATCATTCTCAACTCCTGTCCATGCGAATAGTGGTGCCATGACAAATGAGTATAGGTGCTTGTTGTAAATCGTGAGTTTTCATCAAGTGACAGCGAAGCAAAGAGATTATATGTTGAGTAAAAACCGATCAGCCGATGAGGATGTTATGAACCAGCCCGTAATTACGTTGTGGTCCGATGCGAATTTCTTTTCTCCCTATGTTATGAGCGTTTACGTCGCGCTGGCCGAAAAGGGGCTCTCTTTTACGCTGAAGACCGTCGATCTCGACGGTGGTGAACACCTCAAACCCCAGTGGCAGGGTTACGACCTGACGCGACGCGTGCCGGTGCTGGAACTGGATGGTTTTGCACTGAGCGAATCCTCGGCGATCGATGAATATCTGGAAGATCGTTTTGCGCCGCCTGAGTGGGAGCGCATCTATCCTCACGATCTGCAAAAGCGCGCCCGCGCCCGGCAGATCCAGGCGTGGCTGCGTAGCGACCTGGTGCCGATTCGCGTCGAGCGCTCCACGGATGTCGTGTTTGCCGGTGTGAAAAAGCCAGCGCTCAGCGCAGAAGGCGTCGACAGCGCGCAAAAGCTGATTGAAACTGCAGCCTCGCTGCTCGCTCACGGCAACCCGAACCTGTTCGGTGAATGGTGTATTGCCGATACCGATCTGGCGCTGATGCTGAACCGTTTGATCCTCAACGGCGATGAGGTCCCTCAACTGCTGGTGGACTATGCGGCGTTCCAGTGGCAGCGAGCCTCCGTACAGCGCTATGTGGCACTCTCCGCTAAGCGCGCGGGCTGATAAGCCCTGACGCTTCAGGTATGATAAGGGCAGTTTTTTTACCAGGGAGTGACGGATGAAACTGATGTTTGCGTCAGATATCCATGGATCGCTGCCCGCGACCGAGCGAGTGCTTTCTCTGTTTTCGCAAAGCGGGGCCCAATGGCTGGTGATTCTGGGGGATGTGTTAAATCATGGTCCGCGCAATGCGCTGCCGGAAGGCTATGCCCCGGCGCAGGTGGCGGAAAAGCTTAACCCGTTAGCCTCGCGCATTATCGCCGTTCGCGGTAATTGCGACAGCGAAGTCGACCAGATGCTGCTGCATTTTCCCCTTACCGCGCCATGGCAACAGGTTCTGCTGGAAAACAGCCGCCTGTTTCTTACCCACGGACACCTTTTCGGCCCGGATAATCTCCCGGCGCTCGCGGCTGGCGATGTCCTGGTTTACGGCCATACTCATATTCCGGTGGCTGAAAAACGCGGTGAGATTTATCACTTTAATCCGGGGTCGGTCAGCATTCCGAAAGGCGGATATCCTGCGAGCTATGGCCTGCTGGATGGAAATACCCTGAGCGTTATCGCACTTAATGATCAGCAAGTTATTGCGCAGGTAGCGATTAATCCGTAAGTTACACCACAACTGCAAACGCGCCGAAAGAGCGCTTAGACGAGAAGGTTTCCCGATGGTGGAGCAGAATCATTTGGCAAGTACTGAATGGGTTGACATTGTCAGCGAAGAAAATGAAGTGATCGCGCAGGCGAGCCGCGAACAAATGCGTGCAGAGCGCCTCCGTCACCGTGCAACGTACATCGTTGTGCATGACGGCATGGGCAAGATTCTGGTCCAGCGCCGCACGGACACCAAAGATTTTCTTCCGGGCATGCTTGATGCCACCGCGGGGGGCGTCGTGCAGGCCGATGAAGTGCTGCTGGATTCCGCACGCCGTGAAGCGGAAGAAGAGTTAGGTATCGCCGGGGTGCCGTTTGCCGAGCACGGGCAGTTCTATTTCGAAGACGAACATTGCCGCGTCTGGGGTGGACTGTTTAGCTGCGTTTCCCACGGGCCTTTCGCCCTGCAGGAAGAGGAAGTGAGCGAAGTCTGCTGGATGACGCCGGAAGAGATTACCGCCCGCTGCGACGAGTTCACGCCGGATTCGTTAAAAGCGCTGGCGCTGTGGATGACCCGCAACGCCAAAAACGAATCCGCTAAGCCGGAAAACAAAGCGGAAAAAGAGGAAGAGGCTGAGTAAGCCTTAACAGCTTTCCCGCAGGCACAGGCTGGACGCGATGGGTTTTTGGTCGCGCCAGTCTCCGTCATTCAGACGTTCCAGTAGCGCTTTACCTGCCTCAATCCCAATCTTTCGATGCGGTACCGCCATCGTCGTCAGCGGCGGCTGGCAGACGCGGCTCACGTCGCTATCGCCAAAGCCCACGACAGCCAGATCGTCCGGCACTTTAATGCGTCGACGCTGACACTCATACAGCGCGCCGCAGGCCAGCTCGTCTGATACGCACACCAGCGCATCCAGCTCTGGCCACACCAGCAAGAACTCTGGCAGCTGTGCCGCGCCGGTCGAGAAGCTCGGCGGCATCGCCGCGTTAATCACCCGGTTCGGCGACAGATGATGGCGCAGCATCGCCTTGTACCAGCCCTGCAAATGCTGCTGGAAAATCCACTGCTCCTGGTTGGCGCACAGCAGGCCGATATTTTGGTAGCCGCGCCTAATCACCATTTCCGTCAGCTCGTACATGGCCGCCACGTTATCGATCCCGATATTCATATCGATCGGATCGGCGCGCATCGCACCCATCTCCATTACCGGAATTGAGGCGTTTTTCAGCCAGTGGCGAACGGTGTCGGTGTGCTCGACGCTGAGCAAAATCGCGGCGGCGATATTCGACGCCAGCAGGGTCTCAAGCAGCTTCTCTTCCTGCTCAAGCCGATGCTGGGACTCTGCCAGCATGATCTGGTATCCGGCGGGCTGCAGCACCTGCTGTAGGCCCGCAAACATTTCAGAGCAACCGGCTTCGGAAAGGTTGGGAACAACCATCGCAATCGTCCATGAGGACGCGGATGCCAGTGCGCTGGCGGCGAGATTGGGCATATAGCCCAGCTCCTGCACCGCAGCTTCAATTTTTTCACGCAGTTTATCGGAAACCTGTTCGGGCGTGCGGAGCGCACGGGAGACGGTCATCGTGCCGACTCCGGCAAGCTGCGCGACATCAGCGAGCGTGACTTTTCCGGTACTGCGCCGTTTTCGGGTTAAAGACATACACCTTCCTGCTGACCAGACGCGTTCTTTTTTCCTTCATTTCAGGTGACAGGCAGTATACGCCTTAAATCCCTTTTTTTGCTGTGATTTCACACCATGATTACATTTTGATAGCGCTATCACATTTCTGCATGTTAGTAATTGGTAGCGCTATCTTTGTGATCGCGATCGCAGTCAATGATTGATGGGTTGAATAAAGTTTGCCCATCTTTAGCGTTTGGCGGGAGGGAAAATGCTCAAAAAGTGGATATATGATACAACCATCACGCTGCAGGATAGCGTGGAAAGCTGGCCACAGGCGCTGGAGATATGCGCGAAACCGCTGCTGGATCTGCAGGTAATTGCACCGGAATACGTGACGGCAATCATTCAGCAGCACCATACGTTAGGACCCTATTATGTGCTGGCACCAGGGCTAGCCATGCCGCATGCGCGGCCGGAGGAAGGCGCCAAGGGACTGGGCTTGTCATTACTAAAACTAAAACAGGGCGTCTCTTTTGGTGCCGGAGAGTTTGACCCTGTCGATCTGATTATTATGCTCGCGGCACCAGATAAACATAGCCATATCGAAATGATATCCGCGCTCGCTGAATTATTTTCCAGCGACGAAGATATGGAGAAATTACATCAGGCGAATACCCTGGAGGACATTAAAGCCATTATTGACCGCTTCTGATTTAATTTTTTTAATCCGATTATTCACAACATTACGCGCCAGCGTGATGGGGCGTGCTCTACTCAAAATAAGGGGACAACAATGAAAATCATGGCTATTTGCGGTTCTGGCCTGGGCAGCAGTTTTATGGTCGAAATGAACATTAAAAAAGTGCTTAAAAAGCTGGACATTGAGGCCGAGGTTGAACACTCCGATCTCTCCTCCGCCACGCCGGGCGCGGCGGACCTGTTCGTGATGGCGAAAGACATCGCGGCCAGCGCCAGCGTGCCGGAAAGCCAGCTGGTGGTGATCAATAACATCATTGATATCAACGAACTCGAAGCGCAGCTGCGCGCCTGGTTCGACAGACAATAACCCTGACAAGGCGAGGTGGATATGTTTATCCTTGAAACGCTGAATTTCGTTGTCGATATTTTAAAAGTCCCTTCGGTGCTGGTGGGTTTAATCGCGTTAATTGGTCTGGTCGCGCAGAAAAAAGCGTTTTCTGATGTCGTAAAAGGCACAATTAAAACGATTCTCGGCTTTATTGTACTGGGCGGTGGCGCCACGGTGCTGGTGGGGTCGTTAAACCCGTTAGGCGGCATGTTTGAGCACGCTTTTAATATCCAGGGCATTATTCCAAACAATGAAGCGATTGTGTCGATCGCGCTGGAAAAATACGGTGCCTCGACCGCGCTGATCATGGCCTTCGGCATGGTGGCGAACATTGTCGTCGCGCGCTTTACCCGCCTGAAGTACATCTTCCTGACCGGGCACCACACCTTCTACATGGCGTGCATGATCGGCGTGATCCTGACGGTCGCGGGCTTTGAAGGGGTGGGGCTGGTCTTTACCGGTTCGCTGATCCTCGGCCTGATTATGGCCTTTTTCCCGGCGATTGCGCAGCGCTATATGAAGCGTATTACCGGCAACGATGAGATCGCCTTCGGTCATTTCGGTACGCTGGGCTACGTGCTGTCCGGCTGGATTGGCAGCAGGGTCGGCAAAGGCTCGCGCTCCACCGAAGAGATGAACCTGCCGAAAAACCTCAGCTTCCTGCGCGACAGTTCGATCTCCATCTCCCTGACCATGATGATTATCTACCTGATCATGGCGGTAAGCGCCGGGCGTGAGTACGTCGAGGCCACCTTTAGCGGCGGGCAAAACTACCTGGTCTACGCCATCATCATGGCGATCACCTTCGCGGCGGGCGTGTTTATCATCCTGCAGGGCGTGCGCCTGATTCTGGCGGAAATCGTCCCGGCCTTTACCGGCTTCTCGGAAAAACTGGTGCCGAACGCGCGTCCGGCGCTGGACTGCCCGGTGGTCTACCCGTATGCGCCAAACGCGGTGCTGATTGGCTTCCTTTTCAGCTTCCTCGGGGGAATTGTGGGGTTGTTGATCTGCGGTCAGTTTAGCTGGGTGCTGATCCTGCCGGGCGTAGTGCCGCACTTCTTCACCGGCGCAACGGCAGGCGTGTTCGGTAACGCCACCGGTGGACGCCGCGGGGCAATGATAGGCGCCTTTGCTAACGGCCTGCTGATTACTTTCCTCCCGGTCCTGCTGCTGCCGGTACTGGGTGCGATTGGCTTTGCTAACACCACCTTCTCGGACGCCGACTTCGGCGCGGTCGGGATTGTGCTGGGCAACCTGGCGCGCTTCCTGTCACCGCTTGCCATCACCGGGCTGGTTGTGGCGCTGTTCGCGCTGCTGGTGGCCTACAACATCTTCGCGAAAAACAAACCTGCGGGTAGTAACGCGCAGGAAAATACCGGAGCCAAATCATGAATGAGAACGAGATAACCGAACTGGCGCGTCAGATCCGTCTTGAAACCCTCAAATCCCTGACGCAGCTGGGCTTTGGGCACTACGGCGGCAGCATGTCGGTGGTGGAAACCCTGGCGGTGCTGTACGGCGCCGTGATGAAGATCGACCCGGCGGATCCGGACTGGCCTGAGCGCGATTACTTTGTGCTGTCGAAAGGTCATGCAGGCCCGGCGCTCTACAGCACCCTGGCGATTAAGGGCTACTTCCCGGTTGAAGAGTTGAGCACGCTGAACCAGAACGGCACTCGTCTGCCCAGCCACCCGGACCGCCTGAAAACGCGCGGCGTGGATGCCACCACCGGCTCGCTGGGGCAGGGGATCTCCATTGCGGGCGGTATGGCACTCTCACACAGGCTGGCCGGGCGACCGAATCGGGTCTTCTGCATCGTTGGCGACGGCGAGCTGAACGAAGGCCAGTGCTGGGAAGCGTTCCAGTTTATCGCTCACCATCGTCTGAACAACCTGACCGTGTTCGTGGACTGGAACAAACAGCAGCTCGACGGCGAACTGGACGAAATCATCTGTGCCTTCGACCTTGAGGGCAAATTCCGCGCCTTTGGCTTTGATGTGGTGACGGTCAAAGGGGATGACATTCCGGCACTGCTGAAGGTGACTTCAAGGGTACCGGAGGCCGATGCGCGTCCGCGGGTGGTGATCCTCGACAGCATCAAAGGGCAGGGGGTGCCGTACCTGGAACAGCTCAGCAACTCGCACCACCTGCGATTGACCGCGGAGAGCAAAGCGGCCCTCAATGAGACGATTCGCCAACTGGAGGCTTCACATGATTAAGGTTGCACCGGCAGGACAGAAAGACGCCGTTGAGATGCGCAAGGTCTACGCGGGCTTTGTGGCAAAGCAGATTGAGGCCGGCAGCGAGATTATCGCCCTGGAAGCGGACCTGATGAGCTCAATGGCGATGGACGGCGTAGCGCGCGATTATCCGCAGCACGTGATTAACTGCGGCATTATGGAGGCCAACGTCATCGGCACTGCGGCGGGGCTGTCGCTCACCGGCCGTAAGCCGTTCGTGCACACTTTCACCGCGTTTGCCAGCCGTCGCTGCTTCGACCAGCTGTTTATGTCCCTGGACTACCAGCGCAACAACGTGAAGGTGATTGCCTCGGATGCGGGCGTGACGGCCTGCCACAACGGCGGGACGCACATGTCCTTCGAGGATATGGGCATCGTGCGCGGTCTGGCGCATTCGGTGGTGCTGGAAGTTACCGATGCGGTGATGTTCGAGGATGTGCTGCGCCAGCTTATCGATCTCGAAGGCTTCTACTGGGTGCGCACCATCCGCAAGCAGGCGCCGAGCGTCTATGCGCCGGGCTCAACCTTCACCATTGGCAAAGGCAACGTGCTGCGCGAGGGAAGTGATATCACGCTCATTGCCAACGGCATCATGGTGGCGGAAGCGCTGGAGGCGGCGCGCCAGCTGGAACAGGAGGGGGTAAGCGCAGCGGTCATCGACATGTTTACCCTGAAGCCTATCGATCGAATGCTGGTGAAAAACTATGCCGAGAAAACCGGGCGCATCGTCACCTGCGAAAACCACAGTATTCACAACGGTCTCGGGTCAGCGGTGGCGGAAGTGCTGGTGGAGACCTGCCCGGTGCCGATGCGTCGCGTGGGCGTGAAGGAGCGTTACGGCCAGGTGGGCACACAGGACTTCCTGCAAAAAGAGTATGGCCTGACGGCGCATGACATTGTGTCGGCGGCGCGGGAGCTGCTGTAATAAAAAAAGGCGACCGTGTGGTCGCCTTTTTGTTGCCCGGTGGCGCTGGCGCTTACCGGGTCTACGGTCCTGTAGGCCGGATAAGCGAAGCGCCATCCGGCAAAACATTACTGCTGCTGCGAAGACTGAATCGCCGTCAGCGCGATGGTGTAGACGATATCGTCAACCAGCGCACCACGGGACAGGTCGTTCACAGGCTTGCGCATGCCCTGCAGCATTGGCCCGATGGAGATCAGGTCGGCAGAACGCTGTACCGCTTTGTAGGTGGTGTTACCGGTGTTCAGATCCGGGAAGATGAACACGGTAGCGCGACCGGCAACCGGCGAGTTCGGCGCTTTGGATTTCGCCACGTCAGCCATTACCGCGGCGTCGTACTGCAGCGGGCCGTCGATCATCAGGTCTGGACGTTTTTCCTGCGCAATACGGGTCGCTTCACGGACTTTCTCTACGTCGCTACCTGCACCAGAGGTGCCGGTGGAGTAGGAGAGCATCGCTACGCGTGGTTCAATACCGAAGGCAGTCGCGGAGTCCGCAGACTGGATAGCGATTTCTGCCAGCTGTTCTGCGGTAGGATCCGGGTTGATCGCGCAGTCGCCGTAAACGTAAACCTGTTCAGGCAGCAGCATGAAGAACACGGAGGAGACCAGCGAGCTGCCCGGTGCGGTTTTGATCAGCTGCAACGGTGGACGGATGGTGTTCGCGGTGGTGTGAACCGCACCGGAAACCAGACCGTCAACTTCGTCCTGTTCCAGCATCAGCGTGCCCAGCACGACGTTGTCTTCCAGCTGCTCGCGCGCAACGGCTTCGGTCATGCCCTTGTTCTTACGCAGCTCAACCAGACGGGCAACGTAGCTTTCGCGAACCACTTCCGGGTCAACGATTTCGATGCCTGTGCCCAGCTCAACGCCCTGAGACGCCGCAACGCGGTTGATCTCGTCCGGGTTACCCAGCAGCACACAGGTCGCGATACCGCGCTCTGCACAGATGGCCGCCGCTTTAACGGTACGTGGTTCGTCGCCTTCTGGCAGAACCACGCGTTTGCCCGCTTTACGCGCCAGCTCGGTCAGCTGGTAGCGGAAGGCTGGAGGAGACAGACGGCGGCTGCGCTCGGAGGTCGCGGTCAGGGATTCAATCCAGTCTGCGTCGATGTAGCCCGCAACGTATTCCTGAACTTTCTCGATACGCTCGTGGTCATCAACCGGCACTTCCAGGTTGAAGCTTTGCAGGCTCAGAGAGGTCTGCCAGGTGTTGGTGTTCACCATGAAGACTGGCAGGCCTGTCGCGAACGCACGTTCGCACAGCTTGCTGATGCGCGCGTCCATTTCGTAGCCGCCGGTCAGCAGAATTGCACCGATTTCCACGCCGTTCATCGCTGCCAGACAGGCAGCAACCAGCACGTCCGGACGGTCTGCGGAGGTCACCAGCAGGGAACCTGCGCGGAAGTGCTCCAGCATGTGCGGAATGCTGCGCGCGCAGAAGGTCACGGACTTCACGCGGCGGGTGTTGATATCGCCTTCGTTAACGATGGTCGCGTTCAGGTGACGCGCCATATCGATTGCACGGGTGGCAATCAGATCGAAGCTCCATGGCACTGCGCCGAGTACAGGCAGCGGGCTGGATTCCTGCAGCTTTGCCGGATCAACCTTGATGACTTTCGCTTTGGAAGAGTCGTCGAAGATTTCGGACAGGTCAGGGCGCGTACGGCCCTGTTCATCAACCGGTGCGTTCAGTTTGTTAACGATCACGCCGGTGATGCTGGTGTTTTTCGCACCACCGAAGCTGCTGCGCGTCAGTTCGATACGCTCTTTCAGCTGCTCTGGGGTATCAGTCCCCTGAGACATCACGAAAACGATCTCTGCGTTCAGGGTTTTCGCGATTTCAAAGTTCAGGGACTGGGCAAACTGGTGTTTGCGGGTCGGGACCAGGCCTTCAACCAGCACCACTTCCGCGTCCTGCGCGTTAGCGTGGTAGTTGGCGATGATCTCTTCCATCAGCACGTCTTTCTGGTTGCTGGAGAGCAGAGACTCAACGTGGCTCATCTTCAGCGGTTCAGCCGCAGGAAGATTGGAATTCTTACGCACGATGGTGGTGGTCTGGTCTGGCGCATCGCCACCGGCACGAGGCTGGGCAATAGGCTTAAAGACGCTCAGACGAACGCCTTTGCGTTCCATAGCGCGGATCACGCCGAGGCTGACGCTGGTCAGGCCGACGCTGGTTCCGGTAGGGATCAGCATAATAGTACGGGACACGGTTTATCCTCTTTCGTTACCGCCGCGTTGGGCGGGTTACAAAACAGCACCGCCAGCATTGCTGGCGGTGTGGAATCAGGCAGTCAGGCGGCACGCGTCTTGCGCGATGACCAGCTCTTCGTTAGTTGGGATAACGATAGCCGGGCGGGTGCCTTCTTTGTTGATGAAGCCAGACTTGCCGAAGCGGGCAGCCAGGTTACGCTCGTGATCGACTTCGAAGCCCAGAACGCCCAGTTTGCCCAGGGACAGTTCACGTACCATTGCCGCGTTCTCACCGATGCCACCGGTGAAGATAACCGCGTCCAGACGACCATCCATCAGCGCGGTGTAAGAACCGATGTACTTCGCCAGACGGTGGCAGTAAACGTCCATTGCACGCTTCGCGTCTTCTTTGCTGTCGTAGTTGTCTTCAACGTAACGGCAGTCGCTGGTGACTTCGGTCAGACCCAGCAGGCCAGACTCTTTGGTCAGCATTTTGTTGATGTCGTCAACGCTCATGCCCAGAGTGTCGTGCAGGTGGAAGATGATCGCCGGGTCGATGTCACCGGAACGGGTACCCATAACCAGACCTTCCAGCGGGGTCAGACCCATAGAGGTATCAACACATTTACCGTTGCGGATAGCAGAAACAGAACCACCGTTGCCCAGGTGGCAGGTGATGATGTTGACTTCTTCAACCGGCTTGTTCAGGACTTTTGCAGCTTCCTGAGTCACATAGAAGTGGCTGGTGCCGTGCGCGCCGTAGCGACGTACGCCGTGCTCTTTGTACAGGCTGTACGGCAGGGCATAGAGGTAAGACTCTTCCGGCATGGTCTGATGGAACGCGGTGTCAAACACGGCCACGTTTTTGTCTTTCAGATTCGGGAAGGACTTCAGCGCTTCAGCGATACCGATCAGGTGCGCCGGGTTATGCAGCGGAGCAAAAGAGGCAGAGTCTTTGATGCCCTGGATAACAGAGTCGTCGATGACAACGGAGCTGGTGTATTTTTCGCCGCCGTGGACGATACGGTGACCAATCGCAGTCAGCTGAGCAGACAGTTCTGGTTTTTGTGCCAGAATAGTGTTAACGATAAAGTTCAGCGCTTCACTGTGAGCGGCGCCTGCACCTAAAGCCGCTTCTTGTTTGCTGCCGTCCATCTTCCACTTGATACGTGCTTCAGGCAGATGGAAACATTCGGCCAAACCAGAGAGGTACTCGTCACCGTTGAGCGCATCGATGATGGCGAATTTCAGTGAAGAGCTACCGCAGTTCAGAACCAGTACTAACTTACTCGACATGGAAGTACCTATAATTGATACGTGGCTAAAAAAACGTCAATGAGCCTAAAAGCGTAACGCAAGCTGACCCAGACGTTTATGATTAACATCATGCCAAACGAACATTCTGGCAGGATGGAAGAAATACCTATGATTTTAAGCCATTTTGAACATTTTTCAGACAATGGCATAATATGCGATAATTTGACGAGTTAACGCTTCTCGTCTACGGCCCTATCAGGCTGGCACAGAATACCCGATACGGGGTAGCGATGACAAAATATTTTGAACGTTGTCATAGCCTGTTGTGGTTTTGCACAAAAATTTTAATTTTTATATGTGAAGTTGAGGTACAGCCATGTCGACACCCGAAATCCCGTCCGTGAGCTTTTTCAGTCTGTTTCGTCGGGGACAGCATTATGCAAAGACGTGGCCAATGGAAAAGCGCCTTGCGCCAATGTTTATTGAGAATCGCACGATCCGCGCCACGCGCTATGCGATTCGCTTTATGCCTCCGGTCGCTATTTTTACTCTGTGCTGGCAAATCGCCCTCGGTGGACAGCTTGGTCCTGCCGTCGCAACGGCGCTCTTCGCGTTAAGCCTGCCGATGCAGGGGCTGTGGTGGTTAGGCAAACGCTCTATTACGCCGCTTCCGCCTTCTATTTTACACTGGTTTTATGAAGTGCGAGGAAAACTGGAGGAGGCCGGGCAGGCGCGGGCCCCGGTTGAAGGCAAGCCGGATTACCAGGCGCTGGCGGACACGTTAAAGCGTGCTTTTAAGCAGCTGGATAAAACATTCCTCGATGACTTGTGATTGATCATCGAAACGACTAACAAAAGAAGGCACAGTAACACACCGTTACCGTGTCTTTTTTTTACAGTGCAATGCGCTACAGGAGTCGAAAGATGGAAATGACCCATGCTCAACGTCTGATTTTGTCTAACCAGTACAAGATGATGACTATGCTTGATCCCGATAACGCTGCGCGCTACAGCCGCCTGCAAACCATCGTCGAACGCGGTTTTGGTTTGCAAATGCGCGAACTGGACCGCGAGTTTGGCGAGCTGAAAGAAGAAACCTGCCGCATCGTGATCGACATTATGGAGATGTATCACGCTCTGCACGTCTCCTGGACGAACCTCAAAGACCAGCAGACCATTGACGAACGTCGCGTGACCTTCTTAGGCTTTGATGCCGCGACGGAAGCGCGCTATCTGAGCTATGTTCGCTTTATGGTGAACACCGAAGGGCGCTATACCCATTTTGATGCGGGAACGCACGGCTTCAACGCCCAAACCCCTATGTGGGATAAATATCAACGTATGCTGAGCGCGTGGCACGCCTGCCCGCGTCAGTACCATTTAAGCAGCAACGAAATTCAACAAATCATTAATGCCTGACGGAGGTGCGTGTGCAGTGTAAAGGTTTTCTGTTTGATCTGGACGGTACGCTGGTGGATTCGCTGCCGGTGGTGGAACGCTCGTGGTGCCACTGGGCCGACCGGCACGGCATCGACCATAAGGACGTGCTGAATTTTATCCATGGCAAACAGGCCATTACCTCATTGCGGCACTTTTTAGCGGGGCGTTCTGAGGAAGAGATCCAGGCGGAGTTCAAATACCTGGAGCAGATTGAGGCCACCGACACCGAGGGCATTACCGCGCTGCCCGGAGCGCGCGAACTGCTTGAGCATCTGAATGAAGCGCAGATCCCGTGGGCTATCGTCACCTCCGGCTCTGTTCCGGTCGCGCATGCCCGCCATAAGGCGGCCGGTTTACCGAAGCCTGAGGTGTTCATTACGGCTGAGCGCGTTAAACGCGGCAAGCCGGAGCCGGATGCGTTTCTGCTTGGTGCAGAAATGCTGGGCTTCGCGCCTGCAGAGTGTGTGGTGGTGGAAGATGCGGCCGCTGGCGTGCTGGCCGGGCTGAACGCCGGGAGCCACGTCATTGCCGTTAACGTTCCGGCGGGGTCTCCACGCCTGGACGAGGCGGACTTTGTGATTCATTCCCTGACGGCGCTGGCGGTGTCAAAAGCGCCCGACGGAGTTGTAACCGTCTCGCTAAAAATGTAATCCCATGATATAGCCCCACGCTGCTGGGGCTTTTTTATGGCAAAATTTCTCATCTTCCACTGACAAGGATAGGTTGTGAACGGTGAACTGATCTGGGTTCTGAGCCTGCTTTTAATCGCCATTATTCTCTTCGCCACAGGCAAGGTGCGCATGGATGCCGTCGCCCTGTTTGTCATCGTCGCGTTTGTGCTGAGCGGCACGCTCACGCTACCGGAAGCCTTCTCCGGGTTCAGCGACCCCAACGTTATCCTTATAGCTGCCCTGTTTATCATCGGCGACGGCCTTGTTCGCACCGGCGTGGCGACCATCATGGGCGCGTGGCTGGTTAAGGTGGCCGGCAGCAGTGAAACCAAAATGCTGATCTACCTGATGCTGACGGTCGCCGGGCTGGGGGCGTTTATGAGCTCAACGGGCGTGGTCGCTATTTTTATTCCGGTGGTGCTGAGCGTTTCAATGCGGATGCAGAGCTCGCCGTCGCGCCTGATGATGCCTCTGAGCTTTGCCGGTTTGATCAGCGGAATGATGACGCTGGTGGCGACGCCGCCGAACCTGGTTGTCAACAGCGAGCTGATACGTGAAGGGTTTCAGGGCTTCAGCTTTTTCAGCGTCACCCCGCTTGGGCTGGTGATTCTGGCGATGGGCGTGGTCTACATGCTGCTGACCCGTTTTGCCCTCAAAGGCGACAAACAGGATAAGAATAAAGAGGGATGGAAGCGACGTACCTTCCGCGATCTGATCAAAGAGTACCGCCTCACCGGGCGGGCGCGCCGTCTGGCCATTCGCCCCGGCTCGCCGATGGTCGGCCAGCGGCTCGACGACCTTAAGCTGCGCGAGCGTTATGGCGCGAACGTGATCGGGGTTGAGCGCTGGCGTCGTTTTCGCCGGGTGATCGTTAACGTGAACGGGGTATCAGAGTTCCGCGCGCGTGATGTCCTGCTGATTGATATGTCAACGGCGGACGTGGATCTGCGAGAGTTCTGTAGCGAGCAGCTGCTGGAGCCGATGGTGCTACGCGGCGAGTATTTCTCCGACCAGGCGCTGGATGTGGGGATGGCCGAAGTGTCGCTGATACCGGAATCGGAACTGCTGGGTAAAACCGTGCGTGAAATGGGGTTCCGTACTCGCTATGGCCTGAACGTAGTGGGGCTGAAGCGTGATGGCGTGGCAATGGAAGGGGCCGTCGTCGATGAGCCGATCCTGCTGGGCGATATCTTTCTCGTGGTCGGCAACTGGAAGCTGATAAGCCAGCTCGGGCAAAAAGGGCGTGATTTTGTGGTGCTCAACATGCCGGTCGAGGAGAGCGATGCCTCCCCGGCGCACAGCCAGGCGCCCCATGCGATTTTCTGTCTGGTACTGATGGTGGCGCTGATGCTGACCGATGAAATCCCTAATCCGGTCGCAGCCATTATCGCCTGCCTGCTGATGGGGAAATTCCGCTGCATTGACGCCGAAAGCGCGTATAAAGCCATTCACTGGCCGAGCATTATTCTTATCGTCGGGATGATGCCCTTTGCCCTGGCACTGCAAAAAACCGGCGGGGTGGATCTGATCGTAAAAGGCTTGATGGACGTGGGCGGCGGGTATGGACCGTACATGATGATGGTCTGTCTGTTTGTCATGTGCGCCACGATAGGGTTATTTATCTCGAATACCGCGACGGCGGTGCTGATGGCGCCCATTGCGCTGGCGATGGCGAAATCCATGGGCGTGTCGCCGTACCCGTTTGCGATGATGGTCGCGATGGCGGCATCCGCGGCGTTTATGACGCCGGTTTCATCGCCGGTGAACACGCTGGTGCTGGGGCCGGGGAATTATAAGTTCAGCGATTTCGTGAAGCTGGGCGTGCCGTTCACCGTGCTGGTGATGGTGGTGTGCGTGGTGTTAATTCCGGTTTTATTCCCGTTTTAGCGTGAGCGCAGAAACGTAGGCCGGGTAAGGCGAAGCCGCCACCCGGCTAAAATTACAACGGAGAATCCTGGCTAATCTCGTCCAGCGATAGATGGAAGCTCGGCACAAATACCTGCATGAAGTAGTCCATCTCTTCGCTGCGGCGGGATTCCAGCGTTTTTTCCAGACGCGTTTTCGCCAGTAAAAACTCATTATTGCCCGCAGACAGCTCTTCCAGACACTTCAGATAGGCGCACAGCGCGTCGGCCTGTTTGACCAGCGACTTTTCATCTTCCGTATACTGATGCTCGTCGATGAGCGGTTCAAAGATATCGCGCAGCTCTTCGGGCACCATCTCGATAAGCTTCTGCTGGGCAATCTTCTCGATAGCCTTATATTCCTGAGCAATCTGAGAATTGAAATATTTCACTGGCGTAGGCAGGTCGCCGGTCAGCACCTCTGATGCGTCGTGGTACATCGCCAGCAAAGCGATGCGCTCGGCATTCACCTGCCCGTTAAATTTGCGATTCTTAATGGCGGCCAGCGCATGAGCAACCATAGCAACCTGCAGACTATGCTCAGACACGTTCTCTGTACGCACGTTGCGCATCAGCGGCCAGCGGTTGATCAGTTTCAGGCGGGAGAGGTGGGCAAAGAAATGGCTCTGACTCATAGGTTACCTTTTGTCTTCACTGCGACAGGACTTCATTGTGCGGGGAGGGGAGGGAAGATGCAAATCAGGCTACCGAAGTAGCCTGATTTTAAGATTACTGATGGTATCCAGAGAGGAATCGCCCGAAGCGGCTGATGGCCATTTCGAGATCGTCTTCACGTGGCAGGGTCACGATACGCACGTGGTCCGGCCACGGCCAGTTAAACGCCGTCCCCTGAACCAGCAGCACTTTTTCCTGCAACAGGAAATCGAGCACCATTTTCTGATCGTCGTGGATATTGAAGCGCTTCGCGTCAATTTTCGGGAACATATACAGCGCCCCGTTCGGCTTCACGCAGGAGACGCCCGGGATATCGTTGATGAGTTCCCATGCGCGGTTACGCTGTTCGTACAGGCGACCGCCAGGGACGATAAACTCGCTGATGCTCTGGTAGCCGCCCAGCGCCGTCTGGATCGCGTGCTGCGCAGGCACGTTGGCGCAAAGACGCATCGACGCCAGCATCTCAAGCCCTTCAATATAGCCTTTTGCGTGCTTTTTCGGGCCGTTCAGCACCATCCAGCCCTGACGGAAACCGGCCACGCGGTAGGTTTTAGACAGTCCGTTAAAGGTGACGGTCAGCAGGTCGGGCGCCAGCGCGGCGATAGAGTGGTGCTGCGCCGCGTCGTACAGGATCTTGTCGTAGATTTCGTCAGCGAAGATGATCAGGTTGTGCTGGCGGGCGATCTCCACGATCTCCATCAGCAGCTCTTTTGAATAGACCGCGCCCGTCGGGTTGTTCGGGTTGATGATCACAATCCCACGCGTGCGAGGCGTGATTTTCGCGCGAATGTCATCCAGATCCGGGAACCAGTCAGAGGATTCGTCGCAAAGATAATGTACCGCTTTACCGCTGGAGAGCGATACGGCAGCGGTCCACAGCGGATAGTCCGGCGCGGGAACCAGCATTTCGTCACCGCTGTTCAGCAGCGCCTGCATGGCCTGAACGATAAGTTCGGAGACGCCGTTGCCGATATAGATATCTTCGACGGTAACGTCACGCATACCGCGCGCCTGGTAGTGCTGCATAATGGCTTTACGGGCGGAGTAAAGTCCCTTTGAGTCACAATAGCCTTGTGCCGTAGGCAGGTTGCGGATCACATCAACCAGAATTTCATCCGGCGCTTCAAAACCAAATGGTGCGGGGTTGCCGATGTTGAGCTTCAGAACCTTGTTGCCTTCTTCTTCAAGGCGTTTTGCCTCTTTCAGAACCGGGCCACGGATGTCATAACAGACGTTATCTAGCTTGCTGGATTTTTCGATAGGGGACATGAACCTTTAACCTTTTCGCTATTATTGCCACTCCCTGCCGTGGAAGTCAGCACGGAATAATGTACTCCCCCCACGCTTCGTTTTGAAGGGTGTGCAGAAGAAGATTTTGTGCTCATAGCGAAATTGTGATGAATCTTTTTAACTATTGACTGACGCTTTCACTGCCTTAACGTCATGTACAAACCATAAATAAAGGTTTATTGTGCTGTGAATCTATGTGAATTATGTATATTGTTCTGATGGAAAATAAAAAACGCGCAGACAACAAGCAGAAGTTACGCTGGGTGACATTTCGTAAAACCTGAGTGTTGAAGGGACCTTGCAGTAATAGCCCGGAGCGGCTAAAAGTTAATCATGTGAAATTAATGTTAAGTGTTATTAATGAATGACCATAATCTAAATTAAAATTTATTTATTATTAACCAACAAAATGCAACTTTAGTTAATTCTAATAAAATTAGTTTAGAAGCTTACCAAACCTCTTTAATC